>NZ_BQIJ01000008.1:0-230238 GCF_021602465.1 Pseudomonas urethralis
AACTCTTCTCTCAGGCTCATGGTATCTCTCGCGTTCCAAGGCATGGTCGTATTCCCGGCAAATTTGCTTACCGGAAAGTGTCAACCATGTCCCCGTACACGTGTCCACCATGTGTCCGGTCCATACAGCTCTCAAATAAGAACTCCGTCCCGCAAAAAATTTTTATAGGGCAAAATCTGAAAATACTGCCAAATATGTGATGTCTGTCACAGTTTTCGGGGATTTTCTAACGTTGCCCTGGCCTTGGCTGCGGAGACGAAGGGCTGCCCGGTTCGTCAATCGAACACCGTTTCCTGGCGTATCTCGGAACGAGACTTCGTGGCTGGCGCATTGATCGATCAGCGATCCGGGGAGAGCGTCTACCGTGAAGTCTGGAGCGTTCCACTTTCAGCATTCCAGCCACGGCTTCCATGGAGATTCTGCACTGAAGCTGGGAAGCCGGTGGCTACAGAGCTCGCTTACCACGTTGTAGAGGGATGAGGTCATGAAGCGAACTTTACAGGGCATGGCTGAGGCTGGAGAACCGCTCCTCACGCAAGCGCTGTTGGCTATTCGAGCCTACAACCAGGCTGAGGCGCAAGGGCGCCCAGAAGAGGAGCTCAAGCGTCTTCGACTTAAAGCGGATCATCTGTATAACACGGTGATCAACTACCAATTGCATAAAACCGGTTGCCTCGATCAGACGGAGCACTGATGTTCAGACGCTGACCTCTCGGCGCTGCTGAGACGCTGTCGAGCACCATCTTCGACGTCGATCTGTAGGTAGCCTGAGAGGTTGTGTGAGCTCGAAATTACAAAAGAGTCCAGCTGGAGCACAAATGTACTCCAACGCCGATTCAGCTTGTCACTGACTGATCTCACATTGGTCACTCAAGGAAATTGCATGTACAAGATTGTCACGTATCCAGTCCGTGAGCTGTTCGACCGAGTCTGGACGACCCCGGTCTTGCAGTTGGCTCGGGAGATCGGCGTTTCGGATGTTGCACTGAGCAAAGCATGTAGGAAGGCCGGTATTTTGCTACCGCGTCGCGGGCATTGGGCAAAGACCGTCGAAAAGCGCCCTAAGAGGCCGACCCCACCCGACTCAGCCGAATCGATCACATTCAGGGTACTGGACAGGTCTGTGTTTCCGCCGACGCCGCCCAAAGCACCGGGCCGCCCCCATCCTTCAAAACTCAATGTGCCAACCAAGCTGACTGATCCGCACCCGCTCGTGCGTGAATGGCTTCAGGCTGTAAGGGCTGCCAAGGATTTTGAAGGGCGGGTGGAGCTGCGCCGCGTGCGTGTGCTGTACACCAGGATTTCGCGTGACATGGTCGATCGCGCCGCGCTGCTCTTGGACACCCTTATCAAAGACGCCGAAAAGAAGGGATGTTCCTGGGCAGTGGATGATCATAACCGCACGACGGTCACGTTCGATGGGGAAACTGTTTATGTGACGCTGCGAGAGCGTGTGACCAAAGCAGTGAAACCGCCGCCACCTGAGCAGAAGCATAAACGTCATCGCACTCGGGAGCCGGTGCTTTGGCTGGGGCCGAGGGAGATTTACCTGTATAGCTCGACTGGCGAATTCACCCTGATTGCCCAGGAAAAGCCTGACCTTGGATCACAATCATCTTGGACTGACAGTAAAACCGGTCAGCTTGAGAACAAGCTTCATCTGTTCTGCAATGGTCTCTCGAGGCTCATAGGGCGTATGCGGGCCTATCGAGCAAGCATTGAGGCAACACGCAGGGAATACGAGGAATCTGCTCGAATTCGTCGCGAGGCACTCATGGCTGCAGCGCATCAACGTAACCTGCAGAGGCGCTTGTTGGAGGATATGGAGCGGTGGGAGAAGTCCAAACGCCTTCGCGAGTTCATCGATGCCGTAGCAGCCGACGCCATCGGCGGTGGCGAGGAGAAAGGAAGCCAGACCTCAGCCTGGGTGGAATGGGCGAGGGCGCAGGTCGATTTGATCGACCCTGTTGGAAATCCAGCGACCACCTCGTTGGAGCCATGGGACGAATTGGTTCTTGAGTATCCGGCCAGAAAATAGGAAGGGCCCTGGTGACGTTGAGGCTACGGGTGAATGATGCCAAGGGGGCGAATAGGATGGTTGGGCCAAGGCGCAGGTATTTACCGCCTGGCTTTGGTTCTGAGCTCCGTGTTCAAATCGTGCTCACACCCATTTGACCCGAGGGTTTAGATGATCGACTTGCTTAACAGGCTGCGCTACAAGAGCGAGAGCACCGATATCGATTTCAAATCTGCCCAGTATCGTTTCAATGGCGGCTCGGAGGCTGATAAAGCGGAATTGCTCAAAGACATCCTGGCAATTGCGAACTCCTGGCGCGATGGCACAGGCTACATCTTGCTGGGATTCAAGGATCAGCGTCCCCATCCTGCCGCGGTGGTCGGCATTCAGGACAGCATTGATGACTCTCGGATACAGCAGTTCGTCAACAGCAAGGTAAAGCCTAAGCTGACGTTTCGCTACGAGGAGCATCTGTTTGAAGAGAAAACCATAGGTATCCTCATCATCCCAAAACAGCGTCGTCCGTTTTACCTTACAAGCCCGTACGGTAAGCTCAAAAGCAATGTGGTGTATGTCCGCCGGGGCAGCAGCACGGATGAAGCAGAGCCGATCGAAGCCATCGAAATGGCAAAAGAGGACGACGGTCGCGACGAGGTGAGCATCGAGCTTTCCCTAATGACGCCCCAGAACGAACCTCTTCCTCCCACCTTGGCACATACCTATCTGCAGTTCATCGAGAGGCTTCCAGATTTCAAAAGACAGCGTCAGCCGCGGGGCCCTTTCGATATGCCCGAGGTGATGGGTCTCGACAGGGGCAATCGTGATTTCTGGCGGGAGTATGGTAAATACTCTGAGGTTTTCAATGCGTGTATCGCGCTGCGATTCGTCATGACCAATCGATCCGGCATACAGCTGTCCCACGCCAAGCTCGAAGTGACGGTCGAGTCCGTCGACTCCCAAGCTTATGAAATGATCGCTTATCGCGATCTGCCCGATGAGCCGAAGTCCACCTGGAGCATTCCTGAGGTCGTCCCTGTAAACAGTCATTGGGGTAACTCGCAAGAAGCCCTGAGAATCGATGAAAGCGGCCCGACCCCCGCATGTCATATCCGCTTCGGTTCTTTGTTACCAGGTGAGCAGGGACGATCGGAGTTGCTCGCCATTCTTCCAAAAGGCCCTGGAAAATTACGCCTGCATATGCGTGTTTTGGGCAGCGAGCTGGCTAGTCCGATCGAAAGCTCCTACTTGATAGAGACCACAGGTGAGACTCTTCGCCTCGACTTTGAAGGCTACAGGCAATTTATTGTCGCACAGCAGACTGAGAGCTCATAGAGGAGTGCGTGCTTCCCAAATGGTCATGACATACGCTACAAGCCCACGCAAGCGCACTGGGTGGTGTTGCACGCAGGCTCCAGGACGTAGATAACCTGAGTAGTAAAGGGATGCCCGCTGCTAGGCGGGCAACAGAAATGTTGCCCGACATTGAAAAAGGCAGTGCGAGGAAAGGCAGGTCACGAGCACCTCAGCGCTCCGCTTTCTGCCAGATGTCATTCACGGTCGAGCGCGCAATACCAAGCATCTGCGAAATCTCCTTTTTCGACTTTCCGGCAGCCTTGGCCTCCAATACGGCTTGGATTTTCGCTGGGTCAGTGCGCCGCCCTGGCCGTTGAATAATCAGGACACCGTCCCGGTAGTGGTCTGAAAACTGCTGGGCGCTTACCTGGGCGTGAATGAGCACGCCGTATCAGGTCGCTTTCCAATGGAGTGAAGCATGTCCGACGTCAGCACCGTCACCGGGAAACTTGAGGTTGTGGGCCCTTCGAATGATAAGCCTGACGGCTCTGAATACACCTATCTGCGGTTCAGCCAGACAGATGGCGGCACCAAGCTGATGAAAAAAGTGGGCGTAGGGCAATTGATCGAGTCGTACCTTCGCCCTGGTATGGAAGGGCAGTTTTTTCTTCGTCAAACTTGGCCGGCTTGGGCACGTTCTGTTTGCAGTCAAAACTGCCGACGGGCAGCGAATTTATGAAGAAAATGGTTTTGCCAGCTGGATCAAAAAAATGCGCGTGAGCGCCTCTGTGCTGCTGCTTCTGTTCCTGCCCCTCAGTATTGTCGGCCTCTTGATGGGCGGGTATCTGGGGATCATTGTCCCGATCGTCTTCATCTACATCATGTGGAAGCTTGCCGTGTCCTTCCCCAAAGTGCTGAATGAAAAGTTTCTGCGGGGCCACCTCGACCGGCAAGGCTTTGCCGGCTGAAGAAACACAGGGCCTAGTGATGGGGCCGTTCCCCAGCACCGGATAGGCCGCATAAGAAGCAGAGGAGGGTGCCGGTGATTCCGGCCCGGCCTTCGTTTGAAGGCTCGCAAGATGCCCTTTGAGCCGGTTGCGTTCTCAAGTACTGATTAGCTTCATTGGATCGGCACCAAACCGTTCAGATGAATCGAGGACTTATTTTCGCATCGTGCGCGGCAGGTACTTCTTCACCACGCTCCTCAGGCTTGGATACCTGTGCGAATCAGCGGTTTTCTGGTTGGGGAGGGGAGCCATGCCTCTACGACTATGCAGACTGTACTGCGACGGAAGTCAAAGGAACCTTCGAATGGTCACAAGCATTGAGTGTGCTGCATCCTAATTTTATTACGGTAACTGTCGAGCGATCTCATCGAGCATTCATACCGTAACGCCATGCTCGTTGTGCTCGACGCGGATGAGGTGTGCAGAGGTTGCGCCTTCCTCACTATCAGTCAGTAGCACCTGCTGTTGCTGGCGGATGTGGATCAACGCTGCGGCGATCGCTTGCCTGAGCATTCGGGCTATCCATAACTTCCGGCTATATGCTCGGTTTGCGTGATTCCACTCAATGTCGTATAGTCAAATGATTGTAGCCTCTTCGGTGAGTTTTGACCGCCATGACTGGAGCCATTAATTCTGCAGAGCGGGGACGATCTCAATTTATCGCTTAATCGACGTCTCAAAGCTACCGGGTACTATGCGGGCATATAAATCTCCTTGCGCTGCTGGTCTTGGAACATGCCTGAACTTCATCAGTGCGCTATTCTCCCAAGAGGTGAATGCTCAAAGGTGAAAGAGTAGTTCTGCATGAAAATAGAAACAGATTTTGAGGAGCTCATTCGGCAACAGGCCGAGCAGGTGTTTGGCAGCAAATTTAAGGCGTATGTTTGGCTGACTCGCCCTCAGGTCGAGATCGGTAGCTTAAGTGCGCTGGAATGTGCAAGCAATGAGGTTGGATATCTGCAGGTAAAAGCGCTACTCGATCGACTACATCACGGTTATGCCTGTTGATGTACGTAGTGGTTTCGGCCTGGTAGACCCGATGGCTCAAAACTACATCCAACTCCAGCCATTAAGCTGTGCTTCGCACCATCTTAACTTTTCAGGCGAGGCCACCCGAACAGCATGAAACACACTGACTACTCTAACTTGCAAAACGAGTTATCTGCTACTGCACGCTCCTTGACCGAAGCCAGCTTGGGCTCCCTTTACGGTCGCAGCGACGTCGAGGCTAAAAATAGTGAGTGGGCCCGGTTTTGCTTGCGTCATCGGGCTGTAGAAGAAACTTTTGATACTGCCTTTGCTCGCGTTGAGCTTCCACAAATTGACGGGCCTACGGAGTTTCGCATTGCGGCCAGCTTTGCCGGTGGTAAACAAATGAGCTGTACGCTATTTATCCTCATGCTGGGCGATATCGTCCCGCTCCCCATTACCTCCTGCCAAGTGGGTACAATCACGACCTTGAGGGAGGGTTATGCCTTAATAATCCCTGCCCCTGATGACGTCAGGTGGACAGATGATGTCTGGCCTACCTCGATGGATAAACTACATGCCTTTGTTGCTAATATAACTAACTCGCCAGGATTTCTGCAGAGCTGGGTTATGGATGGAAACCGCGAGTCTAACAAATTGTTGATGTTGGTAGTGACCCGAGGCGATGTTTGCTACGGTTTTCTGTTGGGATCGCCAAAGACTGCAGGATATCGTCAGACTCGTGTGATCCCTATCTTCTTCGAGCAAGTTGGGGAATTCACATGCGATTCGTCCGTCCTGATCGAGCTAGCCCTCAATATCAAGAGCCTTGAGGCGCTACTCAGACATGCGCGACAATTACTGTCGGAGCCTAGTTCTGCACGGCAAGACTGCCATCTGCGTGATGCACTTGGTGAGCTGACTAATGCCCTGGAGAGGGGCGCCAATCGGTCTCATTCGCCCGATGTCGGCGCGACTCCTTAATATTGTCGAGCACTTTTAATGGCAGGCTCAGTGTATGGGGCGGGTGTGATTCTGTTGCGGACTCCAGCTGGATCCTTCCTATTTGAAGTGAGTTTAATTGTCAATAAGTTATGTGAGCGCAAGTTTCAAGCACCCTGAAATTAATGTGTCTTGTGTCTGAGATTATGATTTCCAGCGAGAATACCCATGCGAGCTTGAATGTCCGGCACAGCATAGAGAAGCACGATTATGTCTTGGTCATGCGCTACTTCCCGGTCTGCCTCGGTCGCAGCCCTCGATCCATCGTTCAAGAGCGCGACACATCAAAGGCTTAGCGATCTCCGGTTTTGATGTGGCCTGCCGGATCCATGGGATCATCACCTGACGGCGCCTCAAGCCTTACATTACCGGTTGCCTCGACCAAAATGCCTGCTTCGTCTGTGACAGTTTCAAGCTTCATAAGCGCCGTCAGGTAGCTACGGTTGTCATCATGCCGGTACGTCGGAGCTAATCTGGCGCAGACGTCATGAATTTCCAACGTGACCTGCTGGAGAGGGTGCTCGGCAGCGGCTTTAGCCGCTACCAGTTGCTGCTTGATACACGACAAATGTGGCGCGCCAAACCCTGGGATACGCTCGCTCAAACACTTCAGGCACCACTCAACGAAATTCGCTGGACAGTCAGCGTGTTGGAACAGCGGTTCGACCAGGTATTTGATGAGCTCCAGCATGGCGACGAATGTACAGCGCCCTGTGCTGAACATCTTGCTGACAAACTCCATAACCGTTATCGCTGCCAGGCCGAACACCACCCCAGGGAACACAAGGTACTGACGCAGACTGTTGATCCCGGCGTTCGCGAAGGCCACCCCCTGATCCATCATGGCGACAAGATCCGAAGAGCTGATCGAAATGAAGTGACGCCGGGCCATGATCATCCGGATGAGCGCGCGTGAATACTCAACGGAGCTCAACACCCCCTGGCGAACCATGCCCTTTAGTAACATTTGAGGCGAAGCAGCCGGAATATCGAGTGTTTGAGCAAGCTGGCGAAGCCTGCCATCGAGTGACAGCAGCCCCGCCTGATTCTCATGGCAGAGTGTCAGGCAAGCACGCTCTTGAGGATCGAGCACATCTTCCAGTCGTTGCAGGACAGGCGTCGGATCAACAGGGCCATACGCCGGTACGACGGTGCAAAAATTCGAGATGGCGACATCCATGCCTTCGAGGAACGCTAACTCCCGAGCATGAGCCTCCTCGCTTTCTTCATGGAAACCGAGCTGCCCTTCGTGTGAATACAAGGTGCCGCTTTTACGGAACACAGTCGCCGCCTCGATCTTGGCACGCAACGCCTGATGCGTATAGGTACTGACATACACCTGGGAGAGGTTGCCCAAGACATCTAGCAGCCCATGCGTGGCCAGCTCTGTCAGCATCGTGAGATCTACGACCCAAGTCGACCCTGCGAGCTGCCCAGGAAAGACATCATGGGCAAAGCCCGCATCCGAAGAGACCTGCAGCCAAGGGCCATCAGGAATCCATCCCCGCACAACATCAACAAAGTCGCGCCCTAGGTGCTTGGCCACCGCACCCAGGGTGATAGGGTGTTCCTCGTAGATTGCCAGTAGCTCGGTGACTTCCGTTCGCTGATGTTCGAGCTGCTCGATAAAGGCGGAGAAGTCCATGTCACCGTTCTCGTCCTCAGGAAGGGTCATGGACACAAGGCTTTTGCTAGGTGCGAGCGAATTCCTTATCACGCTGTGCGAAATTTCCAGCAGACGATGCTGGATGGAAGAAATCTGCTTGATCTCAAAATGCTGAGCACCCAGCAGGTTCTCTACGCTAGCGGTCTCGCCAGTACGCAATCCGATTAAACTCTCGGCGAGCGCAGAGTCTGCGGGAATAAATTCGGTTGAACTGTTTGGATAGCTGAAGCCCTCCAGATCGAGGGTGACCCGTCGAGGGCTGCCTTGCTGATCGACCAACACAATCGACGTCCCTGGCGCGATGACTGCCGGCGCGCGCTCGATATCGCGAAGTTCCTCTGCCATCTCTTGGGAGAGCGTCAGCATCACTTGAACGTGGGTAGCCGCAGCTTCGACGTCACCCTGAGCGCAGCGCATGGCCAGAGTGATCCGATCCAGCCCTTTCTGAACCTGGCCGTATCGCAGTTCAATGCCGGCCAGTTGCAGAAGCGTCTTAGCGCTGCCTTCGAGCAATACGGGGAGTTCCGCTACCAAGGCCTTGAAGTCCATGACACCTTCACACGCAGCCACGCGCAGGAACATCAATCGAAACCGGGCACTGTCAGGAGACTCTGCAACGTTGAGTTCCATGACTTCGCGCATTCGCGCCCAGTCACCCGCGCGGT
Organism: Pseudomonas urethralis; assembly: GCF_021602465.1. Lineage (NCBI taxonomy): Bacteria > Pseudomonadati > Pseudomonadota > Gammaproteobacteria > Pseudomonadales > Pseudomonadaceae > Pseudomonas > Pseudomonas urethralis. The sequence continues at coordinate 8,620 of NZ_BQIJ01000008.1, forward strand.
TGTAGAGGAACAGCGCCTGCTCACGGGCATCAGCTGAGCTGCGCCAAGTGGCAGGCATGGATTGCAGAAGATCACGTGCTCTAGCCTGCCGACCAGTCAAGCTGTAGCAATGGAGTAAATCGACATGCAAGGGCGTGAAGGCGTCAACGGGAAGCAGCCTTTCAAGGATAACAACCGCTTCACCATGGCGCTGAGCTCTAATCATCGCCCGCGCACCGAGGGAAAGCTCTTGAGGATCTGTGGCGTCAGGTGCTAGCTGGGCTACCCGATCCACAAAGCGATTGGCAAGCTCGGCATCGCTCTCATAAGCGCGACTAGCAAAATACAGGTCAATGATGTCGCTGCTCTGGGGCGTGACACCTGCATGCTCCAGTTCCTTGCGAACCGTCTCGCAGTCACCAGCTTGCAGTGCCAGATCCCAGTGCAAATGCTGCAGCATGGTGGCGATTCGGGCCGCGACGTCCGAGTGCGTCCGTCGCGCGACTTCCTCACGAGCAAGCTGTAGCAGATCTGTCCGCGACTGCGCCATGCAAGCGTGGCCAAATCGCAGCAGGGCCTCGACCGGCAAGTCAGCAAGGTGAGCCAGGAATCGTTTCGTGACCTCCGCCCAACGGCTCAAATCACACAGGGCTTCGATCTCGACCCGAACCATGATGTCGGAAGCGAATACGCCTTTATGGTGGGCCTCTTGAATCAGCTGCAGGGCTTCATCAGCGCGCTGAAGCAGTACCATTGCATAGGCCAGGTGAGCGACCACATCACTCACCGTCTTGGGACTCTGCGCAGCCCAGAGCGTAGTGGCGCGATCATCAAAACGCGCCATGGCGTCCTGCAACACCTCTACATGCTCAGGCAACATCGACCGGCAATTGACCCGCACGGCATCAGCCGTGGCCAGTCGAATGGCGTAACGAAGGTAGCTTTCGTCGATAAAGAACGAGCTATCTGTCTTGCTCAGTGCAATGCGTATGACGCGAATAGCGCCTGCATCATCGTCACGTCCGGCATACGAGGACGCCACCAGTTGCCACGCCGCGGCCTTATCAATGAAGGCGCTGGGCACATCGGCCTCGTTCAGCTGTTCACCCGCGATGATGCGAGCGTTGGCCATCGCAGCCCAGACGATAAAGGACTCAGGAAAACGCTCGCTCAACGTTTCTCCGATCGCAACCGCCTGTGTAACCTGACCTCGAAGCATTTGGGCACGTATCGCCGCAGCGGCAATACGATCATCGGAATCACAAAGCTTGGCAGCATCGTCAAAATCGTCCGCCGCGTCTTCGTCCTCACCCAGGTGCCACTTCGATAATCCGCGAAGCAGATACCATCTGGCCTTTTGGTGATCATCGAACTCGTGAAGATCGCTCTCCAGAAGCTCCAGTTGCTTGAGGCAGTCCTGGAACCGGTGGGCCCGTTGCCATTCGGTAATCCGGTCGAGCTGTCGCGAGTAAGGCGAGACGGAAGTCGTGTCGCGCGCCGAAGGCAGCTCATCCGCGAGCAGCACTTTTTGCGAATTTTTTCCATCCCCAAGTAAGGGTCTGAGCGCGTCCAAGAGCGGTTGCAGCTTGCGGTGGGTCTCGGCGGCCAAGGGGAGGGCGCCCGCTTGGTCGACCAGCGAGCCGGGGCCGAGGTTATTACGTTTCGCAACTTGAACCGCCTGGTACCCCTCCCAGAGCGCTCGCGCTTGGCTGAACTCAAGGGCAAGTGCCCCCAAATGTCGCTCCGCCGAGTCCAAGGTAATCTCGCCGGCCACCCCGTTCAGCTCGGCGCAGGCAAGCTGGAGCGCGGCCCAGACATCTTTGCTGTCGCGCGAAGGGACGAACTTGCTGATCAGTTGCTTCTGGTTGTCGACTTCAACGGTGCGATCAGAATCCAGGTCATGCGATAGAAACTTGAGGTGCAGCGCAAACGGAAACAGCTCAACCTTGTCCACTTCGGCGCCTTTTTGTAACTCAACAGCGCGCCGAATCGCGGCGTAGGCCTTGCGGTTGCTTTCGTTGCTGAAGCCTTCGGCATGCACGCGCTTGTACCAGTCATCTGGCGTCCCGGAACTCACCGCAAAACGCACCACTTCCTGGGCAGCGTGCATGGCGGTGTTGCTGGAGGCGTGGTAGACGATCAGGATGTCATCAACGTTGCGCCGGAAGCCCGGCTTGCAGAAGTCTTCCCAGGCCAGACCCACGGACTCATTGAAAATGGGGTTGTCCGTCGGCTTCAGCGATCGCTTCATCTGCAACCGCTGGGTGGCGACTTGGCCGGTATCCGGATTCCAGAGATCGATTACCAGGTCATCGGTGTCGTGATCGAAAAGACGTCCCTGGAAGAGCAGGCGGGTGATCACGTAGCCATCGCGGGCACCCGGACACTGCGAGCCCAGGCACAAAGCGAGCAGGCGAACAGCCTGCACGCGGCGCTCGAATGAACCACCGCGATCGCCGGTGGATACGGGGCTTGCTACCTGTTTCCTGCGATTCTTGACTGGCTTTTCCGGCTTTTCCGGCTTTTCCGTCTTTGCTTGGGATTTCGCCGGGTTTTGGTCTGCTGTACTTGCCGGATTTTCTTGGGCTGACGCTACCCGTGGGGGCTGTTTCCTTGGAGCCTTGGCCATGCTTGGTTCGCAACGGTGATTGGACGCCTTATTTTACCGATCTGGGGGGCTGATGCGTAGAGCCTAGCAAGGGTAGCGTCAGCCTTACGATGTAGGTCGCAGATAACCCCGAGCGGGCAGTACTGCTCCAAAGAAGCTTGATTTAGGCATAAATTGGTGGTGCTGGCGGGTGTTTCTTCTCATTTAAGTAATCGGGCCCAGGTGCTAAGCATTTAGTCGTGAAAGAAACCACCAATAGATGACTAAAACGACGATTGTTGCCGATTTTGTGATGATAGGGGGCGGGGCAGCGGAGGCCTCATAGGCCTGCACAATGGTCTTGTGCGAGCTATCTCAGCCTTTATGAGCTGCCGCTATAAGCCACTGAAGCTACTCTGGGCCAGGAATGGGGCAGTTGCATTTGATTCAACAATCGTTCTTAAGAGCTGACAGGCGGCAGGGCATGCTCGCTTGGTGCGCTACAATTCGGAGAGGCACAAGAGGAGTCGACTCAGCGATGAATGCCGTGAACCGCCTCGAAGCGATCCGCCTCGCTCAGCAGCGCATAAGCGAACTGGAGCAGGAAATAAGTGTCCTTCAGAAAGGTGAGGGTGCCACGTCTGAGTCTAGTTTCTCAGAACAGCTCGCCAAGCTGATGAAGAGATACAGGATCAGCGCGGAGGAGGTGATTGCGCTTCTGATGGCCAGGGGAGATCTGGATCAACGTGCGCTCAGCTTGACCACAGTGCTCAAGCTCCATTACATCCTAGGCCTGCTGGACGTGGAGGCGTCTCACAGCTCGGAGAAGCCTTTCCGGATAAGGGGATGGGTGAACGTCAATGTCCAGTAAGCGCAACCGAGCTCTGAATGGGCTGGTAAGAGAGGGCTTTTTCGACGTAGAAAGCGTTGCGCGCCTGTTCGACATCAACGGTGCAATTGCCAAGGAATATGGTAATGCATGTGCAGAGTTAGCGGAGCCTAGGGTTGCCAGCATGGTGCGTTTCTTGGCAGACCTGGACAGTTTGGCAAAACAGCATAATGTAACGGCGAGGGAAATCATCCTGTTACTGGATGCTGACTATTTTAAGCGAAAGAAAAATCAAGGATAGGCGGGGCCGCTATCAGTGCGGAAAAAAATAACTCGACTAAATATTCATTTAGTCGAGTTGGGTCGCGCACTCACAAAAAAGAAGGGCAGTTTGGTACTTATTGCTCGGCAATGCAACCGACTGTCTTTATCCAAGGGCTCTCTGATTTCTAGAGTTATCGGTGGATGGTGGATGGTGACACACTCAAGTGTTCAGGCGGCCTGGAATGGAGCCTTGAGGGTACAGAATGCTTGGCGTGAACCTGCTGCTCCAGCCAGAATCAGCGGGTGGAATGACTGAGACAGAGCCATACGGCGCGATGATCTTGACTGATTTTCTCGTTTATTGAATGAGCAAAACGCGCCTGGCTGAGGGGTTATCAAGGTTAAATGAAAGCATCTATTGGGATTGATCTGGGCACTTAGGCTACTGAATGCTCGTGGCGCCTGTGCAAATCAGAGCCTAATGCGATTGGGCAAACCCAGCTAAACAATAATCTCATGCTTTATTTTCCCTTGGATAATCATGAGCTGCCTGAAACGGATTTCACTGATATTGCCTGTTGGGAACCGTACAGGATTACAGAGCAATCGCGGTCACTGGAAACCATCGCGTCTAAATTTCTTCTTGATGCTGTGAGTTCAAAATTTCTTCTGATTTCACAGATCCGACCTCTGGTCAGAAAAAAGGAGTCCGCGACGGTGTTTGTGTTGTTATCAATGAGTAAGCCTACGTAGGCTTCGCAAGTTATCAGAAATATCAAATCCCCAGGCACAGTTGCTCAACGCGGGACTGCTGCAACGCGGAGACGCAAATCAACACCTCACAGACGAGATTGGTCGCGCTAAGAAGCAAGCTTGTACCCATGGCATCAGTTGACAGATGTGTTGAATGGATCTAGCGGCTGCGAGAGTAATCCGAGCAGCAAGATGGATCGGAATGAGGCAGAAAAACGGCGTAGGTCGATTTACTTCCGAAATTAGGGTCAGAAAGGCTTCCGTGTACTGATAGCGTGTGGAGCAAGGCCTGAACACTGACTCAGGAAATACAGCCTGGCTTTGTTTTGAAATCTGCCTGACCCACGTCCCGCTCGCTGCATACGAATGTGCGCATAATGCATATTATGTTAAATGACGTAATGCGCTTAAACGGGTTGGAGCAAATCCAGCCATTCGTCCATTGATCTGTCCGCTTGCCCGCCCTGGGTTGTCCTCTAGGAACAACAGCCAGAGACACGCTCATGCGCCACTTAATCAAATCGATATCCCTTCCCCTTACCTGCACTGTGCTGTGGGCTTGTTCCGCTGCCGAGACGAAGTCGCCTGTGGAGGCTCCAGGCAGGCCCGAGTCGGCTAAAACGCAACTGCTTGAGGCCGGCACTGCGACGCTGCAATCCAAGCCACCCATTGAAGCAATCAACGCCTATCTGGATGGCTTTCACTTCTACAACGGCCACCCGGATGTGCAGATGGAGGCTCACCACTATTGCTCAATTCTGAATGAGGATGTCATTCAGTGCGTCATCTTTGACGGCAACACCAAAGGCGCCAAGATCATGGGTGTCGAGTACATCATCGATGAGCAACTCTTTGCTTCGCTGCCGGCCAAGGAAAAGGCGCTGTGGCACAGCCATGGCTATGAGGTCTCCTCTGGCCAGTTGATCGCTCCAGGCATACCCGCACCTGCCGAGCATGCCCTGATGGAGCGCCTGGCACATACCTATGGCAAGACATGGCACACCTGGCATACCGACCAGGACAAAGCGCTACCTGTCGGTATGCCGCAATTGATGATGGGCTTCACCGCCGATGGCCAGGCTGACGCGGCGATGGTCGAGCAGCGCAATCGGCGCTTGGGCGTGGATACGTCCAGGAACAAGGCGCAGCGGGCCGATATTCGAATACCGGCACGTGATCCCGGCGCGGATGGTTGGCAGCATGGCAATGTCATTCAAATCACCGATCCAACCGGTGCTCACCTGCACCGGCCCGCGGCATCGACACCAGAGAAAACAAACGGTCGCTCCAGCCGGTAGCGGGACGCGCTGGCGTCAGGCCTTGCTCAACTCGCCGATCTTCTCCAGCCGTGCACGCACGATGTTGCGGCTGATGTTCAGCAGCTGAACCAGCGACCGTCCGTTCTGGTAAATCGATCCTGTTAATTGCGAGCGTGATGAAGATGTTCAAACCCTACCTTTGCCTCGAAGTCAGCAAGGTTCATGACCGCCCCGTTTGCGCCCCAGGTGCCGTCCGCTACGTCCTGTATGACGATTGAAGTGGCCACTCGTTGGCCGAGCTCATTACCCAGGCTGCAGCGGATCGCTTTATCGAGCTGCCCGACGTAGCGCCTGCGCAAATCAGGCGTGAGTACGCCCGCGGGGACCAGCACGGTTGCGTAGCAGGGCACCACGTGCTCAGGCTGCAGCCCGCCGCATGTCCAGGCACCGGGCTCGACCGCCTCGACGATTACCCAGCAGAAGAATCTCGTTTCCGGGCGATTGGGGATGCCCTCGACCTCGACGGCGACATCCGTAACGCCTTGAGCGAGCCGCTGACGAAGGTCGGGGTCAATGATCGGTGCCGGGAGCTTGATGGTGATTTGAGGCATTGCATTTCTCCGTTTCGAAGGTTGCATTAGGCCTTGGTCGGCCCTACCATCCCAGTGTCCGATCAGGCATTTTTCATGCGTATCCAGCCACCGCTCGATTTCACCCTGGTGATACTTGAGAAGGCGTTTGCTTCCAGCGTATCGCTCACCCTCGACATCCTTTCGACTGCGGCTCGGCTATGCGCACGCGCCGGCGTGCCTGAACCTTCGTGGAGGGTTTGCTCCCCCTCGTCGAGCCTGGTGGAGTTGAGCAACGGCATGGTCGTCAACGCACAAGCCCTCCCCTCGCCCCAGCTCACTGACGCTTCCGTTTGGCTTGTCCCAGGCCTGGGGCTGGCAGACCCTGACGAAGTGTTTTCAAGGATCAGTCAGCCAGACGCCTTGCAGGCAAGCCAAGCCATTGCCCGGCACGCCAAGCGCGGCGGCCTGATCGCGGCATCCTGTTCTGCTGTGTTCCTGCTGCACCAGGCAGGTGTGCTCGCGGGTCGCCAGGTGACCGTTTCATGGTGGCTTGCCCCGTTACTGCGTACCGTGAATCGGCAGTGCAACGTCCAGCCCCAGCGCATGCTGATCGAGGACGGTAACCTGATCACAGCAGGCGCGGCCATGGCCCAGGCGGATCTGGTTCTGTACCTGTTACGCCGGCGATACGGCGTGGAGATGGTCGATAAGGTTGCGCGTGTACTGCTCCTGGATGCTCGAGATGCCCAAGCCCCCTACGTCGCCCATGGCCTGTTCAGCGACGGCAACGACCTCATCGCCCGGATCATTGCCCTGGTCGAGGAGGCGCTGCCAGACGTGCCCAAGGTTACGGAGCTGGCCGCACGGTTGGCACGGTCGGAGCGCACACTTGCCCGCCAGGTCAAAGCGGCGTGTGGGCGCAGCGTTCAGGACGTGATCCAGAGTGTGAGGCTTGAGAAAGCTCGACGCCTGCTCGCGGGGTCGCGCATGAGCGTCGACGACATCGCATCGCAGATCGGCTATCGAGACGCTACGGCCCTTCGCCGTCTGATGCTGAAATACACCGGGACAACGCCCAGCCAGTTCAGGCCACGCCAGCGCTGACGCAGTTGACCGCGTCGCCCGTTGCCGTAGAATCGCGCGCCCGAAATTCCAATCTGCCTGCGAGAGGGAGCTTCAGTGCAACGGGTGATGATCATTGGCCAGCCAGGGGCCGGGAAAAGTACCCTGGCGCGCAGGCTTGGCGAGCGCACAGGCTTGCCGGTCGTGCATATCGACACGATTCATTGGCAGCCAGGGTGGGTCGAGCGCAGCCGGGACGAAAAGACCCGTCTTTGCCATGAGGTCGAGGCCCGTGAGCGCTGGATCTTCGAAGGTGGGCATTCGACCACCTGGAACAGCCGGCTGGCCCGCGCTGACCTGTTGATCTGGATTGATCGCTCGGCGCCGCTTCGATTCTGGCGCGTCCTGCTCAGAACGCTGTTGAACCGCGGTCGATCCCGGCCCGACTTGCCGGCCAACTGCCCGGAATTGCTGGCCAACCTGCCGGCGTTTTTCAGGTTCATGTGGCAGACGAAAACCTCGTCGCGCGAGGCGATGAAGCGATTCGTGGCAACGGCCCCATCGGGCTGTCGCGTGGTTTGCCTGCGGACCAACCGGGATACCGACCTTTTCCTCGCGACGCTGGGCACGCAGCCTGACCAGGTCAAGCAGGATCGTTAGATCCCGGCGCGCGCTTGTCTGGCGGCAAGCGCGTGCCAGTCGGCGTTAAAAATGCGCTTTGAACAATACACTCAGCGCATTCTGGTCGGTTGGAAACCCGTGGCTGTCCTCGATCCCATATTTGTCCGACCAGTAATCCCATTCCACCCCTGCGTATAACCGCTTGGCCGTGTACCCCAGCGCCTTGCCGACGTCGTACTTGATCTGCGGGTTGAAGTGAAAACTCTTGGCCACGTAGTTCGAGGTGCCTTTGCGCCCGACGTCATTCACATACCATTCAAGGTACCCGTCAAACAGAATGTCAGAACGGCCCAACGGGAGGGTCATCGCCCAGGTCGGATTGATCTGCCACTGCCCCGCTGCCTTGCCGGTGATGCCATCGGGCTTGCGATAGTAGGTGTTGAGCGAGAAGCGATCGAACCCTGGCAGCAGCAGGTCCACCGCTGGCCCAAGCAGGTATCGGCGAATGCGCCCCTCGCCACGCTCGTAGGTGGCGGCGATCAGCACATCCTTGATCACGCCGTAGCGCAGGTTGTGCCCGCTGATCTTGCCCAGCGACAGCCGCGGTGAAAATTCCCCGTAATAGGTATAGCCCTCGCTGCCGGACAATCCGTTCGACCATTTGTTGTCGACGAACAAGAACACATCACCCCAGGTCCAGCCGCTGGCATGTTCGTAGGTGATGGTTTGCTGGATGTCGTTGCCGGTGCCATCGACCTTGTAGTTGTGGCCGTAGAGGTAACTGAGGCTGTTGTCGCTCCACATCAGTGGAGCGGCCTGGGCGGTGGCAGTGGCCAGGCTGCAGAGCGGCAGCAAGCCGTGGCAGAACCAGGCGAGAGGGTTGAGTTTCATGGGCATCCCTTGGGTCGAGGTCGGTGAGGGTTACCGGCAAGGGATAACGGACAGACCTCGTCTCTGGCCACGCAGCAACGCATGGCGCCACCCTTGCCGGGTGCGCGGCATAAAGCCGCCAGAGCAATGTCCCGTGCCTGGTTTGGGCACTGACCGCTTCTACTCAGGCCTCCCCTTGCAGGGCGCGTGCCAGTCGATCGAATACAGCTGACGGTACCGATTGTGGCCAATCAAGGCTGACAATGAATACCATCGCCACTGACATTGCAGCACCTTATTGGCGCTGTCAGCCGCCTGCATGCACCGTTGCGGCCCACTGCCCTGCCCCGGCGGCATGCGCCAAGCCGCCATTGGCCGGGAATGAGCGGCTGGTGAAAGCTGGCACGCTTCTGGCTAATCAGACTTCCGAGTAGAAGCGGTCAGTGCCCGAACCAGGCACGGGACATTGCTCTTGCGCCCCTGACCGGGCGTACATCCGAGTGGATGATTGCACGCGGGCTGTCGGCCCTGGGCAAGAGAGCAGCGTCGACCGTGAACGCTCGCTCTCCTCCCGTTGCATTGCTTCTCCACTCGGGCTTCTCGCCGAGGGGCCAGCCAGGCCCCCCGACGGATTTCGAATCGAGGTGGAGAACAATCATGAAAAACCGCTTTGGCTTGACTCAACCGCTTCGCTCTTTGCTGGCAGGGCTCGGTGTGCTGCTGGCGGGCGCGCCACCGGCCATGGCCGGCGATCAGGTCGTGCTGCTGACCTCCTGGTACGCCCAGGCCGAACAGGGAGGCTTTTACCAGGCACTGGCCGAGGGCTTGTACGAGAAAGAAGGGCTGGAGGTGACCATCCGCATGGGTGGCCCGCAGGTCAATGGCATGCAGTTGCTGGTCAGCCGGCAAGCCGACTTCATCGTCAACTACGACCTGCAGATCCTCAAGAGCGTGGAGCAAGGCCTGCCGGTGGTGGCGGTGGCCGCACCGTTTCAGGGGGACCCGCAGGGCTTGATGACCCACGCCGACGTCTCCGGCCTGGACGGGCTGAGCAACAAGCAGGTCCTGGTATCGACTTCCGGCCAGCAGACCTGGTGGCCCTGGCTCAAGGGCAAGTACCAGCTGCAGGACAGCCAGGCCCGCCCTTATACCTTCAACCTGCAGCCCTTCCTGGCCGGTGCCGACACCACCCAGCAGGCCTACGCCAGCTCAGAGCTGTTCCAGGCCATCAAGGCCGGTCAACAGCCCAACTTCTTCCTGTTCGCCGATGCCGGTTACCCACCCTACGGTTCAACCGTCGCCACCCGCCAGGACCTCATCGAGCAGCATCCACAGCGCGTCGCGGCGTTCGTGCGCGCCTCGCTCGAGGGCTGGAAGCGCTATCTGGACAACCCCGCCGCAGGCAATGCGCTGATCAAGCGTGACAACCCCAACATGACCGATGAGCTGCTGGCCTGGGGCGTCTCGACCCTCAAGCAACACCAGTTGCTGACCCGCGGCGACGCGGCTGTCCGCGGCATTGGCACCATGAGTGACGCGCGCTGGCAGGCGACCCGCGATTTCATGGTCGAGGCTGGCCTGCTTGGCGCTGGCGCGCCCTGGCAGAAGGCCTACACCACACGCTTCGTGCAGGACCTCCATGTGTTGCCCGACAGCAACCAGGCTGCCAGCCGCTGACCCGTTCAGGCACTTGAAACCCTAAGGAACCGAATCATGTTGGTCACCAAACAACCCGTATTGCGTCGCTTCTGGTACGCCCTTCTGCCGATGTCCGCCCTCGACGACGGGCCAAAGCCCTTCACCCTGCTCGGGGAAGCCCTGGTGCTGTGGAAGCGCCCCGACGGCACGCCGGTAGCCATGCGCGACCGCTGCTGCCACCGCACCGCCAGGCTGTCCAAAGGCTTTGTCAGCGAAGACGGCAACATCGCCTGCGGCTACCACGGCTGGGAGTACGACTGTACGGGCGCCTGTGTGAAGATCCCGCAGAACCCGACAGGTGCAATCCCTGCCGGGGCAGCCGTCAAGGCTTACCACTGCCAGGCCCGTTACGGCTATGCCTGGGTGGCCCTGGACGATCCGCTGCAGCCGATCCCCGATTTCCCCGAGGATGGCGCCCCCGGTTACCGACGCATCTTCCAGTTCTACGAAGAATGGAAAACCAGCCCGCTGCGGGTCATGGAAAATTCATTCGACAACTCGCACTTCTCATTTGTGCACAAGGCCAATTTCGGTTTGTTCGACCAACCGCAACCGGCCAGCTACGCGTTCCGCGAAACCGACTACGGTTTCGAAGCCGAGACCCGCGTGCCAGTGCGCAACCCCGAGGCTAGCTTCGCCATCACCGGCAGCCGTGCGCCGATCACCGAGCGCCACCTGGTCAACCGCTATTACCTGCCGTTCTCGCGACGCTTCGGTTGCATGTACCCGGAGAGTGGCATCCATCACATCATCTACAACTGCGCCACGCCGATCGATGACGGGCGCCTGATGCTGGTGCAGTGGCTGTACCGCAATGACAGCGAAGCACAGTGCTCGACCCAGGCGCTGATCGACTGGGACGCGGCGATCACCGCCGAGGACCGCGACATTCTCGAGGCCACTGACCCCGACGCCTGCGTCGATACCCGTCGGCGCGTCGAGCTGCACATGCCCTCCGACAAACCCGGCCTGGTGATCCGCCGGCAATTGCTGGGCCTGCTCGAAGCCCATGGCGAAAGCGAAGTGTTCGCCAGCCATTGAATGCCGTTCAGCGCCCCGGTGCGCCGGGGCCTCTGCCACCGCACATAGCCAAATGGGAACGCGCCCATGTTGATACAGACCCTGTCCGAAGCCGACGCCGGCCCACAGGCACGCTTGCCTGCCGATACCATAAGCGCCGAGACGCCGCTATACGCCAACCAGGTGGAAAAGACCTACAGCAATGGTACCCACGCCTTGCGCCGCGTCAGGCTGGCGATCCAGCGCGGCGAGTTCGTCTCGTTGCTGGGCCCCTCCGGTTGCGGCAAAAGCACGTTGTTGAAGATGTTCGCCGGCCTTGAACAACCCTCCGCTGGCCATGTGCGCTGGTGGGGTAAAGAGACGCCCGAGCGCGCCCCGCAGGGTGATGGGACAAGCCAGCGCCTGGCGATGGTGTTCCAGGAAGCCACCTTGATGCCGTGGGCCAGGGTGCAGGACAACGTGCGGCTGCCCCTGGACCTGGCGGGTGTGCCTCGCGCGCAAAGCCAGCCCAGGGTGCAAGCGGCGCTGGAACGGGTTGGCCTGGGGGCATTCGGCGCCGTTTACCCGCGCGAACTGTCTGGCGGCATGCAGATGCGCGCATCGATTGCCCGCGCACTGGCCACCGAGCCCAACCTGCTGTTGATGGACGAGCCGTTCGGCGCGCTTGACGAATTCACCCGCAACAAACTCGACAGCGACCTGCGCCGCCTCTGGGCGGAGCGCGACCTGACGGTGGTGTTCGTCACCCATAGCATCTTCGAAGCGGTCTTCCTGTCGTCGCGGGTGGTGGTGATGGGCGCCCGCCCCGGTCGGGTCATCGCCGATGTCGCCATCGAAGGTCCGCTGGAGCGCGACGAGGCCTATCGGACTTCGCCGGCCTTCATCGCCCAATGTGCCCACCTGTCCCGGCTGCTGGCCCAGGCCAACAGCGAGCACGCCTGAGAACCACGCCATGAACAGACTACCCGCTCCCTGGCTACGCCACCCCGGCGTACTGCGCATCGTTTTACCCCTGCTGGTCGGCGCCGTGCTGCTGAGCCTCTGGCAACTGGCATGCATGGCCTGGCAGGTACCGGCCTACCTGGTGCCCTCCCCTGCGGACATCGGCCGCACCCTGGTCAGCGATGGCCCGCTGTTGCTGGGCGCGCTGTGGATGACCCTGAAGATCACCTTCCTGTCGTTCGGCCTCGCCGTGGTCATCGGCACCCTGGCGGCATTCCTGTTCGTGCAGAGCCGCCTGGTCGAAGCCAGCCTGTTCCCCTACGCCATCCTGCTGCAGGTGACGCCCGTGGTAGCCATTGCGCCGTTGATCATCATCTGGTGCAGCGACACGACACTGGCGCTGGTGATCTGCGCCACCCTGGTGGCGGTGTTTCCGATCATTGCCAATACCGTGCTGGGGCTGCGTAGCGTCAACCCCGGCCTGCTCAACCTGTTCCGCCTCAACCGCGCCAGCCGCTGGCAGGTGCTGCTGCGCCTGCGCATTCCCAGCGCCCTGCCGTGTTTCTTCGCCGGCCTGCGAATTGCCAGCGGCCTGGCCCTGATCGGCGCGGTGGTCGCCGAGTTCGTGGCCGGCACGGGCGGCAGTGGCGCGGGGCTGGCTTACCAGATCCTGCAGGCGGGCTTTCAGCTCAACATCCCACGCCTGTTCGCCGCCCTGGTGCTGATTGCCCTGACCGGCGTGGCGCTGTTCAGCCTGATGGCCCTGCTGGCTCGCCTGAGCCTGCGCCACTGGCACGAAAGTGAACTGGGTTAAGCCCATGGAGAACCCGATGAAGCATCCAGACAGCTGGCTGATCCGTAACGCCAGCGCCATTCTCACCGGCCTGCGCGGCGCCGCAGCGCGCCATGCCGGGCCCGATATTCGCATCACCGACGGGCGCATCGCGGCCCTCGGCGCCTTGCAGCCACAACCCGGCGAGCACGTGCTCGATGCCACCGACTGCGTCGTCTACCCGGGCTGGGTGAACACCCACCACCACCTGTTCCAGTCGCTGCTCAAAGGCATCCCGGCAGGCATTGATCAGAACCTCGGCGCCTGGCTGGGCGCCGTGCCTTATCGTTACCGCGGGCTGTTCGACGAGCACAGCTTTCGCCTGGCCGCGCGCATCGGCCTGGTGGAATTGGCCCGCTCCGGCTGCAGCACGGTCGCCGACCATCATTACCTGTACCTGCCGGGCATGGCGTTCGACAGCGCACAGATCCTGTTCGAGGAAGCCCAGCAGCTGGGCCTGCGCTTCGTGCTGTGCCGCGGCGGCGCGACTCAGGTGCGCCAGGCCGAGGGGCCGACGAGCGCAGGGCCGGAAACCCTTGGGCAGTACCTGGACGACGTCGAACGCCTGGTCCGCACCTACCACGACAGCGCCGCCGATGCCTGGCGCCGCGTGGTGATGGCGCCGACCAGCCCGCCCTATTCGATGCCACCCGAACACCTGCGTGAAACGGCCCGCACTGCCCGCAAGCTGGGCATCCGCCTGCACAGCCACCTGAGCGAAACGGTGGAGTACCAGAACGAAGTCCAGCGCCGCCATCAATGCTCGCCCGTTGCCTTCTGCGCCGAACACGAGTGGCTAGGGACCGACGTCTGGTTCGCTCACCTGGTCAAGCTCGGTAGCGAGGAAATCCAGCTGCTGGGCGCAACCGGCACCGGTATCGCCCACTGCCCGCAGAGCAATGCCCGGTTGGGCAGTGGCATTGCCGATATCGTCGCCCTGGAAGCGGCGGGCGTGCCGATTTCGATGGGTGTGGACGGGGCGGCGTCCAACGAAGCCTGTGACATGATCAGCGAAACCCATGCCGCCTGGCTGATGCAACGCGCCAAGGGTGGCGAGCGGGCATTGCCCGGCTACGCCGGTGGCACAGGCGAAGGCGGCGCGCAGTCCGCCAGCGTTGAAGACGTGGTGCGCTGGGGCACGGCTGGCGGGGCCCAGGTGCTGGGGCTCGAAGCGCTGGGTACCGTGCAGGTCGGCATGGCGGCCGACCTGGCGCTCTACCGGCTGGACCAGCCCCGCTACTTTGGTTTGCATGACCTGGGTATTGCGCCAGTGGTCGGTGGTGGGCGGCCGACCTTGCGGGCATTGTTGGTCGGCGGCCAGTTGCGGGTGGAAAACGACACGCTGCCCGGCATCGACCTCGCCGAACTGGGCCACCAGGCGCGTGAAGCCGTGGTGCGCCTGCAACGGGCAGCGGGGGTACGGGCATGAGCTGGGTACCCTTGCAGGTGCGAGCCCTGCGCCTGGAAGCCGAAGATGTGCTGGGTATCGAACTGGGCGTTGCCGGTGGCGGTCCGCTGCCCTTCAGCTGGGCTGCCGGCGCCCATGTCGATCTGCGCCTGGGCAACGGCCTGGTCCGCCAGTATTCGGTGATCAGCCTGCCCGAAGACGACCACCTGAACCTGGCGATCAAACGACAGCCCGCTTCCCGGGGCGGTTCGCAATGGCTGCATGAGCAGCTGCGCCTGGGCGCCTGCGTCGAAGTCGGCAAGCCGCGCAACCTGTTTGCCCTGCAGCCAGGCAGCGGCCCGGTGATCTTGCTCGCCGCAGGCATCGGTATTACGCCGTTGTTGCCCATGTACCGGCAATGCCAGCGACAGGGCCGCGCGGTGCGCCTGCTGTATTTCACCCGCCACGTGCACGGGGCACCGCTTGTACCGCGTCAAGGGCCACAACCAGAAGTGTTCCCGGGCCTGCGCGCTGCGCAGATCCAGGCGTACCTGGCTGAGCACCTGCCCGCCTGGCAGCCTGGCGCCAGCCTGTATTGCTGTGGGCCTGCCGGCTTCATGAGCAGCGCCGAACAGATCGCCCTGGCCCTTGGCTGGCCTGCCACGGCGCTGCACCGTGAACACTTCAGGCCTGCCGAGGTGCCAGCCCAGGCTGATGGCAGCTGTGTTCTGGTGCTCCAGCGCAGTGGCCTCGAGGTACAGCTTCGCGCCGGCGAAAGCCTGGTGCAGGCTGCCGCGCGAGCCGGGGTGGAGCTGCCTGTTTCCTGCGGCATGGGCATCTGCGGTGCCTGCGTGTGCCGGGTCGTCGAGGGTGAGCCGTTGCACCGTGACGACTGCCTGAGCGAGGCCCAGCGCAGCAGCGGCGAATGGATCGCACCCTGCGTCTCGGGGGCTCGCAGCGCTCGCCTGGTGCTCGACGCCTGACCGCGCCCAGCTGCGCTGATGGCCGGTGCCATCCACCGCGGCACCTGCTTCGCGGGTAAACCCGCTCCTTCAGAGGGCGCGTCGCGAGGAGCACTGTTTGACGCACTGTTTACGAAAGGGCCGCCAACACTGCGCTCACCATGCTGTTGAAGGTGATCGGCGAGTCCACGACGCGCGCAGGGGCTTTCACTTGCTCGTCGGCTCGCGTGCCGCGCCGGGCCTGATCGACAGTGGCCGACAGCTTGACGATCACCAGTTCGCGGCGGGGGTTGATGTAGATTTTCTGCCCGAAGCGCCCGCTTGCTTCGACCGAGCCGTCGCCGTCGTTTTTCTGGAACCAGTAATTGCGGTAGCCATAGCCAGGGCGGACGGGGCCGAGGTTGCCTTGGGCAAAGACCGCCGGGTCCGCAGGCTGGAAGGTGCTGTGCACCGCCTGGTTGAAGCTGTCGCCCTTGGCCTCGCGGGCCAGTTCGCGGCGCACCAGTTCGGCGAAGCGAGCGGTGTCGCGCAGGTTGCAACTGATGCCGCCACTGGCCATCTCGGTGCCAAGCGGGTCGACCTGCACGTAGGCATCGTCCTCGGCGAAACGTGACCACAGGCGCTGCTCGACCAGTTGCGCCCAGTTCAGCCCGGTAATGCGCCGCAATGCCCAGGCCAGCGCTTCCGGCGAGCCGTTCTGGTAGAAGAAAGGTGCATGACTGCCTGGGTTCGGCGCCTGCTGCACCCGCAGCAGGAAGCTGTAGATATCCCCGGGCATGCCCTCAGCCCGCGGTATCAACCCGGTGGCGGCAAACAGGCCGAGGTCCGGCGGCATCTGTGCTGGGTATTGCACCGCCACCTGCATGTCGAGGTTGGCCTGTACGGTCGCCTCGCCAAACGGCGTGCCGCTCAGTTCCGGCACGTAATGCGCCAGCGTGCGCTGCGGGTCCAACGCCCCCGCGGCGATCAGCTGGGCAGCAATCAGGCCGGTGACCGACTTGGTCATCGACGCCCAGATATGCGGCTGGCCAGGTTGGAAACCTTCAAGATAGCGCTCGTACACCACCTTGCCGCGGTGCAGCACGATCAGCCCGTCGGTGCTGGTCTGCTGCAGGTAATCGGCCAGCGTCAGCGCTTGCTCGCCAGCATCGAAGGTAACCTGGTCGAGCGCCGCCCCGCTGCCTTCGGTCAAGACCAGCGGTTTAGCCGCACGGCCGATGGCACGGGTCGGCGACACCTCGCGGGCATGGCGCATCGACCAGCGCAAGTAGGGTGGCTGAAAGGCATTGGCCTGGGTCACACGCGACTCCGGCGCTGGAGGAAAGCCTTGCATCACCCCCTGCCCGGGTGGTGCCGCCACGGCCAGGGCTGGAGCCAACGCCCCTGCCAGCATCAGGGCAAGGCCGGGCAGGTTGGGCGTTGGGTGCTGCAGAGTGCGCTTGGTCATGGTCCTGCTCCTTGGTTGCATCAGAAATTGGCGCCCACGCTGAACGCCACATAGTCACGGTCACCGCGGGTGCCGTAGTCGCCGTCGAGGTAGTCGGTATAGGCCAGGCTTGCCCAGTACTGGCTGGCCAGGCTGAGGTCCACGCCCAGGCTGATCGAGCGCGAGCCTTCGTTGAAAGCCGAGCCGTCGGCGGGTGAGTAACCCTTGACGTCATGGGCCCAGCCAAGATTCGGGCGAATATCAAGGCCCGGAACAAGGGTCGGGTAGCTCCAGGTTGCACGCAGCCGGTAACCCCACGAAAAGGGCGTTACGAAACCTTCGCCATTGCAGTCACCCGGGCTTTTCGAGATCGCCAGGCACAGGCTGTTGTCAGCCAGTTCACCGTTGCCGTAGGCACCGGAGCGACCGTAGCGCGGGCCGAAGCGCCCCTCCAGCCCGCCGACGTAGGTAGCCCCTGCCTCGCCCATCAGCACCAACTGGTTGGCGCCCATGACCTGGCTGAAGGTCTGCACGGCCGACACCTGGGCCTGGGTCACCTCCTTGCGCCGGTAGCCGTCGAATGGGGTGTTGTCGGTCGCAGGGCGCAGGCCATCGGCGTTCAGCGGGCTGCGTCCGGGCGCATTGAGCAACGATTGCAATATATCGTTGCCGTTGAGTTGTACCGGCATGTTCGGGCGGTAACTCAGCTCACCTTGCACCGCGGTACCGTTACGCAAGGTGGTGGCGAAGGTGACCCCGTACATGCGGATATCTTCGGGGTATTGCGCTCGATACTGCGATGTCCCCATGCGCAGGGCACCGGCCAGGGTCTGCCCGTTGCCGGATGCCAGAAAGGTACCGCAGTTGGCCAGCGCCACGCCGACATTGCCGCAGAGCTGCCTGGCGAAGCCGGTATTGGCGTAGTAGCGGCTGCTGACGGTCCCCACGTAGGGGAAGCGGCTGTGGTAATTGGCGGCGAACACGCCGAATTCGGTATCCAGTGGTTCGACGTACCAATGCATCGACAAGCCCCATTGGCCACTGTTGCGCGCATCCTGGTCCGCACCCCGGGGCACGCGCACGCCCTCCTCCGTGAGCATCACATCGAACGGAGCCAGGGCCTGTGCAACGGCCGGGTTGGTCACCATCTGCCCGCCGACATCGAGGCCCGTGCAGCCCTCAGGCATGAAGTCGTTACCGGAAAAGAACGTTGCGCAGTTGTCCAGCCGGGTCTGCTCCCAGTCCAGCTGATAGAAGGCGTCGAACGACAACGCCTGGTTGAGGTTCTGTGTGACATACAGCAGGTTGACCGGCGCCAGGGCGTCTTTCACCTCCGAACCGGGCCGCCGCAGCGCGGCCTGGTTGAACGGGTTGACGACATTCAGCCCACCCTGGATGAACAGGCTTTCGCCCCAATTGACCACCTGCTTGCCCAGGCGCAACGAACCGGGCTCACCGTCGATATCGTAGAGGGCATAGGCAAAGGCATCGAGCAGCTCGGCGCCAGCCGTTTTCGCCGATGCCTGACGGTTGTGGTCATCGATATCGACGGCCCGCTGGTGGTGGTCGCGCTGCGCGGTGTCATACCAGTAGGTGCCACGCAGGAACACGCCGACGTTGTCGCGGCGCAGCTCCAGGTCATGGGTGCCCTTGAACACCGCCGAAAACACGTCGCCTGCGCGGTAGTTGCGCCGCCCATCGTTGCCGTTGGCCGCCTGCAACTGCTGTTTGTCGGGGTTGGCGGTGCTCACGGCCGTACCGAACGACAGGGCCGAGTCGAAACGACCCTGCAACGGCCCAACGTCGAACTGCACGCCCGCAACGGGGCTGGCAAGCAGGCAGCACGCAGCCGCCAGCGGCGCACGGCGCCGGCAGAAGAGAAGGGTTGCGCTCACTCTTAACCTCTTTTGGTCTTATTAGAGAGGGAAATGATGGGTTCAGCGCGGACGCGCCGGCCGCCCAGGCCGGCGGTGTCGGTGACGAGGAGTATCAGGCAGGTTTGCCGACCCTCACAAATAGCGTCTTCAGATCAACGCCATGCCGATTCGTTATGGCGCGGGGTTGTGCCGTCAAACCGGCAGCAAGCGCTCATAGGCGCTGCGCAGCTTGGCCGGAATGGCAACCGGGCGACTGCTGCTGCGGTCGACGAACACATGGATGAATCGGCCTGCCGCACAGGCTTCAGGTTCACCCTCGACGAACACGGCCAGGGCGTATTGCACCGAACTGTTGCCCAGCCGCTCCACGGCAATGCCTACCTCGATGCGTTGCGGGAAGGCCACGGCGGCGAAATAGTCGCAGGCAGACCCTGCCACGTAGGCCACTACCGGGTCGCGGTGGACATCCAGGCCGGCATGCTCGATCAACCAGGTATTCACGGCGCTGTCGAAAAACCCGTAATAGACAACATTGTTCACATGCCCATACAGGTCGTTGTCGTGCCAGCGCGTGGTGATCGTCTGGAAGTGGCGATAGGCGCCGCGCAGCGGGCGCTCCCTGGCCATTCAGAACGCCGCCTGGTAAAGGGCCAGGGCATCGGCGAGGCTCACCTTGCGCGGGTTGTTGACCAGCAACCGTTGCTGTTGCAGGGCGTCCTCGGCCAACAGCGGCAGGCTGTTGCGCGGCACGCCGACATCACGCAACCGATTGGGCAGGCCGCAGCGGGGTGCCAGCTGTTCCAGCTCATCGATGAATTGGCTGCACAGCTGATGGGAGTCGCCAGGCACCAGGCGCTCGCCCAGCAGGGCTGGCGCCAGCGCCGCATAATCGGCAAAGGCTTCGCGCCGGTTGAAACGCATCACATGGGGAAGCACCAGGGCGTTGGCCAGCCCGTGCGGCACGTGGTAGCGCGCCCCCAACGGGTAGGCCAGCGCGTGCACTGCCGCCACCGGCGCGTTGGCGAAAGCCTGCCCGGCGAGGCAGGCACCGAGCAACATGGCCTGGCGCGCCGCCAGGTTGCCACCGTTATGCACCGCCTGGTCGAGGTTGCCGGCCAGCAGCGTCAACGCTTCGCGGGCCAACAGGCTCGATAGCGGGTTACGTTTGAACTTGCTGGTGGTGGCCTCGATGGCATGGACCATGGCATCGATACCGGTGGCAGCCGTGATTGCCGGCGGCAGGCCCAAGGTCCGCTCGGCATCGAGCAGCGCCAGGTCGGGCAACAGCAGCGGTGAGATCACCGCCATCTTGGCCGCCTCGCCCGTGGTGATCACCGCCACCGGGGTGACCTCCGAGCCGGTCCCGGCGGTGGTCGGCACCTGGATCAGTGGCAGGCGCTGGCCCCTGGCCTGGTCGATGCCGTAGACCGCCTCCAGCGGTTGGTCACAGCCCGGGTGTGCCAGCAGCGCCACCAGTTTGGCAACGTCCATCGAGCTGCCACCACCGAAACCGACAATCAATTCCGCGCCGATATGGCGCGCCCGCCCGACGGCGGCCAGCACGCAGGCATGGCTGGGGTCGGCGCTGACTTCGCTGAAAATCGCCACGCTCAGGTGCGCCTGGGTAAAGCCTGGCAACACATCATCGAGCATGCCCAGGTTGGCGATGCCCGGGTCGGTGACGATCAACACGCGGCGCACGCCGCGTTGCTGGCACAGCTGTGCCAGGCGGCCAACAGCGCCGGTTTCGCACAACAGTTGGGGGGTAGTGGCAAAACTGAATGGCTGCATGTGGGTGTTCCTCTTGTTCTTGTGAGTGAACAACGGCGCAAGGTCAGAACGCGAAGTGCGCCTGATCCAGGCTCATCAGGCACTGCGCGCCGCCGCGCAACGCCTCGCAGTGGGCAGTGGCGCGCGGCAGCACCCGCCGCCAGTAGAACGCCGCGGCCTGTTTCTTCGCCTGGTAAAAGGCACTGTCCTGGCTGCCGGCGGCCAATGCCGCACTGGCGGTTTCGGCAGCCCGCAGCCACAGGGCGGCCAGCACCACGTAACCCGAGTAAGCGAGAAAATCCACCGACACCGCACCGATCTCCTGCGGGTCACAGCGGCAGGCGTCGATGACCTCGGCACTGAGGTTTCGCCATTCCTGCAGGCGCTGGGCAACCGCCTGTGCCATCCCGGCCAGCGCCTCGGCGCGGCAGTTGCCGGCCGCATCGAGCAACTCATCGATCAGCAGGCGCAACTGCTCGCCGCCATCGCCAAGCAACTTGCGGCGAATCAGGTCCAGTGCCTGGATACCGTTGGTGCCCTCGTACAGCTGGGTGATACGGCTGTCGCGCATCAGTTGCTCCATGCCCCACTCGCGGATGTAGCCGTGCCCGCCGTAGAGCTGCACCCCCAGGCTGGCGACCTCCTGGCCGACATCGGTGAGAAACGCCTTGACGATGGGGATCAGCAAAGCCGCCCTGCGCCCGGCAGATGCCCGCGCCTCGGGCTGTGCGGCGCCGTGCTCCAGGTCCAGTGCCTGGGCGGCAAACGCCGCCAGCATTCGGCAGCCCTCGCTGAGGGTTTTCTGGGTCAGCAACATGCGCCGCACATCCGGGTGACAGATGATCGGGTCGGCCGCGCACTCGGGCGCCACCGGCCCGGCCAGGCTTCGCGACTGCAGGCGCTCGCGGGCATAGGCCAGTCCACCCTGGAACGCAGCCTCGGCAATGCCCAGCCCCTGCAAGCCGACCTGGAAGCGTGCATCGTTCATCATGGTGAACATGCAGGCCAGGCCCTGGTTGGCCTCCCCCACCAGCCAGCCGCGGGCGCCGTCGAAGTTCATCACGCAGGTCGCCGCCCCCTTGATGCCCATCTTGTGCTCCAGCGCGCCGCAGGCGACCGCGTTGCGCGCCCCCAGGCCACCGTCATCGCTACATTCGAACTTGGGCACCAGGAACAGGCTGATGCCACGCACGCCGGCCGGCGCATCCGGCAGGCGCGCCAGCACCAGATGGACAATGTTTTCGGTCAGGTCCTGGTCGCCGCCGCTGATGAAGATCTTGCTGCCGCTGATGCGGTAGCTGCCATCGCCCTGCGGCTCGGCACGGGTGCGCAGCAGCGCAAGGTCGGTGCCGGCCTGGGGCTCGGTCAGGCACATGGTGCCGGCCCATTCGCCGCTGACCAGCTTGCTCAGGTAGTCGCGCTTGAGCGCCGCGCTGCCATGCCGGTGCAAGGCCAGCACGGCGCCCTCGGTCAGGCCGGAATAGATACGGAACGACAGCGACGCGCCCATCAGCATTTCGTGGAAACAGGCCGCGACCATTTGCGGCAGGCCCTGGCCATCGTGCTCCAACGGGCCGGTCATGCCACCCCAACCCTGCTCCACATAATGTCGGTAGGCCTCGGGGAAGCCATCGGGCGTGCGCACGCCGCCTTGCTCCAGGCGGCAGCCTTGTTCATCACCCTGGCGATTGAGCGGAGCAACCACCTCGCCGGCAAAACGGGCACCTTGTTCCAGGATGCCATCGATGGTTTCGCGGTCCAGCTCATTGCCCAGGCGGGCACAATGCGCCGTCACATCGAACACTTCGTGCAGCACGAAGTGCATGTCACGCAGGGGGGCCCGGTAGTTCATGCGCGGCCCTCACGTACGTCGGCCAGCTGTTTGCCAGCTGCCACCAGATGCACCAGCAGGCCGGCTGGCCGCCAGTGTTCGCCGAACAGCCCTTGCAGGCGTTCGAGCCGCGCCAGCACCAGGCTCAAGCCTTGCTGGTCGGCCCAGCGCATCGGCCCGCCGACGGCGGCCGGGAAGCCATAGCCGTGCAGGTAGACCCGGTCGATGTCGGCGCTGCTGCTGGCTACAGACGCCTCGAGAATCCTGGCGCCCTCGTTGACCAACGCCAGCAGGCAGCGCTCGCGGATTTCGTCGTCGTCGATCTGGCGCCGGTGCATGCCCAGGTCCTGGGCGACCTTGAGCACCAACGCATCGACCGCGGGGTCGTGCTCGGCCTCCCGGCTACCCGGGGCGTAACGGTAGTAGCCCTGGCCGCTTTTCTGTCCGAAACGCCCTTGTGCGCACAGGGCATTGTCGACCTGGGCCAAAGGTGACTCCATGCCCTTGCCGGCCAACTGGCGCGCTCGCCACTCCAGGTCGATGCCGATCACGTCATACATGCGAAACGGGCCCATGGCCATGCCGAACGCCTGCAGTGCCTCATCCACCTGCCGTGGCGTTGCGCCTTCGAGCAGCAGCTTGCGCGCCTCGGCCACGTAGCTGGCGAGCATGCGGTTGCCAATGAAGCCTGGGCAATTGCCGGCCACCACCACTTCCTTGCCCATGCGCTGGCCGAGGGCCTGCGCGGCATCGAGCACGGCAGGCGAGGTACGCTCGCCGCGCACGACTTCCAGCAACTTCATGACATGGGCCGGGCTGAAGAAATGCAGCCCCAGCACCTGTTCTGGCCGACGGGTCACGGCTGCGATGGCGTCGATGTCCAGGGCCGAGGTGTTGCTGGCCAGGATGGCGTCGGCCTTGAGCGTACGGTCCAGGGTGCGGAAAATCTCCTGCTTGAGCGCCAGGTTCTCGTACACCGCTTCGATCACCAGGTCCACCTGCGCGAGGTCGTCAAAGGCGGTGACCTGGCGTACCCGCGCCAGGCAGGCATCGGCCTCGGCCTGGTCGATACGCCCCTTGGCCACCTGCTGCGCCCAGGTCTGCGCGAGCATTGCCAGGCCGGCTTGGGTGGCGCTGGGGTCGTTATCCAGCCACAACACCGCAAGGCCTGCTCGGGCCAGGCTGATGACGATACCGCGGCCCATGGTGCCGGCGCCGATCACCGCCGCCTGCTGAAGGGTGTAGGGAGTACTCACGGGTGACGCTCCTGATGGAGGTTGAGAAGGCATTTGCCTCACCCTAGTCAGGCGCCTACTATTTTTGAAATTGTCATTCTCCATCCCATGTATTTTTCGCATGAATATCGCCAACTTCGATCTCAACCTGTTGCGCGTGCTGGACATGCTGCTGCGTGAACAGAACGTATCCCGTGCTGCCGAGCGCCTGGCCCTGACCCAGCCAACCGTGAGCAATGCCCTGGCGCGCCTGCGCGACCTGCTGGGCGACCCCCTGCTGGTGCGCGTCGGCCGGCACATGCGCCCCACTCCACGGGCCTTGGCCCTTGAAGGCCCGATCCGTGCGGCCCTGCAACAGATCGAGCAGACCCTCGGCGCCGGTGACAGCTTCGATCCGCGGCTCAGCCACCGGCAGTTGCGTATCGCCCTCACCGACTTTGCCGAGCAGCTGTGCATGCCCGGCCTGCTGGCCACCTTGCAAACCCAGGCGCCCCATTTGCGCGTGGACGTGCAGCACCTGGCCCCCAGCCTGCCGGCCGAAGCCCTCGACCGTGGCGAGCTCGACCTGGTGCTGGGGCGCTTCGATGAGGTGCCCGCCCGTTACGAGCGGCGCCACTGGCGCAGCGAAACCCTGCACGTGGCCGTGCGCCAAGGGCACCCCGAGGTGGACGGCGCGCTCGATCTGCAGGCCTTCCTGGCGCTGCGCCACCTGTGGGTGCACGGAGGCCAGACCCGTGGCATGGTCGATCAATGGCTGGCCGAACAGGGCCTGGCCCGGCGCATCGCCTACACCACGCCCAACTACCTGCAAGCGGCGCACCTGGCCGCAAGCTCCGACCTTTGCGTGGTGCTGCCCACCGCCCTGGCGCGGCATTTCGCCCGGCTGCTGCCCTTGCAGGTATTCGACCTGCCCTTTGCCCTGCAGCCGTTCCAGCTGGAGCTGGTGTACCTTGCCCATCGCCAGCACGACCCGGCGCTGGCCTGGCTGGTGGCGCGCATCATGGAGGTTGGCGCCGGCTGAGCCATCGCATCGCGGCATGGCTAGCCATGCAAGAGTGGTATTGGTTGGTCGGCAAGCTCTGTCCTTAGAGTGATCGCCCTCGCAACCACAAGGACCCCGCCCATGCGCCTACGATCACTGCCCTGCCTGCTGGCCCTGGCCCTGCCCTTAGCGGCGCTGGCCGAGGGGCCGGCCAAGGACGCCACCGAACTCACCCGCCAGAGCAATCAGCAATGGCTGCAGCGCTTGCCCTTTGCCGACCGCAGCGACTTCGACAATGCCCGCCGGGGCCTGATCGAGGCCGTCGATCAGCCCGTGGTCAATGCCGATGGCAAGCCCGTCTGGGACCTGCAGCGCTACGCCTTCCTCAACGGCGAGGCGCCGGCCACCGTTAACCCCAGCCTGTGGCGCATCGCCCAGCTCAACAGCATTGCCGGTCTGTTCAAGGTCACCGACCGCATCTACCAGGTGCGTGGCCTGGACCTGGCCAACATGACCCTGATCGAAGGCGAGCATGGCCTGATCGTGATGGACCCGCTGCTGTCGGTGGAAACCGCCAGGGCCGGGCTGGCCATGTACTTCCGCCATCGCCCGCAACGGCCAGTGGTCGCGGTGATCTACACCCACCCGCACGTCGACCACTTCGGCGGTGTGCGCGGGGTGATCGACGAGGCGCAGGTCAAGGCCGGCGAGGTGCAGGTCATCGCCCCGCAGGGGTTCTTCGAACATGCCGTCAGCGAAAACGTCCTGGCTGGGCCTGCCATGAAGCGCCGCGCCCAGTACATGTATGGCGCACCGCTGCCACGCGGGCCACGCGGCCAAGTGGATGCCGGGCTGGGCAAGGGTGTACCGGCCAACGCGACGGTCAGCCTGATTGCCCCGACCCGGCTGATCGAGCAGCCTTTCGAGACCCTGCGCATCGACGGGGTCGATATCGAATTCCAGCTCACCCCGGGTACCGAAGCGCCCGCCGAGATGAACCTGTGGTTGCCCCAGTTCAAGGCCCTGTGCATGGCCGAGAACGCCTCCCACGTGCAGCACAACGTGCTGACCTTGCGCGGCGCCCAGGTGCGCGATGCCAAGGTGTGGGCGCACTACCTGGACCAGTCGCTGTTGCGCTATGGCGAGCAGGCCGAGGTGGTGTTCGCACAGCACCACTGGCCGACCTGGGGTGGCGCCGCGATCCGCGAATACCTGGCCGATCAACGCGACATGTACGCGTTCATCGACAGCCAGACCTTGCGCCTGATCAACCGTGGCCTTGGCCCCACCGAGATTGCCGCAGAACTGACCAGCTTGCCGCCACGGCTGGCGAGCAAATGGTACAGCCGCGACTACTATGGCTCGCTCAGCCACAACGTGCGGGCGGTGTATCAGCGCTACATGGGCTTCTATGACGGCAACCCGGCGACCCTCAACCCGCTGCCGCCGAGC
This sequence comes from Pseudomonas urethralis, assembly GCF_021602465.1. NCBI lineage: Bacteria > Pseudomonadati > Pseudomonadota > Gammaproteobacteria > Pseudomonadales > Pseudomonadaceae > Pseudomonas > Pseudomonas urethralis. The sequence goes on from NZ_BQIJ01000008.1 coordinate 34,830, forward strand.
GACGCCGGTGCCCGCTACGTCAAGGCCCTGGGCGGTGCCGAGCGGGTGCTGGCCCTGGGCCGTGAGGCCTATGACGCGGGCGACTACCGCTGGGTGGCGGAGCTCACCCGCCACCTGGCGTTCGCCGAGCCCGACAACCGCGCGGCGCGCGAGCTGCAGGCCGACGCCCTGGAGCAACTGGGCTACCAGAGCGAGAATGCCACCTGGCGCAACGCCTACCTGACCGGCGCACAAGAGCTACGCAACGGTGTCGCAGCAGCCGCCAGCAAGGGCGGCAGCGCCGACGACCTGGTGCGCGCCCTGACCCCGACGCTGTTCTTCGACTACCTGGGGGTACGCGTGGATGCCGCCAAAGCCGCCGCGCAGGACCTGACCATCAACTGGCATTTCACCGACCTCAACCAAGACTACGCCTTGACCCTGCGCAACGGCGTGCTTACTCACCGCGACCTCACCCGCCATGGGCAGGCCGATGTCGAGGTGAGCATGAGCAAGGCTACCCTGGACCGTATCGCCCTGAAGCAGACCGGCTTTCTCAAGGAAGCGACCATGGGCGATATCGACATCAGTGGCGAGCGGGTGAAATTCATGCGCTTCATGGCTGGGTTGGACGAAGCGGATGGGCGCTTCAATATCGTGACGCCCTGATCCGCCTGTGGCCGCTCACGCGCTCGGCAACGTGGTGTCAGCGCAGCCCTTGGCTGCGCAGTGCGCCGGGTGAGAAGTAAGACGCGCTGGTGCGCACATCGAAGGTGTAGGGCCTTGGCTGTTCGTTGGTCAGGCCCGACAGCTGGTAGCGGCCAGTGCGCAGGTCGTAGATCGCCTCCATGGCATTGACCAGCGCCTGCCCGGTGACATGGTAGTAGCTGTGGGCCTGCGCCGTGCGCCACAACCTGCCCTGGTGATCGAAGAAATCCGCCTCGACGATGGCCCAGCTGTCCTCGTCCAGGTAATAGCGCCGGCTGGCATAGATATGCCTGGCCCCAGGCTTGAGCGTACCCACCACTTCCCACACCCGATGCAGCTCGTAGCGCGTGGGTTGCGGGTTGACGTGGCCCGGGCCGATCAACGCCGCATAACCGAGCAGCGGCGATGCCAGGCGATAGCTGTTGTACGGCACGTGCAGGGCCTTCTTGCCCACCAGCGTCCACTGGTACAGGTCCGGCGCGCCATTGAACATGTCGCGGCTGTCGGCAGTGCGCAGGCCGGCCGTGCCCGGGGTGATGCTGTCATAGGCCAGTGCCGGGGCACGACGCACCCGCCGCTGGCTGCTGCTGTACAGCCACGACAGGCGTGGCTGCGCCACCTGGTCGAGGGTTTCGTGCAATACCACGGCATCACCGGCCAGGCGCGACGGCGCGGTCATACGGTAGCTCAGGTAATACAGCACATTGCCCGCCTGGCCATCCTGCAGCACGTCGGGGCGGGCGAAAGTCTGCTGCAGGCTGATCGTGGCGTAGCGGCCATCGCCACGCGGGGTAATGCTGTCCGAGGCCAGGCTGTAACTGCCGTTGCGTGGCCGGGTAAGGTGATTCCACAACACCTGCAAGCCATTGTCTGGCCGGGGAAAGGCCAGCACGCCAGAAAACCCCTGTACGCCATTGCCATCGTTGACCAGACGAGCATTCAGGGCATTGTGCCGGGCCCACTCACCCACTTGGGACGGCACCGCGACACTGCGGTGCGAGGGGTACACCGGCAGGCGAAACGACTGCGGGTAGCGCTTGAGCAAGGCCACCTGCCCCGCCGTCAGCTGATCCCGGTACTGGGTGTAGTTGCTCGCGGTGATCACATACAGCGGCTGCTCATCGGCATAGGGGTCCAGCGGCGTGCCATTGACCGCCAGCGACACCTGCCCTGCTTGCAGGCCGCCGCTCCAGGCCGGAATGCGGCCGTCGCTGCTGGCCCCGCGTTCGGCCCCCACCGGCGTCAGGTCGGCACGCAGCGGCGCAGCCCCGACGTGCAGGGCCAGGAAGCTGGCGTTGATGAGCAGGATGCAGCGCAGCAGGTCGGCAGGTTTCATCGGGTTTGCCTCTTTTTTTTGTGTTGTCGCGGCCAGGCTTGCCCTGGCCCGCCCTTTCGGGGTGATACTAGGAGCCGCGCTTCGAACCCCACAAATAACGTGTTCGGATACGTGCCATATCAGTTCGGCATACCTTGGAACCGCTGCAATGACCCTGAAACAGCTCCGCTACCTGATCGCCATTGTCGAAGCTGGCAGCTTCTCGTCGGCCTCGCGCCGCGCCTACATTGCCCAGCCGGCGCTGAGCCGACAGATCAGCCTGCTTGAAAGTGAACTGGAAATGCAGCTGCTCGACCGCCAGCACGACGGCATTGCCCTGACCGATGCCGGGCGCCAGCTCTACGAAGTCGCCCGCCAGGTGGTGCAGAAGCTCGATTCGGTGAAGGACGAGCTGAAATCCAGCCGCGGCGACCCCAAGGGCCAGGTGGCCATTTCCATCCCGGCCACGGCCGCCGACCTGCTGCTGCCGGAAATCGTCAGGCGTGCCGAACAGCGCTTCCCGGGGGTGTCCCTGACGGTGTGGGACGGCCTCAGCCGCGAAGGCGGCCAGGCCATCGAACTGGGCAAGGTGGACTTTGGCGTGGTGCCCAACGCCGAGGAGCTCGACCATGTCGAGGCCGAGCCGATCTTCACCGAGGCGCTGTACTGGGTGGGTGCATCAGCGCCGGGCGCACCCGACACCATCACCCTGGCCGAAGCCACCGCTACCCGCCTGGTGCTGCCGCCGCGGGCACTGCACTTGCGCCGGCGCATCGAGCAAGCCGCCATGGAAGCCGGCGTGCCCCTGAGCGCAGCCTACGAACAGCAATCGGCACCCGGTATCGCCAGCCTGGTACGCGCCGGCCTGGCGGCGACCATCAGCAACTGGCCGCCCCTGAGCGAACTGCTCGAACCCACGGCAGCACGGCGTATCGTCGAGCCGCGTATCAGCCGTACCATCGCCTTGGCACACTCACGGCACAAGCCCTTGTCGTTCGCCGCCGGCTGCCTGCGCGACCTGGTCCGCAGCGTGCTCATCGACCTGGTCAACAGCGGCCGTTGGCGGGGCGAACTGATCGGCAGGGAGGCCGAGCCGCTCGAGTCGGTGCTGGGTGTTCAGCTGGCGGTCTGAGCACGCGCCCGGCTGGCAACGGCATCCGCCTCACGCAAGCGCAACAGGGTGCGCTGGGGGTTCAAGGTCGCCAGGCCGACCAACCCGGCCACCAGCAACACTGCGCCGCATACCACGAAGCCTTGGGCATAGCCCGCCGGGTGTTCGGCCCCCGCGCCCTGCACCAGCAAGCCGGTCACCACCGGCGCAGCCAAGCCGGCCAGCGAGGCGATGCCGTTGCCCATGGCGAGAATGCCACCGCGCTGGGCTGCCGGGGTGAACTCGGCAAGCATCGCCGGGCCAACCGAATACATGACCAAGGCCAGCCCCCCACTGAAGGTCAGCGCCGCAACCCGCACCGCGGTGCTCAGCCCGGGCAGTATCAGCGAAGCCGACAACAGCCCGCCCAGTATCAGGCACACCGAAACGAACACGCCGCGTGCTACCCGCGAAGGGTGGCCACGACGCATCAGGCGCTGGGACAACCAGGCCAGCAGCAAGCTCAGCGGCGTGGTCACGACCACGAACATGACGAAGATGCGGCCGGTCTGCAGCGGGTCGATACCCAGGCCCACCTGCAGGTAACTGGGTACCCAGGTCAGGGTCAGGGCCAACGACCAGTTGGCGGCGAAGTGGCACAGGTAATTGCCCAACACACTGAGGTCGCTCAACAGTCTGCGATAAGGGACTGGTGCGGCTTCGGCCGGGTGCTGGCTGGCGCGCAGGCGTTCGAGGGTACCCTCCTGACCGAGCCGCCACCAGAGCAGGCACCAGACCAGGCCGATCAGCGCAAGGATGATGAAATTGGTCCGCCAGCCGTAGTGCAGGCTGACCCAGGGGATCATCGCCCCGGCGACCAGCAGCCCCATGGCACTGCCAGCGTGCAACAGCGCCACCGGCAGGTTGCGCCGGTCGTTGGGGAACCACTTGTACAGCGCATGGGTGGCGACCGGCGAGGCCGGCCCCTCACCGATACCCAGCAGTACGCGGCAGGCAACGATGGCCCACAGTGAGGTGGCGAACAGCATCGGTAACTGAATCAGCGCCCAGAACAGGCCCATGCCCAGCAGCAAGGTGCGGCTGGGGCGGCGGTTGGCCATGAAGCCACCGACCACGGCGGAGAGGGCAAAGAACCAGTGCAGGGCGCCGCCGATCAGGCCGAACTCGGTGGCCGTGAGGCCCAGCTCGGCGCTCATCGGCACCGCCACCAGGCCGATCACCACTTTGTCGAGAAAGTTGACCAGCATCAGCAGCGCCAGCAGCGCGGCCACCAGCCAGGCAGTTCGGGGGTTGGGCAGGGAAGAATGCGCAGTCATGGCGAGTACTCTTGTTATTGTTCTGGGGGTTGCCAAAAGGGCCGCCGCAGCGGCGGCCCATGGCTCAGGCAGGCATCAGCACGCCTTTGGCGATGGTGTTGCGCTGGATCTCGCTGGTGCCGGTGAGGATACGCATCATCCGCGTGGCACGGAAAATCCATTCCACCGGGTGGCCCTGCATCAACCCGGCGCCGCCATGCACCTGCACCGCCTTGTCGGCGATGCGGAAGGCGGCCTCGGACACGAACAGCTTGCACATCGGCGCCTGGGTGCGGATATCGCCGCCGGCGTCATTCACCTGTGCCGTGGCGTACACCATGCTGCGCGCCGCGTGCAGTTCGGTGGCCATGTCGGCGATCATGTGGTTGACCGCCTGGAACATGGCGATCGGTTGCCCAAACTGCTTGCGGCTGCGCGCATGTTCGATCGACAGGTTCAGGGCCAGCCCGGCCATACCCAGCAGTGTCGGGCAATGCAGCAGGCGGTTGAGGGTTATGCGCCCCATCGCCAGTTTGAAGCCCTGCCCGGGTTCACCGATCAGGTTGGCCGCCGGCACCCGCACCTGATCGAGCACGATGTCAGCGTGGGCACCGCCACCGGACATCACCGCATAGTCACTTTCGATTCGCACCCCCGGCGCCTTGAGGTCGACGAAGAACGCCGAGATCCCTTGCGCGCCCTGCCCTGGCCCGGTCACCGCCAGCAACACCGCGAGGTCGGCGTAAGTGGCGCCGGAGATGTACCGCTTGCTGCCGCTCAAGACATAGTGGTCACCGTCACGGCGGGCCTGCGTGGCAATGGCGGTCGCATCCGAGCCAGCCTCGGCTTCGGTCAGTGCAAAGCACACGGCTTTTTCGGCACGGCACACCGGTTTCAGAAAGGTCTCGACCTGGAAGGGGCTGGCCACCTTGAACAGATGGCCGACCCGCGGCGGCCCGGACAGCTCACCCAGTACATGCGGCGCGAGCATGGAGCCGGTGAGCACCGTTGCCTCCTTGACCGCGCACAGGTCGGCCACGTTGAGGCCGGCCCCGCCCATGCTTTCCGGCAGCATGATGGTGTACAAGCCTTGCTCGCTGGAGCGCTTCCACACCTCCTGCAGCACCGCCTGCGGATGCGGGCGCGCCCAGCTCAGCTGCGCCTGGCTTTCCAGCGGGCGAACCTGGTCGCGGACAAAACCCTCGATCGCTTCAATGATCTGTGCAGCCTTTGCACTTGGTTGATACATCTTGATGCTCCCTGGTCAGATACGACGTTCGCTGTGTTGCCAGTAGGTGTCCCGGACCAGGCGGCGCACCACCTTGCCATTGGGGTTTTTCGGCAGTTCGCTGACAAAATCGACGCCGCGCGGCTTCTTGAAACCGGCCAGCGCACGCCCGCACCGCTCGATGAGTTCGGCGGCCTCCAGCTGCGCCCCTGGCTTGAGCACCACCACCGCACGCACCGCTTCGCCCCACTGTGCGTCGGGCACGCCGACCACCGCCACCTCGAACACTTCGGGGAAGCCATGGATCACCTGCTCGACTTCGCTGGGGTACACGTTGAAGCCACCGGAAATGATCATTTCCTTCTTGCGGTCGACGATGAACACGTAGCCCTGGGCATCGACCGTCGCCAGGTCGCCGGTGAGGTAGTAGCCGTCACGCATGACTTCGGCGGTGAGCTCCGGCGCGCGCCAGTAGCCCTGCATGACGTCGGGCCCCTTGACCACGATTTCACCGACCTCGCCGGGCAGCACATCCTCGAACGCCTCGTTGACCACCCGCAGGTCGGTCTCGAAATAGCAACGCCCGCAGGAGGCCAGGCGCTGATAGTCGCCATCCTCCACCAAGTGGTCCTGCTCGGTCAGCACCGTCACCAGCGAGCATGTCTCGCCGGCGCCATAACCTTGTGCGAGGATCGGCCCGAACAGTTCGATGGCTTTTTTCACCAACGACGGCGCCATGGGTGCGGCGCCGTACATGACCAGCTTCAAGCTGGACAGGTCGAAGCGCTCGACGCCCGGATAATTGACCAGCCGGTTGATCATCGCCGGGACCAGGAACAACCGCGTCACCCGTTCACGCTGGATGGTCTCGAGCAACAGGCGATCGTCGTAGCGGTCCAGCAACAGGTTGCAGGCACCCACCGCCAGCAGCGGCATGATCTGCATGCCGCTGGCATGGGTGATCGGCCCGACGTGGGCCATGACGTCGCCCGGCGCGGAGCGCCGCGTGGGGCTGGCAATGCTCTTGCGCACCAGCGCCTTGCGGTTGCCGAACGACAGCATGGCGGCCTTGAGCACGCCCGAACTGCCGGAGGTGTAGTGCAGCACGGCCAGGGCGTCGTCGGCCGGGTCCAGGTGCAGCGCTGCTTCGCTGCCGCGCTCAAGCAGCGCGGCATAGCCCAGGTCGCCGCCCTCACCCTCCAGCACGATGACCTGGCGCAGCAGCGGCAACTGCTCGCGCCGCGTTGCCAAGGCCTGGGCAAAGCGGGCGTCGGTGATCACCGCGACGCTGCAGGAGTCTTCCAGTACCCGGACCACTTCGTCCACGGACAGCCGCGCATTGATCGGCACCTTGACCATCGCCGCCTTGTACAGCGCGACTTCCGCTTCGACCAGCTCCACGCGGTTGGCGGCGAGGATCGCCACATGCTCGCCCACGCTCACGCCCAACCTAGCCAGCCCTGAGGCCAGGCGGTTGCTGCGGCGTTCCAGCTGGGCGTAGGTCACACGGTTCTGACTGTCGGCCACGGCGATGTGGTCCGGCCAGTAGTGGGCACTGCGGGTGATGATCTTTCCAAGGTTCACGTTGTTGTTCTCGTCGACAGGAAGACATCGACGATGCTAAACAGCCGTGCACAGCCAGGCCTAATACAGGATTCAGATGCCGGCCATAGCGATATTAGCTGGCGTAAAGCTCCTGCCGACTCGCGCTGCCTGAGGTGCTGGCTATGGCCCCTGTACCGCCTTGCCCGCCGGGGCTAGCCAACGCACATTGCCCCAACAATGGGTACTGCACACCCAAGCCAAGGCGGCGCGGGCCATGGCGCAGAGGCATGAAGATGGCGACCGGAAACAGGCAGCAGCGGGCTTCGAGGAGCATTGCCGTATCACCCACTTTGTGGTGTTTCACCGGGCTACAGCAATTGCTGTTCCAAGGCTCAGGCAGGCGTGGCGCCAGGTACAACTTTTTTTGCAACGAGGAAGAATCTCAAGGACGCCGCGTGCCCAGCACGCGCTGGATCTCGGCAACCACCTGGCTGGTCGCCTGCGCGATCGTGCCTTCGTTGCGGCACAGCATCCAGCCATGCTCCGCCACCGCCCGCTCGAACGCGTCGGTACAGGCGATCTGTTCATCGAGTTTGTGGATCACCGTGCTGCCCAGCCCACGGGTGCGTGCCGCCGCCCTCGCCCACGACGTATCCGGTGAGGTGACAACCCCGACATGCAGGTCTGGCACCTGCACACTGCGCGCCCTGTTCATGTGCAGAATCTCGGCAAACGGGACTGTGCGGCGAAACGCGGCATCGGAGGGGTACCAGCGATCGATCAGGATGATGCTGTCCGCAGGTTGCCTGGGCAGCACGTGTCGGGAAATCCACGCACGGCTGTCGGCCAGGCGTGCACAGACCTCCAGCTCCAGGTCCTTGCTGGGGTTTCTCGCCAGCTGGTTAACCAGCGCCATGGTTGCACCCCGGAAGGGGTCGCTCTTCTTCTCGCAAAGGCGCACCACCTTGCGCTTGTCTTCCCGCAGGGCTTGGGTAATGGCCTCCAGCAGTGTGGTCTTGCCGGTGCCCTTCGGGCCATCTAGCGCAACAAATAGCGGACGTTTCATTCTTCGGTACGGTGGGCAGCTGGTCTGGATAAGGATGGTCATGATGCACTGAAAGCCAGCCACGGTCTCGCTTGTCAGCCTGATGGCGGTTTTCAGGCAGGAGTACAGGTGTACTCCGCCCGTGTTTCGCCTCGATGAGGCTCAGATCTGCGCCTGGCCACCGTCCACGAACAGCTCGGCGCCGTTGACGAAGCTGGCATCATCGCTGGCCAGGAACACCGCAGCATTGGCGATTTCGACCGGTTCCCCTACGCGGCCCAGCGGCACCTGCGCTGCCAGGTAATCGAGCAGGCCCTGCTGTTGCGCGGCATCCGGCCCGGCGAGGTCGACCAAGCCAGGCGTACGCGTTGCGCCCGGGCTGAGGGTGTTGACCCGGACCGCACGATCCTTCAGGTCAAGGATCCAGCTACGGGCAAAGGCCCGAACGGCCGCCTTGGAAGCCGAATACACGCTGAATGCCGCCGTGCCGGAGCTGCCGGCCGTGGAGCCAGTCAGGATGATCGACGCGTTCCGCGCCAGCAGCGGCAACGCCTTCTGCACGGTGAACAGCACACCCTTCACGTTACGGTCAAAGGTATCGTCATAGTGGGCTTCGGTAATGTCACCCAAGGGCAGCATGGAACCACCGCCAGCGTTGGCGAACAGCACATCCAGGCGCCCCTTTTCCTGAGCGATGCGGGCGTAGAGTTCGTCCAGTTGCTCCAGCCGGGTGGAGTCGACCGCAATACCGGTGGCATTGCCCACCTGCGCCACAGCCTTGTCCAGCTCCGCCTGGCGACGCCCGGTGATGTAGACATGGGCACCCTCCTCTGCAAAGCGTTTTGCCGTGGCCAGGCCGATGCCGGTGGTGCCGCCGGTGACCAGTGCGATCTTGCCTTCGAGTTTCTTGCTCATGGTGTTTCTCCCGTTGAGGTGGTGAGTTGCTGTAGGAGAAGCGTATCGACCTGCAGGTCTTTTCAAAATAGAATCCTTTGAAAGCCATCATTGCAGAAATGAAATGCCAAGAATTCCGGATTTCGAAGGCCTGGCGATGTTCGCCAAAGTGGCCGAAGAAGGTTCCTACGCCGCCGCCTCACGCGCCATGGGCGTTTCGGTACCCACCGTTTCGCGTGCCATAGCACGCCTCGAGGAACGGCTGGGTGCGCGCCTGTTCAACCGTACCTCGCGCCAGCTCTCACTGACGGAATTCGGCCAGCGCATGGTCGAGCAAGCCAGCGCGCTGTATCGCCAGGCTGAAGCAATGGAAAGCGAGGCCCAGGCGCTGTCGCTGCAGCCACGCGGGCTGGTGCGCCTGGCAGTGCCGATGTCCTTCGGCTTGCGTTGGGTTGCGCCGCTGCTGCCCGAGCTGCTGGCGCACTACCCTGAACTGGAAATCGACCTGCATCTGTCCGATTCAACCGTCGACCTGGTCGCCAATGGCTTCGATGCCGCCTTGCGCATCGCCGCCCTGCCCGACTCGTCGCTGGTGGCGCGGCGTATCTGTTCGGTCAGCCAGTACCTGTTGGCCGCGCCGTCGTACCTTGCTCGCCACGGTCAGCTCACGCACCCGCGCGAACTGGCTGGCCATGCCTGCATGAGCTATGCCTACCGCGCCCGAAGCCAGGTGTGGCGCTTCAACCACGACAACGGCAGCGAGCAGGACGTGACGCCCCGTGGGCCGCTGCGGGTGACCAATGCGGATGCCCTGATCGCCCCCCTGCTGGCAGGCATGGCGATTGCCGAGCTACCGGAATTCATGGCCGCCGAGTACCTGGCCGACGGCCGCCTTGTGCACCTTCTGCCCGAATGGCGGATGACCCAGGGAGGGTTGTACTTCGTGACCCCGTCCGCGCGCACCCGGCCGCGCAAGGTCCAGGCCCTGGCCGAGTTTTTCGTCGAGCGGTTGTCGAACCCGCAATGGCAATTGCAGCCGTCCGGGTAGCGTTGAGACGTTCTGCCGTACTGTACGTCAACTGTTGCCCCCCCTCCTTTCCAGGCACGGGTCTAATGAGGAGCACGGGGCACCGGCATCCGACCCGTGCTCATCGGAGCGTTCAGGCCTGCGTACATATCAAGCGCTTGATGGCACGGTGCCACTTATCGATAATCGCGCTCTTTTAATGACACGCAAGGATCCGCCGTGAACAAGCTTTACCTGGTTGCCCCACTCGTCCTGCTGCTGCAAGGCTGCGGTGTGACAATGGCCCGCTACGAAGCCAACTACCAGAACGTTCAGCAGTTGAAGCAGAACTCCCCCCTGCAAGCGGTGCGCGAAGCGCAAGTGCAGGCCGACGCCGGGCAAGGCTCGCTGATGGTGCGCCTGAATCCGATTTCTTCACCCGCAGGCAACATTCCGCTGCACATTCAGGCGGCCATCAATGATGAGCTTCGCCATGCCGGCCTGCTCGATCCCAAGGCCGATCGACAGCTGCAAGTGCAACTGGTGAAGAGCCAGCTCAACTCCGGCGTGGCCAACGGGCATGGCGAGCTTGCGGCGCGGTTCACCCTGCGCCAGGGCGACCAGGTGCTCTACGAGTCGACCAAGGACGTGACCCGTGACTGGGACAGCAGCTTCTTCGGGCCGATTGCGATCCCGACAGCGGCCAACAACTACAACCCGATGCTGCAGGCCTTGCTCAAGTCGCTGTACAGCGATCCGCAATTTGTACAGGCATTGAAGTAAGCAAAAAAAGAGCCGCGATTGCGGCTCTTTCTGTTTGGGCTCACACGCGCGGAATGCGTGTGTCGGCGGCCGAATATTTCAGGCGGTTGTTTTCCACCCAGGTCTTCAGCAATGCATTGACCTGGCGATTGAAGGTGTCGGTGACCGCCGCCTTCGGTGTATTGCCCACCAGCGGCAGGAACCAGATACCCATCCAGGTATTGATGGCGTCGTGATTCTGGTTCTTGGTGAGCAATGCGCCCTGCTCATCCAAGGTCTCCAGGCTCATGGTGTACTGGTCGGTGGCCATGGCGGGAATGACGGTCAAGGTCAGGCCACTGATAAAGGACAGCACCATCTGCCCGCCACTCGGCGCATGGTTGTAAACCTTCAGACGCAGGCTGTAGTCGCCTGGCTGCTTTTCGAATTCATCGAAGGTCACACGTCCGAACAAGCCCGACTCGTTGAAAGCGCGTTTGAGTTCCGGCTTGAGCATGTCACGGGCTTGCGGCATTTCGCTGGCCTTGGCGCCTTCCGGGTCACCCTGGAAAAAGTCGAAGTCCACGTAGACATTGGGTTTGTTGGCATAGCTGGCCATCGACGGCAGGTCGACGGGTGCCACCTCGTCCTTGGTGAAACTGGCGCAACCACCGAGGCTCAGGGCGAGGGCCAGGCCTATGACTTTTACACATTGCATTTCGACTTCCTTGAACATGACAGGGCACCCTTCGAGCGAAAGGCGGCCTGCATTCTAAGGAACTTTCAATGATATCAAAAGGCCTTCATCCTGAGAGAGCAGCGGATCAGAGCCCATTTGCACTCCGAACACGAGTATCACCCGGCAAGGCCTATTTGGCTCAGGCAGCCATCAGCGCACCACGGCCAGCAGGCTCGCCGCATCGCTGACCTCGAACTTGCCGGGCGCCTCCACCGCAATGTGCTTGACCACGCCATCGTCAACCACCATGGCATAGCGCTGCGAACGCCGCCCCAGGCCACGGGCCGAGAGGTCCTGGATCAGCCCCAGCGCCTCGCTGAACTCGCCATTGCCGTCGCCGATCATCTTCACCGCCTCACCCACCTGCAGGCTGTTGCCCCAGGCATTCATGACGAAGGCGTCATTCACCGAGACGCAGAGAATCTCGTCAACACCGGCCGCGAACAGCTCCGGCGCTGCGGCGACGTAACCGGGTACGTGGCGCTCGGAACAGGTGGGCGTGAAGGCGCCGGGCAAACCGAAGATCACCACCTTCTTCTGCTTGCAGCGCTCACGCACCGGGAACGCATTCGGTCCGATCGGGCAGGCGCCCTCGCTGTTGTTGTATTCGTACAGGGTGATGTCTGGCAGTTGCTCGCCGGGCTTGATCATCGTTGTCTCCTGGATACGTGAATGGCCGAGCTGCCATGATGCCGCAATCCACCCGGCCGGGTACACGGTGCACCCGGCGTGTACCTGCTTGTATCACCCGCGCAACTGATACCAGGTGGTCTTCAGCTGCGAGTACTTGTCGAACGAATGCAGCGACAGGTCGCGGCCAAACCCGGACTGCTTGCCACCGCCAAACGGCACGGTCACGTCCAGTGCATCGACGGTGTTCACCGACACCGTACCGGCCTTGAGCGCACGGGCAACCCGGTGCGCGCGATTCAGGTCATCGCTCCACACCGACGCCGCCAGGCCGTAGAGGCTGTCATTGGCCAGGCCAATCGCCTCGTCCTCGGTATCGAACGCACTGACCGCCAGCACCGGGCCGAACACCTCGTCCCGGGCCAGGCTCATGCGCTTGTCGACGCCGGCGAAGATGGTCGGCTCGATAAAGTTGTCCGAGGTGCCGATGGTCAGGCGTTGCCCGCCACAGACCAGCCGCGCACCTTCCTCATGGGCCTGGCCGATGGCCCGGGCAATGCGCGTGGCCTGCTCGGCGTCGACAATGGCACCCGCACGGCTGGCCGGGTCCAGCGGGTTGCCTGGTTGCCAGTGGCGGGCCTTGGCCTGCAGGCGTTCGATGAACGCGTCATGGATCGAGCGCTGCACATACAGCCGCGAGTTGGCCGAGCACACCTCGCCCTGGTTGAAAAAGATGCCAAAGGCAGCCTTCTCGGCGGCCAGGTCCAGGTCCTGGCAGTCGGCGAACACCAGGTTCGGGCTCTTGCCGCCACACTCCAGCCACACCTGCTTGAGGTTGGACTGGGCCGAGTACTGCATGAAGTACTTGCCGACCTGGGTGGACCCGGTGAACACCAGGCAATCGACGTCCGGGTGCAGGCCCAGTGCACGCCCTGCCGTTTCGCCAAGGCCCGGGACCACGTTGAGCACGCCTTCCGGCAGGCCGGCCTGCAGCGCCAGCTCGGCCAGGCGCAAGGCGGAAAACGGCGATTGCTCGGCGGGCTTGAGCACCACACTGTTGCCGGCTGCCAGCGCCGGGGCGAGTTTCCAGGCGGCCATGTCGAGCGGGAAGTTCCACGGCACCACCGCGGCTACCACACCCAGCGCTTCGCGGGTGATGGTGGCCAGGGCATTGGCGGCGGTCGGTGCAACCTGGTCGTAGAGCTTGTCGAGCGCCTCGCCATACCAGGCAAAGACATGGGCCGAACCGGGCACGTCGATGTTGTAGGCATCCATGACCGGCTTGCCCATGTTCAGCGAGTCCAGCAGCGCCAGTTCCTCGCGATGGGCCATGATCAGCTCGGCCAGGCGCAGCAGTACCTTCTTGCGCTCGACGGGCGCCATGCGCGGCCAGGGCCCTTGCTCGAACGCCTTGCGCGCCGTGCTGACGGCGAGGTCGACGTCGGCCTGGTCACAGGCAGCGACACGGGCGAGCAGCTGACGGGTCGCAGGGTTGATGGCGTCGAACGTTGCACCGCTGGCGGCCCCCAACTGGCGGCCGCCGATCGAGGCCTTGTCTGGCAGGCTCAGGCCTGCCGCGCGCTGTTGCCAGTATCCGAGATCGTACATACACACTCCTGACGACCGTCCCTGCGGTCCGATTGTTATGGGTCTGGCCAACATTCTTGGCCCAGCCACAGGCCCGGCGAAACCAGCTTTTTGTTGCCCCTTGCAGAGGAAAATGCTCGCCAGCGACGGGCGCCAGGGTTTACGCGACCGGCGCGCAATGCTCCCCCCAAAGGGTGATTTCGAGGCCTCATCGAGTGTGGGAGCATTCGAGCCGCGCCATTCCAGCCCCACCCCAACGCCCTTACCAGTAGCGAGCCCGCTCGCCTACTGCAGCTTCCTGCATCCCATTTCAGGAGTCAGCCATGCATACAACAACAACTACAGCCCAGCCCCATCACCCTCAGCCTGCGTCAGCCAGCAACCCTTCAGGCCGCTTCAGAAAGTCCATGGGCATGACCGCGCTGGTCCTGTTCGGCCTCGCCTACATGGTCCCGCTTGCCGTCTTCACCACCTATGGCCTGGTCACCCAGATGACCAAGGGCCACCTGCCCATCGCCTACCTCCTCACCCTCGCCGCCATGCTGCTGACGGCCTACAGTTACGGCCGCATGGTCCAGGCCCATCCCTACTCCGGTTCCGTCTACACCTACACACGCAAGGCGTTCGGCAGCCATTTCGGCTTTATCGCCGGCTGGACCTTGCTGCTCGACTACATCTTCCTGCCGCTGCTCAGCTACCTGTTGATCGGCATCTACATGTCCGAGTACTTCCCCGCCATCCATGCCTGGGTGTGGGTGGCCGGGTCGATCGCCCTGGTGACCTTCCTCAACCTGATCGGCATCGAGTCGATCACCCGGGTCAACTGGGTCCTGGTGGTGGCTCAGCTGGTGTTCATCGTGGTGTTCGTCGCGCTGTCGATACGCCACATGGATAGCCAGGCTGCGCCGGTGTCGCTGCTGGCGCCGTTCCATCATGAAGGTTTCAGCGTGCCACTGGTCATGACCGGCGCGGCGGTGCTGTGCCTGTCGTTCCTCGGCTTCGATGCGGTGTCGACCATGGCCGAGGAAACCAGCAACCCGACCCGGCGCATCCCGCAGGCGATCCTGGCGGTGTCGCTGATCGGTGGCCTGCTGTTCCTGGTGGTGTCGTACTTCGCGCAGATGGTGTTCCCCGACTGGGCCAGCTTCGCCGACCCGGATTCGGCGTCGGTAGACGTGATGCGCCGGGTCGGCGGCGAATACCTGGTGACGGCCTTCACCGCGACCTATGTAGCGGGCTGCTTCGCCTCGGCCATGGTGTCCCAGGCCAGCGTGTCGCGGGTGCTGTTCGCCATGGGCCGCGATGGCGCGCTACCGCGGATGTTTGGCCAGCTGGTGACCAGGAAGCGCGTGCCGGCGACGGCAATCCTGCTGGTCAGCCTGCTGTCGCTGGTGGCGCTGTTCATCACCTTGGACACCGTGGCCAACATGATCAGCTTCGGTGCCCTGTTCGCCTTTTCGGCGGTGAACCTGGCGGTGGTCAAGCACTACCTGGTGGACCAACAGTTGCGTGGAGTGCGCAATGGCCTGCTGTATGGTGCGATTCCGGCGCTCGGCTTCCTCAGCACGATCTGGCTGTGGACCAGCCTGTCGAGCATGTCCTTCGCCATAGGCTTGAGCTGGATGGGCGTGGGGTTCCTTTGCCTGTTCGGCCTGACCAAGGCCTTTCGGGTGAAGCTGCCGGAGTTGCACATGGCCGAGTGACGGGGTGCCTGTGTGTAGGAGCGGATTTATCCGCGATGCGCCGCGCGTGCGGCGCTCGATCCCCAGGCGCTGCAAATCCATCACCCAACCCCCTGCGCCGCCCCAAATGATATGATCCCTCATTAAACGTTTCAGCATGTTTCATAAGGGACCGCAATGTCTGTTCAGGAGTTACCGCCGCTCGCCACGACCAAGGCCAACGTCGGCAAGATGGAAGCTGCCATGGCGCTGGGCAGCTTCGCCATCGGCACTGGCGAATTCGCCATCATGGGCCTGATGCCCGATATCGCCAGCAACTTGCAACTGAGCGAGCCGCAAGTTGGCCATGCCATCAGCGCCTACGCGCTGGGTGTGGTGGTCGGCGCCCCGACCCTGGCCATCCTCGGTGCCAAGCTGCTGCGCAAGCACATGCTGCTGTGGCTGATGGCGCTGTATGCCATCGGCAACCTGGCCACCGCCTTTGCCCCGTCGTTCACCAGCATGGTGGCCTTCCGCTTCATCAGCGGCCTGCCCCACGGCGCCTACTTCGGCATCGCCGCCGTGGTGGCGTCGAGCATGGTGCCGAACAACCAGCGCGCCGGCGCCGTGGCGCGGGTGATGATGGGCCTGACCCTGGCGATGCTGCTGGGCAACCCGGTGGCAACCTTCCTCGGCCAGTGGTTCGGCTGGCGTTCGGCGTTCATCCTGGTCGGTACCATCGCCCTGTGCACCATCGCCCTGGTCTGGCGATACGTGCCGCAGCCCGACGATGAACCCCGCAGCGACCCGCGCAAGGAACTGCAAGCCTTTACCCTGCCGCAGGTATGGATGGCCTTGGGCATTGCCGCGATCGGCTTTGCCGGCATGTTCTGCGTATTCAGCTACCTGGCACCGACCATGCTGCAGGTTACCCAGGTGGCGCCGGAATGGATCCCCTTCGGCCTGGCCGCGTTCGGCGCTGGCGGTATCATCGGCAACATTGCCGGCGGCAAGCTGTTCGACCGCCTGCAGTTCCGCGCCGTGGGCATCGTGCTGGTGTGGTCGGCGGCGGTGCTGCTGTTCTTCAGCTTCGCCGCCCAGACGCTGTGGTCGGTGCTGTTGGGGATCGGCCTGGTCGGCACCATGATCGCCCTGGCCGCGCCGCTGCAGATCCGCCTGATGGACATCGCCCATGAAGCGCCAAGCCTGGCGGCCGCTTCCAACCATGCCGCCTTCAACCTGGCCAACGCCCTGGGCCCCTGGCTGGGCGGCATGGCCATCAGCGCCGGCCTGGGCTGGACCAGCACCGGTTACATCGGTGCTGCAACCGCCTTGGCGGGGTTGCTGATCTACCTGGTGGCACGCCGTATGAAGGGCGGGCACTGAGCCCCTTCACCGGCCTCTTCGCAGGCTTGCCGCGACGGGGCCGGGATCATCGCTGGGTAATACCCAGCAAGCGTTCCAGCGAGACCCTGGTCGACGGCGCCAGTTCGACTGCCTGCGCCGCACTGCCGTGCAATGCCTTGCCCACCATGTACAACGCCGTGACACAGTGCGGCGGCAGGTAGCCTTCGTTGCTCCAGGCATGCAGCTGATAGGCAAAGAACGCCGTTGCCTGGGGTTTGTTGGCGACCATGTCCTCGATGCGCGCCAATAGCGTCTCCGAGAGCTCCTCGCGCTCACAGGCCTCCGGGCTTTGCGACAAGGCGTCATTCATGCGTGCAAACAGTTCGCCCGCGCGCGGGCACATCAGCTGTATCGCGCAGCTCCTCAACTGCTGTTGCGGCGTAAACGTCAGCGGCATTTTGTCTGGCACTCCCGTCATCCTAAAGAGATAGCACGTAAGGGTGGGAGTGTCGTGATATCGAAAAAGTGGCACCGCTGTGAAAATAAATTTTTGCAGCGGTCAATGGATCGCCTGCGGCATCGCGAGCTGTGCTCGCGGCGGGGTCTTTTTCGGGCCTGTCAATATCCCAGAAGCGAAGGTATTTTTCACATTCTTCTCACTGCTTGACAACACACCCTGTGTCAACTTTGCATGGCGCATCCTCTGTTTAACCAGGCTCCAACTTTCATTAACTTTTGTTTCATATGAAACCCGCATTTCGTTAATTGCCACCCCCTGTCAAACCGCCTGACAATCGCCTCCGCTCCGAGCTGAACGCCAGTCCCTGCGCGCTCCAGGCACGAGCTCAAACCTCGATAACAGCCAATAAACTTTTCAGAGGAAGTTTATGAACGCGCCTGCCCCACACATTAACTTCGACCTTCACGAACATATACTGCTGACCGGTGCCACCGGGTTTCTTGGCGGTTCGGTAACGGCCCAACTGATTGCCAACGGCCGTAGCGCCAACCTGTGTTTCCTGGTGCGCGCCGACAGCGCTGAGCAAGGCCTCGAACGCCTGCGCGGCAACCTGCGCCAGCATGGCGTTGCCGAGCGTGACTGCCTGGCCCTGCGCGCCGACCAGATCATATGCGGCGACTTCCTCGATACCCGTTGGCTGGCAGACGCCACACCCCGGCTGATGCAAATCGATCGGGTGATC
Organism: Pseudomonas urethralis; assembly: GCF_021602465.1. Classification (NCBI taxonomy): domain Bacteria; kingdom Pseudomonadati; phylum Pseudomonadota; class Gammaproteobacteria; order Pseudomonadales; family Pseudomonadaceae; genus Pseudomonas; species Pseudomonas urethralis. The sequence continues at coordinate 52,863 of NZ_BQIJ01000008.1, forward strand.
AACTGCGCGGCGGTGGCCTCGTTCTCGAAGAACCCGAACATCTGGCCGGTCAATGTCGAGGGCACCTACGCCTTCGCCGAAGTGATGAGCCGCTCGACGCGCCTCAAGCGCTTCCTGCACGTGGGCACGGCGATGAGCTGCGGGCCGCAACGCGAATCGCCGATCAGCGAGTCCTGGGAGTTCCCGGCTGCCGAGCAGCAGTTGGTCGACTACACCGCCTCGAAGGCCGAAATCGAACGACGCATGAGCGAACAACTGCCGCAACTGCCGTTGGTGGTGGCGCGCCCGTCCATCGTGGTGGGCCACCGCACCCTGGGCTGCCAGGCCTCGGCGAGCATCTTCTGGGTGTTCCGCATGGGCTTTGCCCTGGAGAGTTTCACCTGCGAGCTGGACGAACAGATCGATGTGATCCCGGTGGACTACTGCGCCGAAGCACTGATCGGCCTGACCCTCAAGCCACGCCTGGAGCACAACCTGTACCACATCTCCGCCGGCCATCAGGCCGCTTGCACCTTTGCCGAGATTGACCAGGCCTTTGCCCATGCCAATGGCGCGGCGCCCGTGGGCGAACGTTACCGCAAGGTCGATGTCGATGACCTGAAGAGCCTGGCGCAGGACTTCGAAGCGCGCATCGGCCCGGCCAACCCACGCCTGGTTTTGCGCGCCCTGCGCCTGTACAGCGGCTTCGCCGACCTCAACTACCTGTTCGACAACAGCCGTTTGCTTGAAGAAGGCATCGCCGTGCCACCGCGGTTCACCGATTACCTGGATGTATGCGTGAAATCGTCCAGTGGTGTGAGCATCGCCACCCAGATGCAGTGGGATTTCAAATAAGCCACCCATGCCGAGCATGACCCGGCCCACCTGTGGGAGCGGGCATGCCCGCTCCCACAGGATTCGGCGTTACTGCACGTTGACCAGGTTCGGCGGACGCTGGCCTGCCAAGGCGCTTAGCAGGTTGTCCACCGCACAGCGCGCCATGGCCTCCCGCGTCTCATGGGTCGCTGAACCGATGTGCGGCGTCGCCACCACATTGTCGAGCTGCAGCAGCGGCGAATCGGCAGCCAACGGCTCGCGCACGAAGACGTCCAGCCCTGCCCCGCCAATCCGCTTCTGTTGCAGCGCCTCGATCAGGGCGGTCTCATCCACCACCCGCCCGCGGGCAATGTTCACCAGTATCGCCCCGGGCTTCATCAACCCCAGCTCGCGGGCGCCGATCAGGCCCTCGGTCGTGGCACTGAGCGGTACCGTCAGGCACACATAGTCCGACTCGGCCAGCAACCCATCCAGGCTGCAGTAACGCGCCCCATGGCGTGCCTCCACTTCTGGCTTGGCGCGCGAGCTGTGGTACAGCACACGCATGCCGAAGCCGGCCGCGCCCCGCCGGGCCAATGCTTCACCAATGCGCCCCATGCCAACGATCCCCAAGGTCTTGCCGTGCACATCGGTGCCGAAGTGCGCCGGCCCCAGGCTGGCCTGCCATTTCCCCGCACGCACCCAACCGGCCAGCTCCACCACCCGCCGCGCGGTGGCCAGGAGCAGGGCGAAGCCGGTATCGGCGGTGGTTTCGGTGAGCACGTCCGGGGTATTGGTCAGCATCACCCCGCGGCGTGTCAGGTCCGCGATGTCGTAGTTGTCGACGCCCACCGACACGCTGGCAATCACCTCCAGTTGCGGTGCCAGGTCGAGCAGTTCACCGTCCAGGCGCAAACTGGCGCCCAACAGGCCATGCGCCCCCGGCAAGGCATCGCGCAGACGCGCCAGGCCATCCGCAGCACGGGTGTCCACCCAGGTCACCTCCACCTGTTCCTCCAGCTTCGCCAGCAAGGCGTCGGACAGGCGTTTGTACAAGACGATGCGTTTCTTCATGGTTGCTTCCTATTGGCTCATGGCCAGGCGTGGGCCGCCGCGCTTGGCCCGGCCTGAGGTCTGTGAGGTTTTCAGTACTGCGGTCAGCGCCACTGCCGTCAGCAGCGCCCCCGACATGAACAGGTAGGAGGCACCCGGGCCGCCAGTGGCGCCGTTCAGGTAGCCCACCAGCCAAGAGCCACCAAACGAACCCAGCGCGCCCATGCTGTTGATCAGCGCCATGGCCCCGCCGGCCACGTTGCTCGGCAGAATCTCCGGCACGATGGCGAAGAACGGGCCATAGGGTGCGTACATGCAGGCACCGGCAAGCACCAGCAGCGCGTAGGACAGCCAGAAATGCTCGGTGCCCAGCGCATAAGAGCCGTAGAACGCCACGGCAGCGATCAACAGCGGTGGCCAGACGAAACGCTTGCGCTTCTGCAGGCGGTCCGAGGCCCACGACACCCCGACCATGGCCAGCACCGCCGCCATGTACGGCACCGAGGCCAACCAGCCGGCCTCGACGATATCGACATTGGCTGCCTGCTTGAGAATCGACGGCAGCCACAGTACGAAGCCATACACACCGATGCTCCAGCAAAAGTACTGCAACGACAGCACGATCACCTGCGGCGAGCGGAATGCTTCGCGGTAGTTCTTCACCGGTTTGATGCCAAGCTGTTCGGCCGCCAGGGCCTGCTCCAGGCTGGCCTTTTCCTGTTCGCTCAGCCACTTCACCTGAGCTGGCCGGTCATCCACCAGGCGCCACCAGATAAAGGCCCAGAGCACCGCCGGCAGGCCTTCGATGATGAACATCCAGCGCCAGTCGAAGTGCTTGATCAGGTAGCCCGAGACCACCGACATCCAGAGGATGGTCACCGGGTTGCCCAGCATCAGGAAGGTGTTGGCCCGCGAGCGCTCGGCGCGGGTGAACCAGTGGCACAGGTACACCAGCATGGCCGGCATCACCGCCGCTTCCACCACGCCGAGCAGGAAGCGGATGGCAATCAGCAGGTAGACGTTACTGATCATCCCGGTCAGGGTCGCCAGGCCGCCCCAGAGGATCAGGCTGACGAAGATCAGTTTCTTCACGCTGCGCTTTTCGGCGTAGATCGCGCCGGGCACCTGGAAGAAGAAGTACCCCAGGAAGAACAGCGCACCCAGCAGCGAAGACAGCACGGGGGTGATCTTCAGGTCGTCGGCCATCCCCGAGGCCGCGGCGAAGCCGTAGTTGGCGCGGTCCAGGTAGGCCAGGCTGTAGGTGATGAAGACGATCGGGATGATGTACCACCAGCGGCGTGGTGCGAGGCGAGTCGATTGCATGAAACGTTCTCCTGAGCTTGTTGTTTTTGTCGCAACAGGGCCGGCTTGCCGGCGTTCAGCGGTTCAGGCACTTCTGCGCAGTTCGTGCGCTTGCAGTTGGTGACGGTGTGGCAGGCCTTCCATGTCGCCACGTGATTGCACGGCGCGGCTGCCGCACCAGTTGCCGCGCGCCACCGCGTCGGCCAGCGGGCGGCCTTCGAGCAGCGCGCTGACCACGCCGACGGCGAAGGCATCGCCGGCCCCCACGGTGTCCACCACCTTGGCCACCGGCACCGGGGCAACCTGCCCCGCGGCATGACGCGTGCGGTAATAGGCACCCGCATCGCCAAGCTTGATCACCACGTGCTCCACCCCCTGGTCGAGGTAGAAGGCAGCGATGTCGGCGGGCGTGTGCTGGCCGGTCAACGAACGGCCTTCTTCCAGGCCCGGCAGCACCCAGTGGGCCTTCACGGCCAGGGCGTTGATCTCACGAATCATGGTCGCGCGGTCAGGCCACAATGACGGGCGCAGGTTCGGGTCGAAGGACACACTGCGCCCGGCCTCGCGCATGCCGTCGACCAGGGCATGGGACAGTGCCCGGCAGCTGGCCGACAGCGCGGGCGGAATGCCGGTGGCATGCAGGTGGCGGGCCTGCAGCAATGCCGGGTCGAGCAGCGCAGTGGAAAGGCGGCTGGCGGCGGAGTCGCTGCGAAAGTACTCCACAACCGGGTCGCTGCCATCATCGCAGCGGCTTTTCAGCTGAAAGCCCGTCGGGCGGCTGCCATCGACTTCGACGCGGCTGCAATCCAGGCCCTCCTGACGCAGGCTGGCCAGCACGAAGCGCCCCAGCGAGTCATCGCCCACGCGGCTCAGCCAGCGCACGCGAAAGCCCAGCCGGGCCAGGCCGATGGCCACGTTGCTGTCGGCGCCGGCAATACGCTTGCCAAAGCGGCCAACACTGGCCAGGTCGCCGGTCTGTTCGGCAACGAACATGGCCATGGTTTCACCGAAACACAGCACGTCATGCTCAAGCATGGCTCACCTCCTCGCCCAGCCCCAGCCTGGCCAGGTTGTGCACCTGGGCGCGGGTCAACGCCAACAGGTCATCGCCTACCAGCGGGTATTCGACCGCACGCACCAGCCCGGGGCTCAATTCATCGAACAGCGCCTCCCAGGCCAACAGGTCGGCCGCCTTGGGCGGTACCGCGTGCAAGCGGCCATCGGCGCCTTGCAGCACCGCCTTGCAGTGCACGTAGCGCACCCAGCGGCCGAGCTGGCGAGCGGCCTGCAGCGCCGACTCGCCCTGCCATTGCCAGTTGCCGATGTCGAAGGTCATGCCCAGCGGCAAGGCCCAACCTTGTGCGTGCTGGAAGAACCGCAGCAGCGGCTCGATGCGCCCGCCTTGCGGGGTCTGGTCATTTTCCACCAGTAGTACCGGGTTACCCTCGCGCAGCAGCGCCTGCAAGGCACCGACATCGCATTGCTCATGGTAGTGCCCAAGCGAGACCTTCAGCGCCACGGCGCCCAGGGCCTTGGCCAGCGCCAGCTTCGCCGGCAGCTGCGGGGCTGGCTCGCCTTGCGCCGTCCATAGCTCCAGCGGCGAGGAGTACAGGCACTCAAGGCCCGAGGCGGCGATCGCTGCCGCAAGCGCGGCCGTGTCGGGTGCCTCGTCGAACAACTCTTCGCGCAGTTCGATGCGACTGACGCCTGCAGCCGCCAGCAGGTCGATGAAGCCCATCTGGCCACGCTGCCGCACAAGGCTGGCGCCGTAGCTCGAGAGGCTGATGGAAACGGGGTTCTCATGCATTGTTGTTGTCCTTATGAAACCGGTTTCATTTTTTTGCTTGCAGCCATGCGGGCAGCCCGGCTGCCCGCAGGTTATCCGTGGGCTTGAGTGGAACCTCGGGTGATCAACTGCGCCTTGAAATCGATGCGTCGCGGTGCATCGCCACTGCCGCGCAGGCGTTCGAGCAGGCACTCGAACGCGGCCACGCCAATCCTCTCGGTAGGCTGGGCCAGGGCAGTGATGCCGCTACCGACCAGGGGGTACCAGTCCAGTTCGTCGAGGGCAATCAGGCCCACGTCAGTGAACAGCTTGCAGCCGGAATCGTGCAGGACCCGGGTAACCGCCAGGGTGGCCACGCCATTGAAGGTGAAGATCGCCTGCGGGCCGTGGCCCTTGCTGGCCAGGAAGGCACCGAGCTTGGCCGGCAGGCCGGTATCGACCTCCAGCAGTTGCTGGCGCATGCCGTTGCGGTTGCTGATCGACGCGGTGAAGGCTTGCACCCGCTCCAGGCGCGAGCTGGTGCCATCCAGCGGTTCGGTGACCGCGAGAATGTCGCGGTAGCCTTGCGCCTGCAGGTGGTCCAGGGCCTGTTCGATGGCATCGGCGTTGTCCAGGCCGACCAGGTCGACCTTCAACTCCGGGAGTTGCCGGTCGACCAATACCATGGGGATGTCGCGATGGAGGTTGAGCAGTTCGCCGGGGTGGCGGCCGAGCGTGTTCACGATCAGCCCTTCGACGTTGTACGACTGCAGGGCCGTCAGGTGGTGGCGCTCTTGCTCGTCGTCACGGTTGGTGTTGCACACCACCAGGCTGTAACCGTGCTGGCGGCAGGCGGTTTCCACGCCATGCATCACGGCCACTGAATAGGGATTGAGAATGTCGGCCACGAGCATGCCGATCAGACGCGTCTGGCCACGCTTGAGACCGCGGGCCATCTGGTTGGGCCGGTAGCCCAGGCGCTCGATGACCTGTTCCAGGCGCTTGGCGGTGGCCTCAGCCAGCAGCTGGCGATCACCGCCGATGTAGCGCGAGACCGTGGCCTTGGAAACCCCGGCTACACGTGCCACTTCGCTGATAGTCACCCGCTCGCGGGGACTGGAGGGTGAATCGGTCATTGCGGGTCCCTTGTGATTGTTGTCGGTGACAGCGAATGAAACCGGTTTCAATACAGCAAAACCTTGCGCGTTCGTCAACCTCCCATTGATCGGAAGTGTCACAGGGAGCATGAGACAAGGCAACAAGTATGCGCCCCAACCCATTGATATAGATGTTAAAAAGGATACAGAAACGTGTGGGAGCGGGTTTACCCGCGAATGCGTCATCGAATCCAGCATCGCATTCGCGGGTAAACCCGCTCCTACAGGGTGATGCAGTGCGGCTACCGAAGGTGTTTCACCTCAGCGGCGCTGACTGCGCTGCCCTGGTTACCCCAGCTGGTGCGAATGAAGTTGACCACATCCGCCACTTCCTGGTCACTCAGGCGCCAACCGAACGCCGGCATGGTGAAGTTCGACGGCGCCGTCTGCGTGGTCGGCACGGTCCCGCCCGCCAGCACTACATGGATCAGCGAGGTGGCATCGGCCGTCTGCACCACCGGGTTGCCCGCCAGCGCCGGGAACACCTGGGTATAGCCATGGCCATCGGTGCGGTGGCACGCCGCGCAGTTGTCGATGTACACCGACGCCCCCGGTTTGCTGTCGTCACCCTGCCACAAGGCCTCGGCCACCTGCTTGTCGTACACGTGCGGCGTGTCGTTCGGATCGCTTGGCGGCAAGGTCTTCAGGTACCGGGCGATGGCGGTCAGGTCGGCATCGCTCAGGTGCTGCATGCTGTGCTCGACCACATCGCTCATGCCACCGAACACCGCGCTGCGGTCACTGCGGCCAGTCTTGAGGAACTGCACCAGCTGCGCCTCGCTCCAGCTGCCCAGGCCGTCCTTGTGGTCGCCACGCAGGTTCTTGGCGATCCAGCCCTCCAGCGGCGCACTGCCGGCCAGGAACTGCTCGCCATCCGCAGGGCTCAGCGCTTTCTCCTGCATTGTCAGGGCGCGCGGGGTGTGGCAGGCGCCACAGTGGCCCAGGCCTTCGACCAGGTAGGCGCCACGGCTGACCACCGGGTCCGCCCCCGCCGGCGCCTGCCAGGCCTTCACCTCAGGGGCGAACAGCCCGCGCCAGATCGACAGCGGCCAGCGCATGCTCAGCGGCCAGGGTATATCGGTCGGTTTGTTGGGCTGCGCAACCGGTTCGACGCCTTGCATGAAGTACGCATACAGCGCCTGCATGTCGTCGTCGCTGACCCGCGCATAGGACGGGTACGGCATCGCCGGGTACAAGGTGCTGCCGTCCTTGGCGATGCCTTTGCGCACGGCCCGGTCGAAGTCGGCGAAGCTGTACTGGCCGATGCCGCTGGCGTCCGGGGTGATGTTGGTGGAGTACACCGTGCCGATCGGGGTTTCCATCGGCAGCCCGCCGGCAAAGGGTTGGCCGCCCTTGGCGGTGTGGCAGGCCACACAGTCACCGGCGCGGGCCAGATATTCCCCTTTCTTCACCAGGGCCTCGTCGGCCTGGGTGGCCATGGTAGCGCCCAGCAGCAGGGTGGCGATCAACAGGTTCTTCATGTTCATCGCTCCTCAAGCCTGGACCAGCGGGCCGGGGTTCTTCAGGTACTGCTCGCGGATCGCCCGGGCCGACCAGTAGGTCAGCGCCGCCACCAGGCCAGTGGGGTTGTAGCCCAGGCCCTGGGGGAATGCCGAAGCACCGGGGACGAACACGTTGTACACGTCCCAGCTCTGCAGGTAGCGGTTCAGCGCGCTGGTCTTCGGGTCGTTGCCCATGATTGCGCCGCCGTTGAGGTGGGTGGTCTGGTAGCTGGCGGTGTTGAAGTGTTCCTTGACCTTCTTGCCGAGCACGGCGATCGACTTGGGGTTCATCGCCTGGGCGATCTTGCTCAGCTTGTCGACCATGAACTGGTTCATCCTGATGTCGTTTTCCTGCCAGTCGAAGGTCATGCGCAGCAGCGGCTGGCCGTAGGCGTCGCGGTAGGTCGGGTCGAGGTCGAGGTAGTTGCCGCGGTACGACTGGTGCGCACCGTGGGCGTCCATCGACACCTGGTGGGTGTAGTAGTCGGCCGTGGCCTTTTTCCAGGCGCTGCCCCAGGCCGGGGTGCCCGGTGGCGTGCCGCCTCCGGCGATCGGCCGGGTGCCGGCCTGGTTGACCCACATAGGCGAGCCACCGACGAAGCCATGCGGGCCATGGTCGAAGTTGTCGGCGTTGAAGTCGTCGATGGCCACGCCGTTGCCGCCGGCACCGATGAAGTTGTTGGTGTAGGTATCCTTGTCGAAGAACGCCTTGACCGTGCCCATGTTCTGGTAGGCGAAGTTGCGCCCGACCACGCCTTCGTTCTTGACCGGGTCGTAAGGCTTGCCGATGCCGGACAGCAGCATCAGGCGCACGTTGTTGAACTGGAAGGCGGCGAGGATGACGATGTCCGCTGGCTGCTCCACTTCGCGGCCCTGGGCGTCGATGTAGGTCACGCCGGTGGCCTTGCGCTTGCTGTCGTCGAGGTTCACCCGCAGCACATGAGCATTGGCGCGCAACTCGAAATTCGGCACCTGGCGCAGGGCCGGCAGGATGTTCACGTTCGGCGAAGCCTTGGAGTACATGTAGCAGACGTAGCCGCTGCAGAACCCGCAGAAGTTGCACGGCCCCATCTGCGCGCCGTACGGGTTGGTGTACGGCCCGGAGGTGTTGGCCGACGGCAGGTTGTAGGGCTTGTAGCCAAGGCTGGCCGCGGCCTGTTCGAACAGCTTGGCCGACACCACGTTCTTCTGCGCCGGCAGGGGGAACGGGTTGGAACGGTCAGGCGCGTAGGGGTTGCCGCCCTTCCCTTCGCCCACCCGCTTGCCATTGACGGTCCAGGCCTGGCCCGAGGTGCCGAACACCTTCTCGGCGAAATCGAAGTGCGGCTCGAGCTCCTCGTAGCTGACGCCGAAGTCCTGGATGGTCATGTCTTCGGGGATGAAGCGCTTGCCGTAGCGTTCCTCGTAATGGCTGCGCATGCGCAACTCCATCGGGTCGACCCGAAAGTGCACGCCTGACCAGTGCAGGCCCGCACCGCCAACGCCCTTGCCCGGCAGGAAGGCGCCAAGCTGGCGGTTGGGCAGCGCGACATCGTTGACGCTGTGGCGGATGGTCACGGTCTCTTTCGATACATCGACGAACAGCTTCTTGCGCACGCTGTAGGTCAGCTCGTCGATCACCTGCGGGTAGCTGCCATCCGGGTAGGTGTCCTGCATCGGCCCGCGCTCCAGCGCCACCACCTGCAGCCCGGCTTCAGTGAGCTCCTTGGCCATGATCGCGCCGGCCCAGCCGAAGCCGACGATCACCACGTCAGCCTTTTTCATTGCATTGGCCATGCCTTACGCCCTCTCGCCGCGAATCGAAACTGCCGGGAACGGGTACGGCTCGTTGCGCTCGACCCAATCCATGAAATCTGCCCGGGCGCCCGGGAAGCCGATCTGCGTCCAGCCGACCATCCCCTTGTTGCCGCCGTGAATCGGGTCGCAAAAGAAGCCTTCGCGGGTGTTCTGCACCAGCAGGCTGAAGAACACCTTGGCCGGCAGCTGCTCGAAAACGATCTCACCGGCTTCGATCTTGCCGAGTATCTTGTCTTGGGTAGCGCTATCTTGCTCGGCAAAGGTTTTACCGCTGGCGTTTTTGCACCAGGCCTGCGCGGCAGCGATGCCCAGGCGGTAGATCTGTTGCGGGCTGAGTTGCAGCTGGTAGCCGAGCTCCGGGGCGGCATCGGCCTTGAACGGGCCTTGCATGTACCACTGGGCGCCCGTGGCGTAAGGGGTGTTCATCTGGCGGTCGATGAATTCGGCAGCGCCCGCTTCCAGTGCGCCGGGGCCGAGTTCGTCGGCCGGGATGATGCGCGACACGGCCGCTTGCACGAAGGCCCATTCTTCGGCGGTGAAGAAGGTTGGCTGATAGTTGCCTGGCGGTGGCGTGGCCGGCACCTTGCCGTGCAAGAGATCGTCGCGCACCGGCTCGGCCAGCAGCTGGCTGGCACCGAGGCCGGTACTGGCCACGGTGACCACCGGGATCAGGGTCAGGGTCTTGCGCAGGAAGTCCCGGCGCGGATTGTCGGGGGCATGCTCAGGCATTTCGGGTCCTCATCAGCATAGGGGCGGCCTTGGGTTGCGCCATCTGGTGTCCCGGCCTGGGCCGGAAAAGCCGCGTAATCTAGCGGGTTTGGAAATCTTTTGAAACCGGTTTCACTGGATGCGTCAATCTGGTCATTGACATACCCGTTCTGATAAAGCGGCACTGCTCGACGACTGTCGATCGCGCAAAGGCCGTATCATGGCCGCTCTACTTCAGAGGCCCGCCATGTTCGACTGGGAAGATCTGCGCCATTTCTCCGCCTTCATCAGCACCGGCTCGCTGTCCGCTGCGGCCAGGCAACTGGGCGTCGACCACGCCACCGTGGCCCGGCGCATAGCCGCGCTGGAAGCCGCCTTGAACCTCAAGCTGGTCGACCGCCGCCCCAGGGCCTACGCGCTGACCGACGAAGGCCGCCGGGTCGGCGAATACGCCGAGCAGATGACCCAGTCGTCTTTCGCCCTGGAGCACTTTGCCAATGCCGGCCAGCAGCAGGTCGAAGGCGAAGTGGTGCTGGCCGCCCCGCCCGCGCTGCTCGGCAGTATCATCGCCCGGCACCTGGCTGCGCTGTTGCAACGCTACCCGCAACTGCGTCTGAAGCTGGTCGGCAGCAAATCGCGAGCCTCACTGGCCCGCCGTGAAGCCGATATCAGCATCAACCTGGCCAGGCCCACCGAGCCGACGCTGGTCGCCAGCCTGCTGGGTTATCTGGATTACCGCTTGTACGCCGCCCCCGCCTACTTGCGCAGCACGGGCACGCCACGCTACATCGGCTACGACGAATCCCAGGCCAAGTCACCGCAGCAGCAGTGGCTGCTCAGCCAGACCGGCAACCAGCCCTTGGTGTTGCAGAGCAACGACCTGCGCATCCAGGCCCAGGCGGCTGCCGGCGGGGTCGGTATCGCTTGCCTGCCGGCGTTCATGGCGCAGGAGCATGGCCTGGCGGTCGCCGGCAAGGATGAACAGACCATGAGCATCGAGATCTGGCTGGCCGTGCACGAGGATGTACGCAACACGCCGCGCATCAAGGCCGTCACCGACTTCCTGCAGCAACAGGTCAAACCGCTGTTGCGCTTGTGAATTTATGCGGATTGCGCCTGCACCGATTCGGGATTTCCGCAGCCAGCCATCACCGCTAAGCTTCCCTGCGTCGCACAACCGATCACTGAGGAGCAGCGGATGCAATACGTCAAACTGGGCAACACCGGCCTGGACATCTCCAAACTCTGCCTGGGCTGCATGACCTTCGGCGAGCCGGACGCCGGCACCCACCCCTGGACCCTGGGCGAAGCCGACAGCCGCCCGATCATCCGCCACGCCGTCGAGCAGGGCATCAACTTCTTCGACACCGCCAACAGCTACTCGGCCGGCACTTCGGAGATCATCCTCGGCAAGCTGCTCAAGGAATTCACCCGCCGCGACGAGACGGTGATCGCCACCAAGGTGTTCTTCCCCGCCAACATGTGGGAAGGCAGCACCCGCCCCAACGAGCAAGGCCTGTCACGCAAGGCCATCATGGCCAACATCGACGCCAGCCTGACCCGCCTGGGCACCGATTACGTCGACCTGTACCAGATCCACCGCTGGGACTACCACACGCCCATCGAAGAGACGATGGAAGCCTTGCACGACGTGGTCAAGGCCGGCAAGGCGCGCTACATCGGCGCGTCGTCGATGTATGCCTGGCAGTTCGCCAAGGCCCAGCAAGTGGCGGCCAGCAACGGCTGGAGCCGCTTCGTGTCGATGCAGAACTACCTCAACCTGATCTACCGCGAGGAGGAGCGCGAAATGATCCCGCTGTGCCTCGACCAGGGTGTCGGCCTGATGCCATGGAGCCCGATGGCCCGCGGCCGGCTGACCCGCCCCCATGGGCAGCAGACCGAACGCACCCGTACCGACATTTCCGGGCAGTCATTCTATGAAAAGACCGAAGTGGAAGATGGCCGGGTGATCGACGTGGTCGAGCAGATCGCTGGCGAGCGCGGCGTGCCGATGGCGCAGGTGGCGTTGGCCTGGGTGCTGGGCAAGCGTGGGGTGTCGGCGCCGATTGTCGGGGCCTCGAAAGTGGCGCAGCTGGATGATGCGATTGCGGCGTTGGCGTTCCAGCTGAGCGCCGAGGAAATCGCCCGGCTGGAAGCGCCCTATGTGCCGCATGCGGTGACCGGGTTCAAGTAAGCCTGCATCAACACGCGACGAACGGAGTACGTCTGTACTCCTTTCGGGCTGGGGCATGCCGATGCCACTCCCACAGGTACCGTGCAGCTCTCCGACCTGAGGTGATCCCTGTGGGAGCGGCTTTAGCCGCGAAGAGGCCATCAGCACCCATACATGACTAAGCTAATACCCCGTCATCTCCAGATACCCCCGCCCAGGCGCACTGCCCGTCACCCGCACCGGCCCTTCCCAATAAGGAAATCGGGTGCCCATCCAAGCCTTGGTCTGCACCGCCTCGACTTGCACATCCACCTGTACCGAAGGCAGTTGAACTCGCCAGCGTGTCGGCACGCGCTTGCCGTTGTCCTGCTCGGTCCAGGCCAGCGGCGTCAGCTCGACCTCAGCCCCCTGCAGCGCCCGTACCTGCCCGTCAGGGCCAACCCAGGTGCCGGCCCGGTACGGCTGCCCCCGGTCTTCACGCACCTGAAACAGCATCAGCTTGGCGCCACTGCCCAGGTGCAGCGAAAACCAGTCCCAGCCACTTTGCCCAGCCGCCAGCGGCTGGCTACTCCACTCCCGGTCAAGCCAGGCCTGCCCGGTTACCGCAATGCGCTGCCCATCCCGCTCGACTTCGCCGCTGACCTGGTAGAACGGCTGGCTGTAATAGTACGAAGCCTGACCTTTACCGGACTTCTCGCTGTAACCCCGATCGCCGTGCAGCACCAGCGGCTTGTCGCTGGCCAGGGTCAGGTCATAGCCAAATCCCTGGCCGCTGGCACGCATCTGCAAGCGGTGGATGCTGTCATCGCCTTGCAGCGACCAGTCGTTGATCCAGGCCCGGAACGGCCCGGTTTCGACGCCGGCCTGGCCAATGCCGCCACGTGCCAGCGTTTCGCCGACCTGGTGGCCGCTCGGGTCGGTCAGGGCAGCGTGGCCCATCCACAGGTTGGGGCTGTTCCAGCCGTGGGTCTCGGGGCCGGGGCGCAGGGCTGAGCGGAACAACGTCCATTGCACGCCCCAGTCACGGCCCTGGGCATCACGCAGGTTGGCCGTGACGTACCACCATTCGATGCGATAGCCATCGTGGGCGCCGTGGTCGCGTGGGAACTCCAGCGAGGTGTTGCGGGTAACCTGGTTGAACGCTGCCGCCTCGGCGCCGAGGCCGGCATAACTCCTGGCTGGTGGCGCAGGGGCGTCACACCCGGCCAGCAGCAGGCAGGCCAGCAACAGCCCGGCTTCAACCTTCATCGGCGAACCGCCGCAACAATTCACTCGGCTGGCGCCGCGCCAGTTGCCACAACGGCCAGGCGCTGGCCAGCAGGCTGGTGAGCACACCGAGTGCGGCCAGTTGCACAAGTTGGCTGGCAAACACGTGCCAAGGCAGCCGCCAGCCGAATGCCTGTACATTCACCACCGCCACCAGGCACCAGGCCAGCAGCAGCCCGAGGGGGATTGCCAGCAGCACGGTGAAACCGCTGAGCATCAGCGTCTGGCCCAGGCTCAGCCAGGCCAGCCAGCGGCGCGGCACACCCAGCGCCCACAGCGGTGCCAGTTGCCCCAGGCGCTGCTGGCCCAGTGTCAGCTGACTGATGAACAGCGCCACGCCAGCGACGCCGAGGGTGAGGCTGTTCAGGGCGGCGGTGACGGCGAAGGTTCGGCTGAAAATCTGCGTCGACCAGGCTTTCAGGCTGGACTGCTCGACCACTTGTGATTCGTCCAGGCCGAAGCGCTGCTGCAAGGTGTCCTTGACCGACGCAATCTGCCCGGGCCGGATCAACAGGCTCAAGCCACTCAGGCTGGCCGTCGTCGCGCGCTGGCGCAGCCAGTCGGCATTGACCAGCACATGCCCTTTCGGGTTGCCATAGTCGGCGTGAATGCCCACCACCCGCATGCCCTGTGGTGGGTCGCCCGGCAGCTGCACTTCATCCCCGATGCCCACGCCCAGGCGACGCGCCAATTGTTCGCTGAGCATGGCGCCCTGCCCGCTGGCCAGCTGCTCCCACGCCTTCGGCGCCTGTTCCAGCAATGGCCAGTGGCTGCGGTAGAACGGCTGGTCGATCACCCCTTGCAGCTGCACCGGCCAGTGCTGCAGGCGCCATTCCACTCGCCAGCTGGGCAGCACAGCGCTGACGCCGGGGTCATCCTGCAACTGCTGGTAGATCTGCAGCGCCTGAATGCTGTCGCGTGGCGTGACATACAGGTCTGCGGCCAGACGCTGGTCGAGCCAGCCAACGAAGGTGCGGCGGAAACCTTCGGTCATGCCACCCACTCCCACGCTGGCGGCCAATGCCAGCAGCAATGCCATCAGTGCCAGGCTCAGCGCCGGCAATTGCTGACGGCTGTCGGCGACGAACCACTGCGCCAGTGGCCGCCGGGTATGCCGTGCCAGGCCAGCGAGCAACAGGGCCAGCGTGCCCGGCAACAACAAGGCGGCCGCCAGCAGCAGCGCGGCTAGCAGGGTGAAGGCACTGGGCAGGCTGTTGCCGAAGTAACCGCAGCCCAAGGCAATGACCGCAAGCACTGCGCCAGCCATTGCCTGACGCTTCAGCCAGGGCACCTGGGCCAGGCGCCAGGCCTGAGGCTGAGCCAACGCCAGCAAGGGCAACCGCGCTGCACGCAGCAGGCTGTCGATGCCGGCCAGCAAGGCGCCGAGCAGGCTCACACCTAGGCCCATCAGCCACCAGTACAGCGGCAGATGCAGATGCCCCGAGACTTGGGCGCCGTACAGGCCGCGCAGGCTGGAAGCAAAATCGGGCAGCAACAGCGCTGCCAGCAGGTAGCCCGCCGCCACACCGGCAAGGCCACCGACTACGGCGAACATGCCCAGCTCAAGGGCCAAAGCCGCCATCAACACCTTCAGGCTGACACCACACGCGCGCAAGGTGCGCATCAGGCCCCGCCGCTGCTCCAGCGCCAGGCCGATGGCCGCATGGGCGATGAACAGCCCGACCACGAATGCCAGCAGGCCGAGAGCCGTCAGGTTCAGATGAAAGCTCGCGGTCAGGCGTTGCAGGTCGCTGTCATCGTCCGCTGGCTGTACCTTCAAACGGTCGGCGAGCGCCTGCGGCAACGGCTGGTCGGTGTCGCTGACCAGCCGCGACAGCTGCCCCGGCGCATCGAGCAAAGCCTGGGCCACGCCGATATCGACCAGCATCACGCCAGGTGCCAGTTGTTTATTGAGCATCAGCGGCGGCAAGGCCTGGCCATCGATCGTGCGCCGCTTGCCCGTCAATTGGCGCAAGGTGTCCGCGCCGACCCAGGCTTGCCCGGGTGTGCCGATGAACGTCTGCAAGTTGAAGCTTGCCGGGTCGGCACCCGCGACGGCCATACCCGGCAGCAGGCTCAGTGGCTCGATGCCGATCAACCTGACGGCAACGGCTGGCTCACCGGCCAGGCGCAAGCGCCCCTCCAGCACTGGCGTCACTTGCCAGCCTTGCCTGCGCAGTTGCACATAGAGCGCCTGGTCGAAACGCTGCCCATCGCGGGCGACGAACTGCACGTGCGCCGCCCCGCTCAGCACGGCGCTGGCCTGGGCATAGTCGCTGCGCGCCTGGGTGTTGAGGGCCTGCACGCCGGTCCACAACGCCGTCGCCAGCCACAGGCCGGTGAAAATGCCGAGGCACTGCAAACGGTGGCGCCACCAATGGCTGCCCAGCGCCTGCAGGGCGATCAGCAGGTTGTTCATGACCCTTGCACCCGCCCCTGATGGAGCACGCAACGGTGCTGCAGGCAGGCGGCCAGGCGCGGGCTGTGGGTGACCATCAGCACACTGCTGCCCGCCTCGCCGACCAGTTGCAGGAGCAAGGCCAGCACTTCGTCGCTGCTGGCTTCGTCTAGGCTGCCGGTGGGTTCGTCGGCAAGTAACAGCGCCGGCCGGCTGGCCAGGGCCCGGCCGATGGCGACCCGTTGCTGCTGGCCGCCGGACAACTGCTCCGGGTAGCGATCCAGCAACGCCATCAAACCAAGGCGTTCGGCCAGATGGGCCAGCCATTGCCGGTCGTGGCGCTTGGCCAGGCGCGCCTGCAAGGCCAGGTTGGCCGCCACGTCGAGGCTGCTGATCAGGTTGTACTGCTGGAACACCAGGCCGATGCCCTCGCGCCGCCAACGGGCCAGGGCCGCTTCGCCCTGGCCGTGCAAGGGTTCGCCGTCGATGAGGATGCGGCCGCTATCGGCACGGTCGAGGCCGGCGACCAGGTGCAGCAAGGTGCTTTTGCCGCTGCCGGATTCGCCCATCAGCGCCAGGCTGCTGCCACGTGCCAGGGACAGGTCGACGCCGCGCAGGACCTGGAGCGGGCCTTGGGCGGTGGGGAACGACTTGTGCAGGTGCTCGATGAGCAGCATGGGCCTGACCTTTTTGAGGGTAATTACACATCTCATGGATGGCGGCAAGGGGTATGGCTTGAGGGCGGTAGCGCCTATGAGATCGAGCGCCGCCCGCGCGGCGCATCGCGGGCAAGCCCGCTCCCACATTTGTTTCGGGACAGTTACTCCTGTGCCGCCAACAGGACCCGCCTTGGTGCATGACTTTACACCGATGAAAAACAGTAGCGCCCACCCCAATATTGAAAAGGAACAAACAGAGCGGTCCCTGTTGGCTTCACAGGAGAGATTGGCCCGAAACAAATGTGGGAGCGGGCTTGCCCGCGATGCGCCGCGCGGGCGGCGCTCGATCTCGAAACCACCAAAAATCTACCGCCAAATAAACCCCTAACCCACCAACGCATGCTGCACTTCCCCCACAGTCGCCGCCAGGCTGTCCAGGTGCAGGCTCAACACCTGTTCCACCGGTGCCTGGTCCAGTGGCCAGTGCAAGGCAATGCTCCCGGCCAGCTGCCCCTGCACCCTGACCGGCAAGGCAATCGCCCGGATCAGGAACGGCAAGCGCACCGGATACTCCCAATACCCCTCGGTGCGCTGCCCGAACCCCTTGTGCGCATCCCCTTCCAGGCCACGCATCAGCTCTTCGCCGCACACCCGCTCATGCCGGGCCAGCCGCTGCACCTCATCGACCGCCAGCTCCTTCAGGCACGCCCGCCCCATCGCCGAATGGAACAGGCTGGCATGCTGGCCGACGATCTGGCAGTTGTTGGGATAACGCTTGCGCAGCACCTGCGGAATGGCGCTTTCCATCACCTCCAGCCGCTCGCCGTCGAAACACGACAGGTCGACTACCAGCCCGGTGCGCTCGCTCAGTTCCAGCAGCAACGGCGCAGCGCTTTCCACCAGCTGGCGCTTGAAGCGCTGCTGGCGGTCGCCGAACAGGCGGCGTGCGCACAGTCGGTACCGCCGGTCGCTGAGCCCGCGGTAAACCCAGCCCTGCTCCTGCAAGGTGGCGAGCATGCGCGAGGCCGTGGCCTTGGGCAGGCTGGTGAGGTAATGCAGCTCTTCCAGCCCCAGGGCCTGATGCTCGCCAAGTAATTCGACGATGGCCAGCGCACGCTCCACCGAACGCACGCCGCCGCTGTCTGTCGCTGTGCCCATGGATCCGACCTCCCTGTCTGTGCGTGGATGGTCATCATGCCCAGCAAGATACGGGCCGGGCCAGCCCCTTAGCGGGCCAAGAGGCTGGGCGGCGGGCGCCGTTCCACCCAGCGGGTCAGCTGTTCATGAGCGTAGGCCAGCTGCAGCACGGCATGGTCGGCCTGGGCCGGGCCTATGATCTGCAGGCCTGTCGGCAGGCCCGCGGCATTGAAACCGACCGGCACGCTCATGCTCGGCAGGCCGGCCAGGGTTGGCCCGATCACCACTTCCATCCAGCGATGATAAGTGTCCATGGTCCGCCCCCCGACCTCCTTCGGCCACGCCTCGGCTGCGTCGAAAGGGAACATCTGGGCCGAAGGCAACAGCAGGAAATCGTAACGCTCGAACAGTTTTTGCAGAGCCTGGTACCACGCGCTGCGGTCCAGCGACGCCTGATAGACAGTGGCGGCCCCGAGTTGCAGGCCACCCTCCACTTCCCATTGCGCCTCGGGCTTGAGCAGCGCCCGCTTGCCTGGGTCGGCATAGGCCGCTGCCAGGTTGCCGTGCACCAGGAAGTGGCGGTGAGTCAGCCAGCATTGCCACAACCGGGCCTGATCGAACGCCGGCTGGCAGGCCTCGACATCGCAGCCGAGCTCGGCGAAATCGGCCAGCGCCGCTTCGCACAAGCCCAGCACGCCGTCTTCCATCGGCAGATAGCCGTCGTAGTCACCCAGCCAGCCGACCCGTGCGCCTTTGAAATCTCGCTGCAGCCCGGCCGCAAAATCCCGCCTACCGTCATTGAGCGACAGTGGCACCCGCGCATCATGCCCGGCCTGCACCGTCAGCAAACGGGCGACATCGGTGACGCTGCGCCCCATCGGCCCTTCGGTGGCCAGCTGCTGCAGGAACAGCTCGGGCGTCGGCCCATAAGGCACCCGCCCCAGCGACGGGCGCAGGCCGAACACGTTATTGAACGCCGCCGGGTTGCGCAGCGACCCCATCATGTCGCTGCCATCGGCCACCGGCAGCAGGCGCATGGCCAATGCCGCCGCCGCACCGCCGCTGCTGCCACCCGCCACGCGGCTGTGGTCATAGGCATTGGTGGTGGTGCCGAACAGCGTGTTGTAGCTCTGCGAGCCGAGGCCGAATTCCGGCACGTTGCTCTTGCCGACGATGATCGCCCCACTGGCCCGCACCCGCGCCACGCTGATGGCGTCGTGTGCCGGCACCTGCCCGGCGAACAGCGGCGAGCCCAGGGTGGTGCGCAGCCCGGCCGTGGCGGCCAGGTCCTTGATCGCCTGCGGCATGCCATGCATCCAGCCACGGGACTGGCCACGCGCCAGTTCGCGATCGCAGGCCTCGGCCTCGGCCAGCAGGTCTTCACCAGCGCGCAGCGATACCAGCGCATTGACCTGCGGGTTGCAGCGCTCGATATGGCCCAGATAAGCCTGCATCACCTCGCGGCACGCCACCTGGCGGGCATGGATGGCCCGGGACAGGGCCTCGGCGTCGAGGGCGACGATCGGGTCGATAGCTAACGCGTTCACGGTTTCACTCCCAGGTTGTAGGCGGCGGCCTTGCCGGCGCGCGGTGCTTCTTTCAGGCAATAGGTGCCGAGCAATGTCAGCAGGCAGGCGAACAGCACGTAGAACGATGGCGCCACCGGGGTGCCGAGCACCTTGCTCAGCCAGGTGACGATCAGCGGGGCGAACCCGCCGAACACCATCACCGCCACGTTGTAGGCCACCGACACCCCGGTGGAGCGCACTTCGACCGGGAACTGCTCGGCCAGCGCGGTCGGCGCGGGGCCAAAGAAGCCGCCAATGGCGCTGCACAGCAGCAGCTGCATCACCAGCAGGCGCTCGATCGACGGCGCCGCAGCCACCCACACATACAGCGGGTAAACCATGACGAAGAACGCCAGGGTAAAGGCCATCAGCACCGGCCTTCGGCCGAGCCGGTCCGACAGGGCGCCGGCCAGCGGAATCACCACGGTCATCAGGCCGACGGCCAGCATCTGCACCAGCAGCACCTGGTCCAGCGGCAGGCCAAGATTCTTGTGGGCGAAGGTCGGCATGTTCACCAGCACCACGTAGAACGACACCGTCGCGCCACTGGCCAGGCCCATCGACACCAGCAGGCTGCGGCGCTGCTCGCGCAGCACCTGCCACAGGCTCGGCGCCCGGCCCCTGGCCTGTTTGCGCGCTTCCAGGAACTCCTCAGGTTCTGCCATATGCTTGCGAATCCACAGCCCCACCGGGCCGATCAGCAAGCCGAGCACGAACGGGATCCGCCAGCCCCAGCTGTCCAGCGCCTCGGGCGTGCACAGGTGAGTGACCAGCGCCACCATCGCCGCGCCGGAGAACACCGCCAGGCACTGCCCCACCAGCTGCCACGAGCCATACAGGCCCTTGCGCTCGGCCGGCGCGCTCTCTACCAGAAAGGCCGTGGCGCTGGCGTATTCGCCACCGGTGGCAAAGCCCTGCAGCATCCGCGCTACCACGATCAGCAACGGCGCCCCCATGCCAATGGCCAGGTAGTTCGGTGCGAAGGCGATCATCGCAATCGACACCGTCATCAGGCGGATGATCAGCTGCATCGCCGCCTTGCGCCCCTTGCGGTCGGCATACACGCCCAGCAACACCCCACCCACAGGGCGCATGAAAAAGCCCACGCCGAAGGTGGCCAAGGCCATCAACAGGGAGCTGTATTCATCGTCCGAGGGGAAGAACTGGCGGGCGATGATACTCGCCAGAAAGCCGTACACGATAAAGTCATACCACTCCAGCGCATTACCGATGATCGCCGCCACCACTTGCCGGGTACGCGACGCGCCTGTATTGGAAATCTGCATGCGGAACACTCCATTCAGGTTCAAGTGATCGCCCAGGCGCAGCCGCGCCCGGGTTCCAGCGGCAGTCGTCAATACAGCCAGGTCAGGCCGGCTTGAGCCAGCTCTCGGCCAGCGCACCCCAGTAGGCGGCGCCGGTCAGCAGGATGTCGTCGTTGAAGTCATAGGCCGGGTTGTGCACCATTGGCCGCTGCACCCCATTGCCGATGAACAGGTAGGCGCCGGGGCAGCGTTGCAGCATCCAGGCAAAGTCCTCGCTGCCCATCAGCTTGCGGGTGTTGCCATCGACCTTGTCGGCGCCCAGCAGCGCTTCGCCGACCTGTTGGGCAAAGGCGTTTTCTGCAGCATGGTTGACCAGCACCGGGTACGCCGGCCGGTGCTCGATGCTGGCCGTGCAGCCAAAGCTCTCGGCCTGGCTGACGATGATCGCCCGCACCCGCTCCAGGGTCTGCGCCCGCACCCGAGCATCCAGCGCCCGCAGGCTCAGGCGCAGCAGCGCCTGTTGCGGAATCACGTTGGCCGCCTCGCCCGCCTGCAGCGCGCCGACCGTGACCACCGCCGCCTCCTGGGCATCGATGTTGCGCGCCACAACCGTCTGCAACGCCATCACCACACTGGCCGCCGCCACCAGCGGGTCGACCGTCAGGTGCGGCATCGAACCATGCCCGCCAACGCCCTCGAGGGTGACGGTCAGCAGGTCCTGCGAGGCCATCATCGGCCCCTCGCGAAAGCCCAGGTGGCCTGCCGGCAGCCCCGGCATGTTGTGCATGCCGAACAGTGCGTCACAAGGGAAGCGCTCCAGCAGCCCATCGGCGAGCATCGCCTCGGCCCCGCCCTGGCCCTCCTCGGCCGGCTGAAAGATCAGCGTCAACGTGCCATCGAACTGCCGTGTAGCCGCCAGGTAGCGCGCCGCCCCCAGCAACATGGTGGTGTGGCCGTCGTGGCCGCAGGCGTGCATGCAGCCTTGGTGGCGGCTGCTGTAGGCGGCACCGGTTGCCTCGTGGATCGGCAGCGCGTCCATGTCGGCGCGCAGGCCCAGCTTGCGCGGGCTGCTGCCGTTGCGCAGTACACCGACCACACCGGTCTTGCCGATGCCGGTGTGCACCTCATAGCCCCACTGCTGCAGCAGCGTGGCGACCAGGGCCGAGGTGCGGCTTTCTTTGAAACCGAGTTCGGGGTGGGCGTGGATATCGTGGCGGATGGCGTGCAGGTCGCTGGCCACCTCGTTGAGCCAGGCCAGGATGTGCTGGTGTTGCTGCATGGGGAATCTCCTCGCGCGGGTGGAGCCCGTTCTTGTTGTTCGCTTTGAGATCACGACGGGGAAGGCAGGTCGTGCTAGGCGACAGATAAACGCGAGTGGCGAGGGAGTACAAACGAATGTGGTTCCGCGTAGTGGAACCACCTTAGAAGAGGTGATTGTAGAGTGCGTAACCGCCCGCCAGTACCCAGAGGCACAAGATGATCATCGACAGGCTCCGTCCGTCATAGATATGACTCCACGGCACCACATGGACCAGCTTCTCAGGCGGTACGCTTTTCAGGTAACGGTGGCGGATGATGAAGTAGAGGATGCTGATCACGGGGTAGATGAAGATGGCGATCATCGCGGCACGCAGGCCACCCACAAGCGCCAGGAACGCTGGAGTGAACAGGTAGGCGCACTTTACCCAGAAATCCATTTCCACGAGGTGGTCGTGGACCTCATCGCCGGGGTGCGGTGGTTTTTTCTTGCGTTTCGTCGTCCTTGCGAGCATTTGAAACTCCATTGAATTCAGATCAAATCGATCACTAAACGATCCAGCATAGGCATCAATTCTGACAGAACGGCTTCATCACCCTCTAGGCACCTAAGTTGACCCCAGAATACTTTAGCATCATGACCTACTGCATTCATTTAAGGGGCTTTATTTAAAAGGCCGCTGGATACTAGAAAATAACACCTTCTTAGATGGGGCCCAGTTAACCCCTGCCTCTCGATAGCCTTAATACGAACAGTGCTTTTTTCGGGATGACTTACTATTCCGCAAAGTTTATAGCGGTAAATAAAATCCAAATCAGCATCTGGAGACAAGCTATCTTTAATTACCCGTGCAACCAATATTGGAGTAACTATCAGATAGCTCGATGAGCTTTGCGACAGTGCTAGCTATAGCTCGTCAAAGTCTGACCATGGATCATACCTATAATTTTCATCCACCGGAACGAATGAAATTCCTTTCAATTCCTTCCCAGCCGATTTAAATCTATCACTGCAAAAAATCTGCAGCGCTTCCTGACAACGAAATATATCACTTTTTATACCTGGCAAAACCACAAACGAATCTATCTTTTCAATAGTAACCTCGCCGGGATATAATGGACTCGCAATGACACTTCCGGTTTCTAAGTCCTTCGCAGCCTCATAGATAGATGACGCCTTGTCTAAAACAGGCAAGCTTTCACCCGGCAAGAAAATAAAATACTCATCTTTTCTGACCTTATCGCCAAGTGATATATCGAGAGGAATAGCCCTGTAGCGCGCACCTAATAAATCACAAACCCCCAAAAACTTTCGCGAAACATACGTCACGCTAACCTGATAAAAATCGAAATCCAGAATATCGATATCAATACTCGAATCCGAAAGAGCAAGATGATATGAATTTTTTATTTCCAACTGCTCAGGATGACATTCATAGGGGGACCACTCAAATCTATCGTGATTAAAAAAACCCGTCAAATTATCTGGGCACCCCGCATCCGCACAGTTATACTGCATTGCATAAAACTTATTTGCTTCAAGACTCATAACAATCGCCCCGTGATTGCATCCACAATAAATTTATTCGCTTCAAGTCCCTCTCTAGCGAAATTTTGAATCTTCCCAATACCCAAGGCTAGTTGCGTATCAGAAATAGCTCCTGCCTCGAAGTATGAATTTAGCTTAGCCACTTTCGCTTCATCTACAGCTGTATACTTACCGTGATTTGACCAATGCCCAGGCAAATTAATTCGCTGCGTTAGTGTTTTGCTGCCAGGTAGAAATATTCCGTTTGACGCCCCACCCCCGTTGAAGCCCATAGACTTAAGTCTGTCAAACATTCTAGCGAACTGTGGATTGCTCAGGACCTCCTCCGGAATCAGGTGATGGTTCGCCATCCCATCTCCTTTCCTGGCCCCCATGCTATTACCCAACTTCGTCGAGCACCATCCCAACGGGTCGATTTCTTAAGCAGGATTTGCAGCGTATGAATAGACGTTAGTACCACCTGCAAGCCCTATCGGATCTTGCGACAGAAACCGTCCTACCTCAGCGTCGTAAAAACGGAACGTATTGTAGTGAAGCCCTGTTTCAGAGTCGAAATATTGCCCTTGAAAGCGCAGACTCTGATCGACTTCCCTAACGGCCAACTGCTCTACAGAACCCCACGAACGATACGACGCCTGCCAAACAATCGTGCCATCACTGCCCGTCAGTTCCAGCGGCGTACCAATCTGGTCGGTATGGAAGTAGTAGAGTTTCTGCTCTTGACCCTCAGCCTGATCTACCCGCGCCAACGGCGCATAGCTACCCGGCTCATACACATACAAGATGCTCCGCCCTGGCGTCTCCTCCCGCAGCATCCTCAAGCCTTGCCACAGGAAGCGCTTCTGCTCGACTACGCCGTTGATTTCCGCCTGCTTGGCTACCCGCCGCCCGAGGCTGTCATACCGGTACTGCGCGGTACTCTCCAGCTTGCCATTGACCACTGTTTCCGCCCGAACCAGCCGGTTCTCGCAGTCATAGGTAAAGGTCTGCAGCTTGCTGTGCCCCGAGCGCTTCTCGATCAGGTTGCCCCAAGGGTCGTAGCGGTACTCCTAGTCCCGCCACTGCCTGATCCGGTTGTCCCTGACCTTGTCAAACTGACGGGCATTGAAGTCCAGGCGGTTGGCTGCCGGGTCGTAGCGGAACTCTTCGCTGCCCACCAGCGAGCCGGTATCGCGACTGCGCAACTGGCCGTTGGCTTCGTACTCGTACTTGATCTCGCCCCGCAGCTTGTCGAGGGTGCGCACCAACTCTCCAGCCGGGTCGTACTGGTAACGGCGGTGAATCGGGTTGTAGGCATGGTCCACCAGCAAAGAGGTGTTGATGCCGGTGTTGTGCACCTGCGAGAGCTTGTCCGCGGGCAAGGTCGAGGCGAACTGCCAGGCCTTGCGTCCCATCGCATCGTAGCCAAAGCAGTTGGTGAGCTTGCCCTGGGTGCGGTAGACCTCACGGTGCAGGTCATCACGCTCCATATCGCTGATCACCTGCCCGTCCAGGTTCAACTGGTGCAGGTGCCCGCTGCCGTAGTACAGGTGCTTCAGCTTGCGGCCATCCGGCAGGGTCAGTGTGGTCAGATGCTGAGGACATCTCACTCATAGTCCACTGCACCGCTTGGCTCAACTCCTAAGTAAGTCCTCCGGGCAGGTCGCTGTTCAGCAATGGCAACTTAGCAGATTCACAATGGAGCACGGCGCCACTTTTCATCAAAACTCAATATTTCTTTCTTTTTTACTTTCCACTCACCCTCTTTAAGTATCAAGTGAATTTTCGAAGTTGTTTCAGCGCCTTTGACTTGCTGAACCTGCACGGTTAGACCTTTTTCATCGCCGCCCAGGACTTTAACTTCATCGACATCAGGATCGTAGGTTGCAGGCTTTGTGCAGCCTAAATCTATAAGGCGACCGTAATTAAACTTGTCCCTCATAACATACTTACTAAGGATCAACTCTAATTTCTGCGCATATTCCTCCTTTAACTTTGGATCATCAACTCCTTCACTGAGGGCTTGTTTTCGCCTATCAAAAAAATCTACCTCCCATACTTTCATCTCTTCCATGAACGCGACAAGAGCTTTCGGCACATCTTCTGAAATATTTTTTCTTGACATATTAATTTCCAAAAATTCCCTCAAGTATTTTTTCACCCTGATGGAAAACATCATAGGTTATAGATGTGGGGCGGGTACCACCGTTACCATATATGAAGTTTAGTTCAACATCCACAGCGCCTTTTTTCTGAACCAAGTTTGCAACCTGAGATTCGAAAGCTCTGAATTGGCCACGATTTATGCCTTTTAATTGAGGGAAGACGCCATCTTTCCCTCCGGAACCACCTAAGAGCTTACCAATGATGTGTCCAGCATCATCATCGGAATTGCCCATCATTCTGGCCCATGCTCTCGAGGACTGATTGGTTGCCGTGCCAGACTTCAGATCACCTTTTGTGATTGTAGCAGTCGCTTTCAATGGCTGACCCGCCACTCCCCTTGTGACATTGGTCGTGACACACCATCCTAATGGGTCAAGCCAACCAGTCGAGCTAGGTGCGTAACTATATAGGTTGAATCCTCCAAACAAACCAATTGGATCTTGTGTGATAAATCTCGCGAGAGCGGGATCATAATAGCGGAACGTATTGTAGTGAAGCCCTGTTTCAGAGTCGAAGTACTGCCCCTGGAAGCGCAGATTCTGCTCCACTTCATCGACAGCCAGATGTTCCACTGCCCCCCACGAACGATAGCTCGCCTGCCAAACGATCTGCCCGTCGCTATCCGTCAGTTCCAGCGGCGTACCAATCTGGTCCGTATGGAAGTAATAAAGTTTCTGTTCTTCCCCTTCCGCCTGGTCTACCCGCGCCAACGGCGCATAGCTACCCGGCTCATACAGGTACAGGATGTTCTGCCCAGGCGCCTCTTCCCGCAGCATCCTCAAGCCTTGCCACAGGAAGCGCTTCTGCTCGACTACGCCGTTGATTTCCGCCTGCTTGGCTACCCGCCGCCCTAGACTGTCATACCGGTACTGCCCGGTACTCTCCAGCTTGCCATTGACCACTGTCTCAGCCCGAACCAGCCGGTTCTCGCAGTCATAGGCAAAGGTCTGCAGCTTGCTGTGCCCCGAGCGCTTCTCGATCAGGTTGCCCCAAGGATCGTAGCGATACTCCTGGTCCCGCCACTGCTTGATACGGTTGTCCCTGACCTTGTCAAACTGACGGGCATTGAAGTCCAGCCGGTTCGCCGCCGGGTCGTAGCGGAATTCTTCGCTGCCTACCAGCGAGCCGGTATCCCGACTGCGCAACTGGCCGTTGGCTTCGTACTCGTACTTGATCTCGCCTCGCAGCTTGTCGAGGGTGCGCACGAGTTCTCCGGCCGGGTCGTACTGGTAACGGCGGTGAATCGGATTGTAGGCATGCTCCACCAGCAACGAGGTGTTGATGCCGGTGTTGTGTACCTGCGAGAGCTTGTCGGCAGGCAAGGTCGAGGCAAACTGCCAGGCCTTGCGCCCCATCGCGTCGTAACCGAAGCAGCTGGTGAGCTTGCCCTGGGTCCGGTAGACCTCACGGTGCAGGTCGTCGCGCTCCATATCGCTGATCACCTGGCCGTCCAGGTTCAACTGGTGCAGGTGCCCGCTGCCGTAGTACAGGTGATTGACCTTGCGGCCATCCGGCAGCGTCAGCGTGGTCAGGTTGCTCAGCGGGTCGTACTCGTAGCCCAGTGTCCCATCGGGCGTGATCTCTTGGGTCAACCGCCCCAGCAAGTCGTAGGCGTACTCCAGCTTTTCCTTGGTCACGCCAAGCTGCTTGCCGATTCCGCTCGGGTGCCGCTCGATGCTCAGTAACCGGTCACCGTCGTCATAGGTGAACCGCTGCTCAGCATCGCGATTGAGCTTGGCGATCAGGCGACCAATGGTGTCGCGCTCGAACAGCGTATGCCGCTCCGGGCGCTCGGCGTTTTCGCCGTAGCCGATTTCATCCAGCCGGACCAAATGACCACCGACGTTGTAGCTGAAGCGCCGGGTCAGGTTATCCACCCGCACTTCCTCGCTCAGCCGGTCCGAGGCGTCGTAGGCAAAGCTGTAGGTCGCGTTGTTCTCGTTGACCAGCGCGGTCAGGCGCACGGCCTTGTCATACTCGTAGCGAACCCGCTGGCCCTTGGCATCTTGACGGCTGCTCGGCAGGCCGCGCGCGGTGCGCATCAGGCGGATGGTCTGGCCCTTGCCGTCGGTGTGGCTGAGCACCTGGCCGTAGACGTTATAGGTAAAGGTTTCGGCGGTGCCGTCCGGGTGAGTGATGCGCAGTACCTCGCCGTCCGGCTTGCGCTTCACCGAGGTGGTCTGGTTCAGCGCATCGGTCACGGCCACCAGGTGATGGCGCTCGTCATAGCGGTAATAGGTGCTCTTGCCTGAGCAGTCCTGGTAGCGCTCGACCTGGGCCAGGGTGTTCCACCACAGGTACTTGGACTTGTAGGTCGCATCGATGATGGTGTGCGGCAGGCCATCGTCGCTGTTGGGGTACTGAGTCTTGTGGCCAGCGGGTGGATTTCATCGATCAGGCGGGAGAATTTGTCGTAACTGAATCTCAGGTTTTGCTGTGGGAAAGGTTAAAACGACGAAAAAATCAATGCGAAGGCCCCCAAGTATTAATCATCAAAATCGAGGGGCGAGACGACTGAGTCAAAGTTGGCAATCGCCTCTAAACATTTCTTATTAAAGAACCCCAGCAACACCAAACTTTCCTGAAACCAAACCGAGCTTTGAATCAATTCTCAGACATAAGTTTTTTGCCATTTTTGCCCATGCTGCAAGTCCCGACCTGAAATCATAAATTCACCATCACTTACAACAAAGTTCAATCGAAACGCAGCAGCCAGACCTTTCGTCTTTCTTATAATAACACTAACCTTTTTTTCACTTCTATCGATTACCTCGATCCGATCATTTACCTCATCGTATTCAGGATATCGACCACAAACCAAATTTTCTACTCTGTCGTAATTTCTCCCGCCTTCAAGCACATACTGGCGAAAAATCTTCAAAAGGTCCTTACGCATGGTTTCCTCAAGCTCCGTTTCCGACAAGTCACCATCAAAGGCGTCGATGCTTTTTTGATAGTATGCCAGTTCCCAGTTATACATTTCATGCATAAACCCCTTCAGAACCTTGCCAAACTCTTCATCCAGATCAGTTGCTGAATATTTTTCCATCTACGAGATCCCCATTCCTGAACACATTATAAATTACTTTTGTTGGCCTTGTGCCACCGGCACCGTATTTAAATACGAGCTCGACATCAACAGGCCCATTATCGAAGACGTCTTTTGCGATTTGTTTTTCAAAATCCCTAAACAAGCCACGATTGACTTTAGACAGCTGAGGGAACACTCCTTCCTTCCCTCCGGAACCTCCTAAGAGCTTACCAATAATGTGTCCAGCATCATCATCGGAATTGCCCATCATTCGGGCCCAAGCCCTTGAGGACTGATTGGTAGCCGTACCTGTTTTTAGGTCATTTTTCGTGATAGTAGCAGTTGCCCTCAAGGGCTGGCCTGCCGCTCCCCTTGTCACATTAGTGTTGACACACCATCCTAAAGGATCAAGCCATCCCGTGGAATTAGGAGCATAACTGTAAAGGTTGAAACCGCCCAGTAGCCCGATAGGATCCTGAGTGGTAAACCGGGCCACCTCAGGGTCATAGTAACGGAAGGTATTATAATGCAACCCCGTTTCAACATCTCGGTATTGGCCCGGAAACCTTAGATTCTGCGTGATCTCTTGAATCGTTAGGTTCTCTATTGCCCCCCACGAACGATACGAAGCCTGCCAAACAATCGTGCCATCACTGTCCGTCAGTTCCAGCGGCGTACCAATCTGGTCGGTATGGAAGTAGTAGAGTTTCTGTTCTTGACCCTCAGCCTGGTCTACCCGCGCCAACGGTGCATAGCTACCCGGCTCATACAGGTACAGGATGTTCTGCCCAGGCGCCTCTTCCCGCAGCATCCTCAAGCCTTGCCACAGGAAGCGCTTCTGCTCGACTACGCCGTTGATTTCCGCCTGCTTGGCTACCCGCCGCCCGAGGCTGTCATACCGGTACTGCCCGGTACTCTCCAGCTTGCCATTGACCACTGTTTCCGCCCGAACCAGCCGGTTTTCGCAGTCATAGGCAAAGGTCTGCAGCTTGCTGTGCCCAGAGCGCTTCTCGATCAGGTTACCCCAAGGATCGTAGCGATACTCCTGGTCCCGCCACTGCTTGATCCGGTTGTCCCTGACCTTGTCAAACTGACGGGCATTGAAGTCCAGCCGGTTCGCCGCCGGGTCGTAGCGGAACTCTTCACTACCCACCAGCGAGCCGGTATCCCGGCTGCGCAACTGGCCGTTGGCTTCGTACTCGTACTTGATCTCGCCTCGCAGCTTGTCGAGGGTGCGCACCAGTTCTCCGGCCGGGTCGTACTGGTAGCGGCGGTGAATCGGGTTGTACGCGTGCTCCACCAACAGCGAGGTGTTAATGCCGGTGTTGTGCACCTGTGAAAGCTTGTCGGCAGGCAAGGTCGAGGCAAACTGCCAGGCCTTGCGCCCCATCGCGTCGTAACCGAAGCAGCTGGTGAGCTTGCCCTGGGTGCGGTAAACCTCCCGGTGCAGGTCATCACGCTCCATGTCGCTGATCACCTGCCCGTCCAGATTCAACTGGTGCAGGTGTCCGCTGCCGTAGTACAGGTGGTTCAGTTTGCGGCCATCCGGCAGGGTCAATGTGGTCAGGTTGCTGAGGGCATCGTACTCATAATCCAGCGCGCCGCTCGGGCTCAGCTCTTGTGTCAGTCGGCCTAAAAGGTCATAGCTGTAGCCGAGCTTTTCCTCGGTGATGCCCAGCTGTTTGCCAGTAGGCGTCGGCTGGCGCTGAATGCTCAGCAAGCGGTCAGCGTCGTCGTAGGCGAAGTCTTGCCGCGCATCGCGGTTGACCTTGGCCAGTAACCGGCCAATGGCGTCGCGCTCGAACAGCGTGCTGCGCTCGGGGCGCTCACCGTTTTCGCCGTAGCCGATTTCGTCCAGCCGGACCAGATGCCCGCCAGCGTCGTAAGTAAAGCGCCGGGTCAGATTGTCGACCCGCACTTCTTCGCTCAGGCGGTCCGATGCGTCGTAGGCGAAGCGGTAGGCTGCGCTGTTTTCGTTGACCAGCGCGGTCAGGCGCAGGGCCTTGTCGTACTCATAGCGTACCCACTCGCCCTTGGCATCCTGACGGCTGCTCGGCAGGCCACGTGACGTGCGTTGCAGGCGGGTGGTCTGGCCTTTGCCATCGGTGTGGGTCAGCACCTGGCCCAGGGTGTTGTAGGTAAAAGTCTCCGCAGTGCCGTCCGGGTGGTTGATACGCAGTACTTCGCCGTCCGGTTTGCGCTCCAGCGAGGTGGTCTGGTTCAGTGCATCGGTCACTGCGACGAGGTGCTGACGCTCGTCATAACGGTAGTAGGTGCTTTTGCCCGAGCAGTCCTGGAAACGTTCGACCTGGGCATAGGCGTTCCACCACAGGTACTTGGATTTGAAATTGGCATCGACGATTGTGTGCGGCAGGCCGTCATCGCTGTTGAAGTACTGGGTTTTGTGGCCCAGCGGGTCGATCTCGGTGATCAGGTTGCCTTTGTCGTCGTAACGAGACTGCCAGACGCTACCGTCGGGGAAGCGGGTTTCGGTGACCAGTGGTGTAGCAAGGTGATACTTGTAGGTGATCTTGCGGCCCAGTGGGTCGGTTTCCTCGATCAGCCGGGAGAAGTCGTCGTACTTGAGCGCCAGGTGGTTGCCATCGGGCAGATCGATGCCGATCAGGTTTCCGGTTGCGTCGAAATCCATGCCGTAGCGCTCACCGCCGAAGTCGCGACTGGCGATGACGCGTTTGTCTTCGTTGTACTGGATTTCCAGTTCGCGGCCCAGCACGTCGGTTGCCCAACTGGTGCGTTTGGCCGGGTCGTAACGGAAGTGATAATGCTCGCCGTCGCTGGTCCAGTGCTCGGCCACCCGTGGTTTGCCGCCCTGGGTTTCCCAGCGGTACTCGCAGATCAGGCCCAAGGCATTGCTGTGCCGGATCATGAGGTGTTCGGCATAGCTGAAATGGCGAACAGAGTCGCCATTGCGGTTGATCACTTCAGCGAGCTGGCCGTTATCGTCATAGCGGTAGCGCACCAGCGTTTCGACAGCGGTGTCATCGACCACGCGCTTGACGTCCGTCAAACGCCCAAGCGGGTTGTCATAGTGCAGGTGGACACGCACGGCCCCTGGCGCGGTGATATCCGTGAGCCGCCCTTCGGCGCTGTAGGTAAAGTGCAGGTAATGGCCCAGCGCATTTTCCAGGCGCTGCAAAGGCACACGGGTATTGCCGTCCGGTACTTCACCAAAGTAGAAGAACAGGTTGTCGAGCGTCTGCAGAAGATAGTGGCCGCCCTCGGTACGCACGAGGTGGATGCGCTCGTTGGGATTGTAGATGCTTTCGCCTGGCTCCAGATCGACGAATGGGACGCTGCGCCCCTGGTTGTCGGTTAGATAGACGAACCCGCCGCTACGACGCAGGCTTTGCTCCCAAGGCAAGATCCAGCCCTGGCCCAGTGCACTGTCGACGGTAAGGTCGCTGGCATAAAACCGCGACCACTCGATAGGCATCAGGCCAGGCAATACGAAGTCTGTTTCATTGGCCAGCAGTTTGCGGCCGGTGGTCATGTCCACCGGATTACCGGTAAAGCCCTCGATCGCCCGACCAACAGCTGGGCCGATGATGAAGCGCCCTGCGAGATAGCTGGCTGCAATGGTAGCGCCGGTCTGAAGTGCACACGGGCCAGCGGCCTTGAGGCCGGCCTGAAGCCCCAGGCGGCCGACCGCCAGTACCGATCGCCCCATCGAGGCAACGATCATCAACACATCGACGGTGACGCGTAGCCATTCCGGTACTTCATCATCCACGGGCAGGTACCGCTGAGTACCGCCACCGATGTAGACGTTGTTCGAACCGCCCGATATCTTCGCGCCGCACGTCAGCTTGTCACCTTTACGGGCCGCTGCAACGCCATTGATGAATACGTTGCTGGAGCCTTCTGCAACCAGTACCGGCGCCGGATGCTTGTCACATTTGGCGGTACTCAATGTGGCGTGGGCCGCATTGCGATTGTTGATGAATACATCTGTCGAACAACCGGGCAGCTCTATCTGTCCAGCGGGCGAACTGAACATCGAGCCTATCTTCTCGCCCAACATTGGCAGCATGCCGGCACCGATACCGATCACCGCCCCCAGCAAGAAGCCGCCGAGGCCGGCGGTGCAGATGGTGAAGGCAGCAGCCGTAGCGATCGCCAGGCCAATCACTGCCCCAGCAAGAAAACCTGCCAGGGCACTGGTGTGTTCAATCTCGTCGTGCAGCCGCGCAGCCTCGAACATAGGTTCAACCCTGCGTGGTGTTTTCTGGGGAGCTTGGTTGGCGTGGTTCGAAGCTGTTCAACAGCCCAAGCCAACTGTCGTTCTGCTTGCCATCGAAGTCGGCCTGACTGGTCGTGGAGAACACCAGAATGCGCCCAGGCGCGACCTCGAAAGCCGCCTGCCGTTGATAGACCGGCCTGCCATCCTTGAGGTAGTAGCCATCGACCTGAATACCTGCCTGGGGCTGGCTGGAAGACAGGCTGGCGGGCTTCTTGCCGAGGATGGTGTAGCCGCGCAATTTGGATGCGATCAGCTTCACCTGACGCTCGATATAGGCCTTGAGGTCCTCCCCGGGCATCAGGTTGTCACGCGAGAGCGTAATGTTCAGCGGGGCTGGGATACTGTCTCCCAGGATAAACATGTTGACTGTTCGATCCTGGAAGCCTTCCGGCAACGTGATAGATCCTTCCTGCAGCTGATAGTCCATTGTCTGAATGTTCCATGAAAACGTGAAAAGATTTGAACCTTACTGAGCGGTCATACCAGCCAGCATGGCGTCGAATGCGATGAGCCAATCGGCCAGTTGTGGTTGGTCCGGGTTGATTACCGTAGACACGTTCAGCCACTGCCGTTTGTTGCCGTCTGCAGAAGCGATGATCGTGCACACGGCGCGACCGTGCCGGCGCTCCTGGCCTGCATTGAACTGGTAGTCGAGGCTGATCGCAGGGTGGCCAGCCAACAAGGCTTCGGCTTGACGCACCGGGATCAGTTCTGCATGTCGCTCGCACAGTTTTTTGATAAACAACTCGACCGCATTATCAAGTTCAAGCCCATCAGGCGCAGGGCGGCGGCGGGCGCTGAATTGCACATGGCAACCGGCAAACTCCAGCGTGGTGTCGATATCACGAAAAGCGAAACCTTGAGGCATGAGCATGTTCAAGCCTGCAATACGCAATGCGTTCTGCTCTGCCTCCATCAGCAGTGGCTGTGGCGGTGGAGCAGCCTCTACCGTAGCTTGCGCCTCAATGCGCGCTTCCTCGGCCTGCTGCCGGGCAAGCGCCTCGGCGGCCTCTCGCCTCTGCGAGAGCCTGTCGTAGATGTTTCCCCTGATCATCACGCTACGCCCTACTCGTTGATGTCGACCCGGTCACCTTTGACAAAGGTGTTCTTGCCCAGAATGTCGATGCTGTCTGCTTCGATGGTGATGCCGTCCGGTTTGAGAGTTATCTTGCTAGTGCCGACCTGGAGCAGGATGCTCTCTTTGGCGCTCACCTGGATGAACTTGTTGTCCACCTGCAAGGTGTAAGCCCCCTCCTTGACGTTCACCACCGTATCTTTCTTGATGATTTCCGTGTGCGCCCCACCGACCGTGATCGTCCGGTTGTTCCCCACATCATGGGTCTCATCCAGCTCGATCTCGGTATCCATGTTGCGCTCGGCGTGCATGATGATCTGCTCGGCGCCGGCCTTGTCCTCGAAGCGGAAGAAGTTGGCGGTACCGCCATCACCCTTCATCGAGCGGGTCAGGAAACCGCTCTGGGTCTTGTTCGCCGGCAGCGACCATGGCGGGGTATTGGTGCTGTTGTACAGGCTGCCCATGATCAGCGGGCGGTCCGGGTTGCCGTCGAGGAAAACCACGACCACTTCGTCGCCTACGCGTGGGATCAGAATACTGCCGAAGCCACCGCTGGCACCGGATTGGGCCACGCGTACCCAGCAGGAACTCTGGTCGTTGAACTCGCCATTGCGGTCCCAGTGAAACTGCAATTTCACCCGGCCCAGTTCATCGGTGTAGATCTCTTCGCCGGGAGGGCCGACGACGATGGCTGTCTGCGGCCCGCTGATGCCCGCCCTGGGCGTGTTCAATGCAGGGCGGAACGGAATTTTCCGGCGAATGCAGCTGAAGCCGTTGCGGTAACCTGCTTCACCCTCGTTGGTGTAGTTGTTCTGCCCCCAGTGGGTAACCGAAAGCAGCAGAAACTGCCGGTCATCCGGGGCATCATTGTCGTGATCGTAATGCTGGCTCAGTTCAAAGTAGTGGCCAGGCTCCATGGCGCGACAGTTGCTCTCGCCATGGAACGTCTTGCCGTCCACTTCCATCGCCTCCAGCCGACGCCGCGCCTTGCGCACGCCTTCATCGGCGTCGGCGTAGCCGTAGAGGCCTTCGTATTCGAAGACTTCGTACTGGCCGACCTCGCCCTGCTGGTTGACGGAATTCAACTGCACCAGGTGCGGGTTGCCCGGTTGCTTGTAGTCGAACGATTTCAAGGCCAGGCGCGTTGGTTGCATCCGCCGCGCGGAAGACCATTTGGTGATCGAGTCTGCGGTTTCGGTGACTGAAGCACTGTGGTAACGAATCAGCGGTTGGCGCTCGAGCTGCGGAAGCATGCTGCTGTCATCGCTGATGATCATGCGATGGCCTTCCTGGGAATGCTCGAAGGTGAAAAACAGCCCTTCCTGCTCGAGCAAGCGCAACACGAAGTTGAGGTCCGATTCCTGGTACTGGGTGCAGTAGCTGATCGGTTTGAGCGGCTGGCTCAGGCGGAACTCGTACTCGGCCAGGGTCAGGTAGTACGCAAAGACGTCCTTGACGATTTGCTCGGTGGTTTTGTCCTGGAATATACGCGAGTCGCGGCGACGGCTGAGGATCCATATCCACGGCACGAGTTCGGCAGTGTAATTGGCAATGCCGCCGTCGGCACCCGTATGAACGAAGTCCGACACGTGCGCACTGATATAGCGTGTGCTGCCATCAGCCAGCGCGATCCCTACCGTCACTTTCTTGCCGATGAGCTTCTTCAGCTCGATGCGCGCATCCTGGGAAATCAGCTGTACCTGAAAACTGAACAGCTCCGAAATCGCCTCGCGGCCGCTGAAGCTCAGCAGTTGCAGTTCTTGTTCGGGAGGCAACGGCGAGTCGAAGGTAAACAGACGTTGATGCTGCGTAAGGATCGATTCGAGGGCGTCCGTAATCATGTCAATGCATCCTGCACCAAGCTGGAAATCTTCCAATGAAAACGTGCTTGACCGAGGCTGTCAAATGATGGCGATAAGCCAGATGCCATCAAGCTGACGCCAAAATGCCTCTACGAGAAGCGGCACCGCGGGCTGTGGAGCAGTCGGCGCTTTCTCGATTAATTACATCGTATTGTGTCCATTGGTTTGATCTGCCGGACATCAGCGGTGTAGGCTCCTTGCGCCCAGCCATGAGGCATTACACTGCGAATTTCAGGGAGAATCGCCATGAGCGTGAGTGAAAACCAACTCAGCCAACTGGACCGGGAGATGGATCAGAATCACCGTGAGATGGTGATCATGTCGATCGAAGACTTCCATGCGCAAGCCCAGTTCGCCCAGCGAACACACGGCGCAACGCAGGCTCCGCAAGTGTGCCCGCGCACCCAGGGCCACATGCTCGCCGGCACCTGGCAGGACGTGAAATCCACTTACAACGGCCTGCCCCACACCTTCGTCAATACGACCTGGGGCGTGCCCACGGCCATGGCCGCCTGGGATCTGAAAAACACTGCCGCTTTCATTCGCGACATGAACGGGCTGGGCACGAAAGTCCGCTACACCGTACGCAACGGCAAGCAGTACGTGATCCTCACCGGCTACCCAGGCTTGCGCAAGACGCTCAACGCGCCCCGTTATGGCATCCAGAACGCCAAGTTGGTCAGTATGGGCATCGGCAAGTACGGTGTGCGCGGTTCGTCCATCAAAGGCTTCAAGTTGTCCTGTTATGTGGCCGTCGCCATTGAAGTCGCAGAATGGGTATTTGCCGACGAGCATGTCATGAGCGACCTGTTTGGCGGTATTGGCGTTGAGCTGATCAAGGCCGGTATCGCCTCGGCGCTCGGCTACGCTGCTGCACTGGCGGCTGGAGCCCTGTTCACGGCAGCAGCCGCTCCGGTCATTGCCGGTGCACTCGTGGTCTTCGCCGTGGGCCTCGGGCTGAACGCACTGGACAACCATTACGGCATCAAGAATGCGGTGAAGGCCGGCCTGCGTTATGCAGTGGACCATATCGAGGCAATCCACAAGACGATCACCGAGATCAAACCGGGCGACTTGCGGCGCTACGCCGAGCAAACTGCCGCCAACATCGCCGGCAGAATTGCCGACGAACTTTACGACGAGGCCAAGTCTTGGGTCATTCGCAAGCTACGCCCCGACGGGCTCGATCTGCCAAGCTGGCCGAGCGCCCCCAAGCTGCCGTCGATGCCCTCCCTGCCATCGCTGCCCACGTTCAACCTGCCTAAATTCTGACGATGAATACACGCTCTTCACAGATGCCCGCTGGGCTTTCGCCCCTCAAGATCAGGCTGCTGGCTATCGGCATGATCATCGCCATGCTGTCGGTCGCGGCCTTCTCGGTCTACGCCTACATCAACTACCTGTTCCCACTGTACGGCAGGCTGCTACGTGGCGCGCCTGTCGTGGAAACGCCTTACCTCGCGTTCGGCCTGCTCATGGCACCGCCGGGGGTGGCAATTCTGCTGGTTGGTTGTGCGATATGTGCCTGGACAGGGAAAAAATTCGACCCACCGGCAGGCTCACGGCTGCACCGCTTCCAGACACTGATGTTCGGCCTTTCGCTGAAGACGCTGCTCTACGTCGTCCCTGCCGTGATGATTTTGACCACACTTGCGCTGCTTGGCAGAGGCTATTCACCCTGCTCGAAGCTGCTGATTTCGGGCTCTGCCTGGCAGCTGTTCTGGGTCAACGATGAACGCGTGTGTTTCAAGCCGGATCACTACATCAACGATAACTGGCCATGCAAGGTTATCGATGGCAAGGACGTTTGCGTACAGGTCGATGGCCGCTGAACTGACCTGATCGCTCAGCTTTTGAAACCGCCCAACCAGGGCTGAACATGAATACCGAAACCCTCAAACAGAAGTCTCTGAAGCTGCGCCTGATCATCGACAGCATGAAGGCGCAGGATCCTGCCGCGATGAAGCTGAGCGTCGCACTGGGACCACTACTGAAGGCGGCAGATCAGGAGCGCATCCGCACTCCAATGGAGTGGCGTAACATCCCCGGGCGCTACCTGTTCACCGAAGAAGGGCTGCAGCAGTATGCCGATCTCGAGCACGCTTTCGCCGAGTTCCGCATCGAGCTGACGGGAGGCGAGCCCCCTACCCTGCGCAAGCTCAAAGCGCGCATGGGGGAGAAGCCTTCGCAGGGATGACGGACGGGCAACCTTGCCCTCCCTTTCAACGCGCACCCAATGACCTCACCTTCGCCAGCGGCATCAACCAGGCGCTGGAGTTCACCCCGGCGCCGCAGCCGAAGAAGCGCAATGGCAAGCCATTGGCGCCGGCTGTCGCCGCCAGGGCACAGGCTGCGCTGGGCAATACCCGCGTCGGCGCCTACGCCGCCAAGGTCAACCTGGCCACCGCCAGCGATGCTGCGGAAGTGTCGGCCACCACTGGCGGCCTGTCGCTGTCCGAGGAAATGCTCGGACGCCTTGACGAGCAGCAAGTGGCGTCGATCATCGACGCCTACAACACCCTCAAGCTGTACCTGCTGCTGACCGAGCCCCAGGCTCATCCGGATCCGGCGTTCGTCGCTGCCAACCTGCACCAGGCCTGGGCCAGCGCTGCCGGTGAAGGCACCCCGGCCGATGCCGGTGTGATCGAGGAGAACGCCCCGCTGTATGTGCAGCTGCTGGAACAGGGCGAGGCACCGTCGTTGCCACGTAACGAACAGCTGATCAACGAAACCCGGGAAAACCTCAAGTCGTTCATGATCTCCAGCTCGCTGGTCGATCGCGAATACCTGCGCCTGCAGCTTGAATCGAGCCGCCAGTTCCCAGCGCTGAGCCTCAACGACCTGGTGCCGCAACCGGGCCGCGCACTGCTGTACGGCTCCGCTGGCGTACCGGCGATCTACACTCGCCAGGGCTGGGACACCTTCGTCAAGCCCGAGCTGATCAAGCTGGTGTCGGGCAACCTGCGCAACGAGTCGGACTGGGTTCTGGATGGCGAAGGTGGCGACGCCATCGTGCAGAAGGCCAACTTCGTTCGCGAGTTCATGACCCGCTACAAGCGTGACTACACCCAGGCCTGGTACAAGATGGTCAGCAGTGTCGGCGTGCGCCCCTTCGCCGACCTGGCCTCGGCCACCCAACAACTGGGCCTGCTCAGCGACGTGCAGAACTCGCCAGTCAAGAACCTGCTGGCGGCCGTCAATGACAACACCCAGTGGGACCTGCCGGTCAAGGCTGCCATCCCGACGCCGGGTGCCACCCGCGAGGACGGTTTCTGGAGCAAGGTCACCGGCCTGCTCGACAACAAAGACGCCCTCCCCGTCAACGTCGCTCCCGTCCTGCCGGCGGTCGATGACGGCAGCCTGGCCAAGCGCTTCGAGCCCGTGGCGCGGGTGTTCGCCGCGAACAACGCCGAGGGTGCCGACAGCACCATCATGGACCGTTACCTGGCCGCACTGCGCAAGCTGAAGGTACGCATGAACAACATCCAGCGCTCGCAGGATGTCGGCAAGAGCAGCAAGCAGCTGATCAGCGAAACGCTCGAGGGCCAGCCAAGCGAAGTGACCACCGTGCGCAACTATGTCGAGAGCAGCGTCGATACCAGCCAGGACGGCCTGTCGCGCTCGCTGCAGGGGCTGTTCAGCCTGCCGATCCAGTATGCCTGGGCGACGCTGCGCGACCCGGCCGGACAGCAGATCGCCAAAGCCTGGGCGCAGCAGATCGCCAAGCCGTGGGAGCAGGTCATGGCGCACCGTTACCCGATTGCCGGCGGCAGCCGCAACGAGGCGTCGGTTAAAGACCTGCAGCGTTTTGTCGACCCGGACAGCGGCCTGCTGCCGGCCTTCAAACGCAACGAAATCGGCAACCTGGCCGGCGGCGAAGGCCTGGGCGTGGGCGATGGCAAGGCACCGGCGCTGGTCAGGCCGGGCATGCTCAACAGCATCGACAAGGCCAGCTCGGTGGGCCAGGTGATCGCCAGCCTGTCAGACCGTGACAACGGTTTCGAGATCATGCTCGAACCTTCGGCCAGCTTTACCGACATCGTGTTCACCCTCGATGGCCAGGAACAGCACTACCGCAACGGCCGCAGCAGCTGGAACCGCTTTGCCTGGCCTGGCACCAGCAATGCCCCGGGCGCGCGCCTGGACGTGGTCACCCTGAGCGGCGCACGGGTCACCGTGTTCGACTTCCCTGGGCGCTGGGGCCTGCTGCGCATGAACGAAAGCGCCCGGGTCGAAGACCTCGACGGTATCCAGCAGCGCTTCAGCTGGAACACCGCCAACGGCCGCGTGAGCCTGCTGGTGCGTAACTTCGGCGGGGTCAAGCTGACCGACCTGGGTGACGTCAAGGCCCTCAGCGCCCTCAACGACAGGGGCGCGCAATGATCGGATGCTTCGGCAAGCTCCCGTCGAGCGCGGACTTCGTCAGCCTGCATGGGGCGGCGGAGGAAGTCTGCGAGTTCGACGCCTGGCTGCAGTCCTCGCTGGCGGCCATGCGCCACCGCGAAGACTGGCAGGCGTTGTTCGACGCATTGCCGAGGTGCTTCTTCAACTACCGTGCACGCAACGGCAACTGGCTGCTCGGTGGCCTGCTCAGCTCGCGTGACACCAGCCAGCGGCGCTATCCGTTCTTCATCTTCCAGCTGCTCAAGGGCGAGGAAGGTACGGCGTTGCTCAATCCGTTCACCCTGGGTGAGCTGTTCAGCGCGCAGATCAAGCCATTGCTGCAGGAGGCGGTGCAAGGCGCCGACAGCGCCGGCCTGTTCGAGCGGATCAAGGCCCTGCGCCCGCTGCAGGCTCAGGACCTCGATCTGTTCCGCCGGGTGCACGCCAAGTTCCTGCACGACTTCAGCTTTGCCGATGTCGCCCGCGCCTTGCACGGTTCCTGGCCAAGCTTCGACAGCGCCACTGCGCTGGCGCGGCTGCAGGCCAGCCACACCGCGCTGCATGCAGACTTCGACGGCGGCCTCGAACTGCCGCTGCCGGCCGAGCGCGGCCTGAAGAACCCCACGGCCGACCTCTGGCTGACCTGGCTGACGCGCATGAGCGGCCACCCGAGCGTGCCAGCGGTGAGCCTGCTGGCCGACGACTTCATGCACCCACGGCTGTATTGCTTCCCGTCGCGCCACACCAGCAGCGCTTATCGCCTGCTCAGCGGCTGCGCCGACGCGCATCAGCACCTGGCGATGCTTGGCCCGCTGGCGGCGGCACCGCGCAAACATGACTATGACCGACCTCTTGAACACGTCATCGACCAGTTCGTCGATGCGCTGGATGCGACGCCCGTATGAACAAGATCAAGTACTACTGCCTGCGTTACCAACCCTACCTGCTGGGGGTCGCGTTCTTCCTGGCGATCTTCCTGGTCTGGGCCATCGGCCGCGCCCTGGGCTTCGCCTCGCTGCACAGCCTGCTGGCAGGTATCGGCGTGTTCCTGCTGCTGTCGGCGGGCTATGTACTGCTGCTGTACCGGGGTGCCGGCCAGCACCACAACCTCGAAGGCCTGCTGCGCGACGACGCCGACCAGGCCGTGCTCAATGCCACCCCGGCCGACCGTGAAGAAATCAGCCTGCTGCGCGAGCGCCTGCTGCAGAGCATCGAGCGCCTGCACAGCAACAAGCCGCGTGGCACCGCCGCCAAGGATGCGCTGTATACCCTGCCCTGGTACCTGGTAATCGGCCAGCCGGCCGCAGGCAAAAGCACCATGATTCTGCAATCGGGCCTGAACTTCCCCTATGCCGAGCGCGAAGGTGCACGGGTCTCGGGCCTGGGTGGCACCCGAAACTGCGACTGGTTCTTCAGCTCCGAAGCGGTACTGCTGGACACTGCCGGGCGTTACATGAACAGCCCCGAAGAAGCCGGCAAGTGGCGCGGCTTCCTGCAACTGCTGCGTCAACATCGCCAGCGCCGCCCGCTCAATGGCCTGATCGTCAGCGTCAGCATCGCCGACATCCTGCACGGTTCGGCCGAAGACCAGGAACGCGTGGCCAAACGCCTGCGCGAACGCATTCAGGAAAGCTGCGCACTGCTGGAAGTGCGCCTGCCGATCTACCTGGTGTTCACCAAGTGCGACCTGATCCCCGGCTTCACCCCGTTCTACCGCCAGCTGGACGATGCCGCACGTGGCGAAGTGATGGGCAAGACCTTCTCGCACAAGGGTTACGAGCAGGCCGATTGGGGCCAGCGCTTCGGCAGGGCGATGGACGAGCTGACCGGTTACTGGCAGCAAGTCGCAAGCCAGCAGCTGGTGCAGCAGGACATCCAGGTGACCCGGCAGAATGACGCCGCCTACCGCTTCCCGCTGGAGCTGGCTGCGCTCAAGCCGCGCCTGCAACGGTTCGTCGACAGCCTGCTACGAGCCAACCCTTACCAGAATGCGGAAATGCTCCGCGGCTTCTATTTC
This sequence comes from Pseudomonas urethralis, assembly GCF_021602465.1. NCBI lineage: Bacteria > Pseudomonadati > Pseudomonadota > Gammaproteobacteria > Pseudomonadales > Pseudomonadaceae > Pseudomonas > Pseudomonas urethralis. The sequence continues at coordinate 94,988 of NZ_BQIJ01000008.1, forward strand.
ACCGCAGCGCTGGAGGCTGACGAAGCCCGCTGGGGCAGCCACGGCCAGCAGGTGGCCGAACGTTTTGCCCTGGAACACGACGCCAACGCCGCCGGTACCGGCAGCCACCCCGCGCCACTGTTCATCAACAGCCTGTTCCGCAAGGTGATCATCCCCGACCAGCACTTGGTGGCGCTGTACACCAGCAACCACCGCGAACGCCGGCGCAAGGCCGCCTGGGTGGGCGCGGCCAGCCTGGCGGGCCTGGTGCTGTGCAGCCTGTGGGGCTGGTCGTACCTGAACAACCGCGCCACGTTGGCGAGCATCTCCGGCGAACTGGCCCAGGCCAAGGCCGAAGACAAGGCTGCCAGCGGCCAATACACCGCCTGGCGCAGCCTTGACCGCCTGCGTTTCTGGACTGCGCACTACTACCAGCAGCACCATGAACAGGGCGTGCCCCTGGGCATGCGGCTGGGCCTGTACCATGGCCATCAGGTGGAGCCGATCCTGCGCACCCGCTACTTCGCCACCCTGCAGAACGTGATGCTCAAGCCCACGGCCGACAACCTCACCCGCACCCTGTACCTGCTGACCACGCTCAAGGTCTACCAGCGCAACGCCCGTGAGCTGCAGCCGGTGAGCGGGGTCGACAGCGTCCAGGTCGAAGCGCTGCCGCATGACAACCGCGCCCAGTCGATCGCCGACTTCGGCAAGGCGACCCTGGACACCTACGTGATGCTGTCGCCAGCCCAGCGCGAGAAGGCCGACCCGGCATTCCTCAAGGCGCGCCTGCCGGACTACTGGTACCCGGCCATCGCCCGCCAGACTGGCAAGAGCATGGCGGCGGCCAGCAGCGAAGGCGGCAACCAGGACTACCTGTACGCCAGCCGCCAGATCAACTTCTACAGCGACCAGATCCGTGAGCCGGACGTGCCACGCATCCTCGAAAACGCCTTCCTGATGTCCAGTTCGCGCAACTACATCGACAGCCTGCGGGCCCAGTCGCTGCGCTCGATCGAGACCATCACGCTGGAGTCCGACACGCTGTTCGCCTTTGGCCGCGCCGACTTCCAGAGCCTGAAGAACGAAGGCCAGAACCAGCTGAGCGCCATCGCCAGCAAACTGCTCAATACCCCCAACATCGGCAAGATCGTCATTTCTGGCCACGCCGACCAGCTCGGCGACAGCCAGGGCAACCTGCAGGTGTCCAGGCAACGGGCACAGACCATTCGTACCTACCTGGTCGGCAAGGGCGTGCCCGCCGAGCTGGTGGTGGCCCAGGGTGAAGGCAGCCGCAAGCCGCTGGTCAACTGCGACATGCAACAGCCACGGGCGCAGCTGATCAAGTGCCTGGAGCCCAACCGAAGGGTGGAAATCGAAGTGCGCGGGCTCAACTGAGGCCGCGTCGCAAGAACCGGCCACCCGGGCCTCACAGGAGGAGGCCCGGAGGGCGGCAAGCTACCTCTGCCGACGTGTTCGGCGAGGTCAAAACCAAGGGGTGCATGAGCAACCCTTCAAATGATGTTAATGGAGAGTTTCACAATGGCTTTTGACGCGTATATCCAAATCGACGGCATCCCAGGCGAAGTACTGGACGACAAGCACAAGGACTGGATCGAAGTGCTGGGCTACGAGTACGGCGCCACCCAGGCCACCTCGGCGACCGCCAGCTCCTCCGGCGGTGCGTCCTCCGAGCGTGTTGCCCTGAGCGACTTCAAGATCCGCAAGGCAGTCGACAAGGCTTCGGCCAAGCTGTTCGAACACTGCTGCACCGGCAAGCACATCGCCAAGCTGAAGCTGAACGTCAACCGTGCCGGTGGCGACAAAATCACCTACCTGACCATCGACATGGAAGAAGTCGTGGTGTCGTCGGTCAAGTTCGTCGCCGGTGGCAACCAGAACGGTGAAGACAAGTCGGTAAGCGACCTGCCGATCGAAGAGATCAGCTTCAACTTCGCCCGCATCAAGACCACCTACACCCAGCAGAACCGCACCGACGGCCAAGCTGGTGGCAACATCGTCGGTGGCTGGGACCGCACCAAGAACAAAGTGTTCGCTTAAGTACTTGCTTGCCCATGGGCCGCGCAGGCGGCCCATGTTCCGCAGCGTGCCGGCTGGCCCGGCGCGCTGCTTCCCTCCCCTGACCAGAGTGTTTTATGCCTGAAATCCTCAATGACCTTTCGCTGGCCGAGCTGGCCGCACCGATCGACGGTGGCAGTGGCGAAGACTTGAGCTTCTCTGCCTTGTTCGACCAGATCAAGGAGGCGCGCCGGGCAGACCCTGACTACCTGACCCAGGGCGACTGGCAGACCGACCTGAAAACCGCCGACTGGGAACAGGTCATCGCCCTTTCGGCCCAGGGGCTGGCGCAACAGAGCAAGGACCTGATGCTGGTCGCCTGGCTCTGTGAAGGCCTGGCCCAACGCGAGCATTTCGAAGGCATCAGTTTCGGCCTGGAGCTGACCGAACGTATCCTCGACACGTTCTGGGACAGCGTCTATCCGTCGCTCGAAGACGGCCTGGAGGAGCGCGCCGCGCGACTTTCCTGGCTCAAGACCACGCTCACCGACATTGCCGGTGGCTTGCCCATTACCCAAGGGCAGAATTTTGGCGTGCTGCGCTATGACGAATCACGCCATGTAGAAAACCTCGCCTTGCAGAACCCCAAGGCGATGCAGACCGCGCTGAACGAAGGCAAGATCAATGCCGAGATCTTCCAGCGCTCGGTCGCCCTGAGCGATACCGAGCATTTGCGCGCCAAGGCCTTGCAGATTGCCGCCAGCCTGCAGGCCTGCAACCGCCTGCAGGCTTGCACCGACCGCCTGTTCGGCCACGAGGCGCCCAGCTTCGCCAGCCTCGCCGACATGCTGTCGCGTGCCAGCCAGCTGGCCGAAAAACTGCTCAAGGACCGCGGCGTCGAACTGCACCCGGTTGTCACCCCGGCCGCAGAACCCGTCGCCACCGTTGCCCCCTCCAGCGAAGCAGGTGAACCGATGAACACGCCCGTCCAGGCCACCGCGCCTGCGCCCATGCGCACCACGCCCCTGACCCGCGACGAGGCCTTCACCATGCTCGCGGGCATTGCCCAGTTCTTCAAGCAGAGCGAGCCGCAAAGCCCGGTGCCCTACCTGATCGAACGCGCCATCAAGTGGGGCAACATGCCGCTGGAAGGCTGGCTGAGCGATGTGATCAAGGACAGTAACGTGGTCGATAACATCCGCGATGTGCTGGGTACCCGCGAGCCCAGGTCCTGACCTCGCGCCAGGCTTGCCGGCCTCTTCGCGGGTAAATCCGCGAAGAGGCCGGCACAGCCACCGAAAATGCTGCTACCTTGGGCGTTACTCATTACCAAGGACCGCCCCATGTCGCCCCGCCAGCCCACTTCCACCGGCTTCATCCGCGTCCGTGGCGCCCGCGAGCACAACCTCAAGAACATCGACGTCGACATCCCCCGCGACGCCCTGGTGGTGTTCACCGGGGTGTCCGGCTCGGGCAAGTCTTCGCTGGCCTTCTCCACCCTCTACGCCGAGGCCCAACGCCGCTACTTCGAATCGGTCGCCCCCTATGCCCGGCGCCTGATCGACCAGGTCGGCGTGCCGGATGTCGATGCCATCGAAGGCCTGCCCCCGGCGGTGGCCCTGCAACAGCAACGCGGCACGCCCAGCGCGCGCTCGTCGGTGGGCAGCGTCACCACGCTTTCCAGCTCGATCCGCATGCTCTACTCACGCGCCGGCAGCTACCCGGCCGGGCAGCCGATGCTGTACGCCGAGGACTTTTCGCCCAATACCCCGCAAGGCGCCTGCCCCGAATGCCATGGGCTGGGCCGGGTCTACGAGGTAACCGAGGCGACCATGGTCCCCGACCCGTCGCTGACCATCCGCGAGCGTGCGGTGGCAGCGTGGCCGATGGCCTGGCAGGGGCAGAACCTGCGCGACATTCTGGTGACCCTGGGCTATGACGTCGACATCCCCTGGCGCGACCTGCCGCAGGAGCAGCGCGACTGGATTCTCTACACCGAAGAAACGCCCACCGTGCCGGTGTACGCAGGCCTGACGCCAGCGCAGACCCGCGCCGCACTCAAGCGCAAGCTGGAACCGAGCTACCAGGGCACCTTCAGTGGTGCCCGGCGCTATGTGCTGCATACCTTCATGCACTCGCAGAGCGCACAGATGCGCAAGCGCGTGTCGCAGTACATGCGCCCCAGCCCGTGCCCGCTGTGCCAGGGCAAGCGGCTCAAGGCGGCGGCGCTGGAGGTGACCTTTGCCGGCCGCGACATTGGTGAGCTGTCGCGGCTGCCGTTGCAGGCACTGGCCGAGGTGTTCCGCCAGGTTGCAGCGCCGGGCTATCTGGAGCAGCACGACGACAACCTGACCCTGGAAAAGCGCCTGGCCGCGCAACGCATCGCCCATGAACTGCTGGAACGTATCGACACCCTGATCGACCTGGGCCTGGGCTACCTGGCACTGGAGCGCAGCACGCCGACACTGTCGTTCGGCGAGCTGCAACGCCTGCGCCTGGCCACCCAGCTCAACTCGCAGCTGTTTGGCGTGATCTACGTCCTTGACGAGCCTTCCGCCGGCCTGCACCCGGCCGACAGCGAAGCGCTGTTCGAGGCCTTGCAGCGGCTCAAGCAGGCGGGTAACTCGGTATATGTAGTGGAGCATGACCTGGACACCATGCGCCGCGCCGACTGGCTGGTGGACGTCGGCCCCGCTGCCGGCGAGCATGGCGGGCAGATTCTCTACAGTGGCCCGCCGGCCGGCCTGGCGCAGGTCGAAGCCTCGCGTACTGCCGCCTACCTGTTCGCCGAGCAGCAGCGCCATGCGCGCACGCCACGCCAGCCACACGACTGGCTGGTGCTGGAAGGCATCACCCGCAACAACCTCGACAACCTCAGCGCCCGCTTCCCGCTGGGCTGCTTCACCTCGGTCACGGGTATTTCCGGTTCGGGCAAGTCGAGCCTGGTCAGCCAGGCCCTGCTGGAGCTGGTCGGTGCCCACCTCGGTCATGCCGGGCAGAAGGCCGAGGCTGACGAGCAAAGCCTTGAAGACGAGCCCGAGCAATACAGCGCCGGGCGTGTCACTGCCGGCCTCGACAGCATCAGGCGGCTGGTGCAGGTGGACCAGAAGCCGATCGGCCGCACGCCACGCTCCAACCTGGCAACCTACACCGGGCTGTTCGATCATGTGCGCAAGCTGTTCGCCGCCACCGAACAGGCCAAGGTCCGCGGTTTCGATGCCGGGCGTTTCTCGTTCAACGTGGCCAAGGGCCGTTGCGAGCACTGCGAGGGCGAGGGCTTCGTCAGCGTCGAACTGCTGTTCATGCCCAGCGTCTACGCGCCCTGCCCGGTCTGCCACGGCGCTCGCTACAACCCCGAGACGCTGGCGGTGAGCTGGCAAGGGATGAACATCGCCCACGTGCTGCAACTGACGGTCGAGCAGGCGCTGGAGGTGTTCGCCGAGCAGCCGGCGGCACGCCGTTGCCTGCAGGTGCTGCAGGACATCGGCCTGGGCTACCTGCGCCTGGGGCAGCCGGCGACCGAGCTCTCCGGTGGCGAGGCGCAGCGGATCAAACTGGCCACCGAGCTGCAGCGCGTGGCCCGGGGGGCGACCTTGTACGTGCTGGACGAACCTACCAACGGGCTGCACCCGCAGGATATCGACCGCTTGCTGGTGCAGCTCAACCGCTTGGTCGATGCCGGGCACAGCGTGGTGGTGGTCGAGCACGACATGCGTGTGGTGGCGCAGAGTGACTGGGTGATCGACATCGGGCCGGGAGCCGGGGATGCCGGGGGCCGGGTGGTGGCCAGTGGTACGCCTGATGGGGTGGCTGGTTGTGAAGACAGCCGGACTGCCGAGTTTCTTGCTCGAGCCTTGTAGCGCCTATGCCGGCCTCTTCGCGGGGCAAGCCCGCTCCCACAAGTATTTCGCTACCCTCAGAGTATGTGCAGATCCTGTGGGAGCGGGCTTGCCCCGCGAAGAGGCCGGCGCAGGAGAAAAATTCCTTCCTATACTTCCCTTGGCATCCTTGCGTGCCGACTGCCCAAAATCGCAATACCTCACATAACAACAACCGAGGTGGCAAATGGTCTGGCAGCAAATCTACGACCCGTTCGCAAGCCCCGTGCTCTCGACGCTCATGGCCGCCGTACCGGTGGTGGTGATGCTGGCGGCATTGGCCTTCTTCCACATCAAAGCGCACATCGCCGCCCTGCTCGCCCTGGGCTCGGCGCTGCTGATCTCGATCTTCGCCTTCGGCATGCCGGCCAGCATGGCAGGCTCGGCGGCGTTGTACGGCGCGGCCAACGGCCTGCTGCCGATCGGCTGGATCGTGCTCAACATCATCTTCCTGCACCGGCTCACCACCGAGAACGGCTCGTTCAAGGTGCTGCAGGATTCGCTGGCGCGCATCACCGACGATCGCCGCCTGCAACTGTTGCTGATCGCCTTCTGCTTCGGTGCGTTCTTCGAGGGTGCTGCCGGCTTCGGCACGCCAGTGGCGGTGACCGGGGCGATCCTCATCGGCCTGGGCTTCTCGCCGCTGGCGGCGTCCGGGCTGGCGTTGATCGCCAACACTGCGCCGGTGGCATTCGGCGCGCTCGGCACGCCGATCATCACCCTGGCCAAGGTCACCGGGCTGGATGAAATGGAACTGTCGGCCATGGTCGGTCGGCAACTGCCGTTCTTTTCGGTGATCGTGCCGTTCTGGCTGATCTGGGCCTTTGCCGGCTGGCGCAAGATGCTCGAAGTATGGCCGGCGATCCTGGTGGCCGGGGTGACGTTCGCAGTGCCGCAGTACCTGGTGTCGAACTTCCACGGGCCGATGCTGGTGGACGTGATCGCCGCGCTGATCTCCATGGCCTGCCTCACCGGCTTCCTGCGGGTGTGGAAGCCGGCCAGTGTGCATACCTCGGCGGCGCTCACCGGGCGGGTCGACAATTCCAAGGTCGAAGACGACGGCAAGGCCGCTGCCGCGACGACCTTCACCCAGAGCGGGCAGCGCAGCGTGTTCAAGGCCTGGTTGCCCTGGATCATCCTGACCGTGTTCGTGTTCGCCTGGGGCACGGCGGGCTTCAAGAACCTGTTCGACACCCGCCCGGCACTCGACCCGGCCAGCGGCGCGGCGATGCTCGACCCGCAGGGCAAGCCACTGCGTGAAGCCAACCCGGTGTTCGCCCCGGTATTCACCTTTGACTCGATCCACCAGCAGATCGAAAAAATGCCACCCGTGGTGCCCGCACCGAAGAAAGAAGACGCCCAGTACAAGTTCACCTGGTTCACCGCCACCGGCAGCGGCATCTTCCTCGCGGCCATCCTCGGCGGGCTGTTGATGGGGTATTCGCCGCTGGAGCTGGGGCGGCAATACCTGCGCACGCTGTGGGTGGTGCGCTATTCGCTGATCACCATCGTCGCGATGCTGGCGCTGGGCTTCCTCACGCGCTACTCGGGGCTGGACGCGACCATGGGTTTGGCGTTTGCCGCCACGGGCATCTTCTACCCGATGTTCGGTACCCTGCTCGGTTGGCTCGGCGTGGCGCTTACCGGCTCGGACACGGCCTCCAACGTGCTGTTCGGCGGCCTGCAGCGGGTGACGGCGGAGCAGTTGGGGCTGAGCCCGGTGCTGATGGCGGCCGCCAACAGCTCCGGTGGGGTGATGGGCAAGATGGTCGATGCGCAGTCGATCGTCGTGGCCTCCACCGCGACCCGCTGGTATGGGCATGAGGGCGAGATCCTGCGGTATGTGTTCTTCCACTCGATCGTGCTGGCGGTGCTGGTGGGTTGCCTGGTGACCTTGCAAGCCTATGTGGCGCCGTTCACTGCGATGGTGGTGGGCCATTAGGGGTAGGTCTTGAGTTTGTCAGCGCCTGGGAGATCGAGCGCCGCCCGCGCGGCGCATCGCGGGCAAGCCCGCTCCCACATCTGTTTCGGGCCAATCACTCCTATGAGGCCAACAGGGACCGCCTTGTTGGCATGTCGATGCATCTCGGTGGACGCTGAGGCCGCCCCACCTGTCTCCAGTCATGCTCCAAGGCGGATCCTGTTGGCGGTACAGGACAGATTGGCCCGAAACAGATGTGGGAGCGGGCTTGCCCGCGATGCGCCGCGCGGGCGGCGCTTGATCTCACAGGCGCAATAAATCTCAAGGCGAACACCTGTTTCCACACCCATACCCCCTCAAGTACAGTCGGTGCCATGGACAAATACACCCCACGCCAGTGGCTCCCGCACGAGAAGCCCAGCCTCCCCGGCTCCCCTTCCACGCCCCTGCACACGCCGGCCAAGCGCCTGGCGTTCGGCGTGGTTGGCCTGCTGGTGGCGATTACCGGTGGCCTGGGTAACGCACTGGTCACCGCCAACCTGGTATTCCTGCAAGGCGCGCTGGGCGCGACCAGCGCCGAGATGGCCTGGTTGCCGGCGGCCTATGTGATGACCAACGTGTCGATCAACCTGCTGCTGGTCAAGTTTCGCCAGCAGTTCGGCCTGCGCGCCTTCACCGAGGTGTTCCTGGTGCTCTACGCCCTGGTCACCTTCGCCCACCTGTTTGTCAACGACCTCAACTCGGCCATCGCCGTGCGCGCCGCCCATGGCATGGTCGGCGCAGCGCTCAGTTCGCTGGGCCTTTACTACATGATCCAGGCATTCCCTGAACGCTGGCGGCTCAAGGCCATGGTGCTGGGCCTGGGTGCCTCGCAATTGGCCCTGCCGCTGGCGCGAATCTTCTCCGAAGACCTGCTGCAGATCGCCGAATGGCGTGGGCTGTACCTGTTCGAACTGGGCCTGGCACTGGCTGCGCTGGGCTGCGTGTTGCTGCTCAAGCTGCCGCCCGGTGACCGCTTCAAGACGTTCGAGCCGCTGGACTTTCTCACCTTTACCTTGATGGCCGGCGGCGTCGCCCTACTGTGCGCCGCGCTGTCGCTCGGGCGTATCGACTGGTGGCTGGAAGCGCCCTGGATCGGCGTCGCCCTGGCCGCTTCGATCGCCTTGATCTTCACTGGCCTGGCGATCGAGCATAACCGCCAGAACCCGCTGCTGATGACACGCTGGCTGGGCAGTGGCGCGATCATCCGCCTGGGCTTGTGCGTCATCCTGATCCGCATGGTCACCTCGGAGCAATCCACCGGCGCCGTGGGCTTTCTGCAGCTGCTGAACATGGGCAGCGAGCAGATGCGCTCGCTGTACTGGATCATGCTGCTCGGCGCCGTGGCGGGCCTGGCCACCAGCGCATTGACCATCGATCCCAAGCACCTGGTGATCCCGCTGTTCATCTCGTTGCTGGCGATGGCCACCGGGGCGTTCATGGATAGCAGTTCAAGCAACCTCACGCGCCCGGCACAGATGTACTTCAGCCAGTTCCTGCTGGCCTTCGGCAGCACCTTCTTCCTCGGCCCGTCCATGGCCCTGGGCATCAGCCACGTGCGTGCCAACCCACGCAACCTGGTGAGTTTCTCGGTGCTGTTCGGCATCTGCAACAACCTCGGCGGCCTGATCGGCGCAGCGCTGCTGGGCACCTTCCAGACCTGGCGCGAGAAGTTCCACTCCAGCCACCTGATGGACCGCCTCAGCTACCTCGAACCGCTGGTCAATGCCCGCGTGCAAAGTGGCGGCGCCGGTTACGCCGGGGTCCTCGCCGACCCGGCATTGCGCAGCGAGGCCGGCATGCGCGTACTGGCCAGCGCCGCCACCCGCGAGGCCAACGTGATGGCCTACAACGATGTGTTCGTACTGATCGGCAGCATCGCCGTGCTGACCATGATCTGGATTACCCTTCGCGGCTCCTGGCTATGGTATGTCGCCCGCCAGGTTGCTTCATCCGACTCCACCCGCGGTACTGCCCACCGATGACCGAACAAACCCGCACCACGACCACCACCGCCATCGCCGAAACCCCGGAAGGCAGCACGCCGCCCAGCGAACCGACCAGCCCGGTACGCACACGGCGGGTGCGCATCCTGTCCTCGATCAGCTTCGCCTGTGTGGCCCTGGCCGGCATCCTGCTGGTGCTCTACGCCTGGAACCTGCCACCCTTCAGCAGCACCATCGAAAGCACCGAAAACGCCCTGGTCCGCGGCCAGGTGACGATCATCGGCCCGCAGCTGAGCGGATATGTCGTCGACGTGCCGGTGCATGACTTCCAGTTCGTCAAGGCCGGCGACCTGCTGGTGCAGCTGGACGACCGCATCTACAAACAGCGCCTGGCCCAGGCCATCGCCCAACTGCAACAGCAGCAGGCCGCGCTGGCCAACAACCTGCAGCAGCGCAACAGTGCCGAAGCCACCATCGCCCAGCGCCAGGCGGCGATCGGCGATGCCGCGGCCCAGGCGACCAAGGCCAAGGCGGACCTCGGCCGCAACCAGGCCCTGGTCAGCGATGGTTCGGTGTCGCGCAGCGCGCTGGACCTGGCCCGCGCCAGCGAGGCTGCCGCCGTCGCCAGCCTGGCCCAGGCCAAGGCCGCGCTGGAAATCGCCCGACAGGACCGGGAAACGGTGATCGTCAACCGCGCCTCGCTGGAGGCCTCGGTGGAAAACGCCAAGGCCGCCGTCGAACTGGCCCGCATCGACCTCGACAACACCCGCGTCACCGCCCCGCGTGACGGCCAGCTGGGGCAGATCGGCACGCGCCTGGGGGCCTACGTCAACTCGGGCGCGCAACTGATGGCGCTGGTGCCCGATACCCTGTGGGTGATCGCCAACATGAAGGAAACCCAGATGGCCGACGTGCGTATCGGCCAGCCGGTGAGCTTCACTGTCGATGCCTTGAACCACCTGAAGCTGTACGGCCATGTGCAACAGATTTCGCCGGCCACCGGCTCGGAGTTCGCCCTGCTGCAGGCCGACAATGCCACGGGCAACTTCGTCAAGATCGCCCAGCGCATCCCCGTGCGTATCACCGTCGACCCCGACCAACCGGATGCTGCGCGCTTGCGCCCGGGGATGTCGGTGGTGGTCAGCATCGATACCCGGGAGCCGCAAGGGCATCATTGAGCGCCGCTTTGTGAACCCTGTCCAGATGCCGTACTGCCATGATTGCGCCGCTCTAGCCCGTGGGTTCTAATGCCGCCCACCGGTTAACTTGCCTCCCAAGGACGCATGATCATGTACAGGACGATCGCACCGCTGGCGCTGCTGGCCACCCTGGCCGGCTGCTCGGACACCCACAACGCCAACGAGGCCAATTTCCGCAAGGCGGCCCAGGCTTACCTCGACACGCAGTATCCCCATTGCTTCGTGGTCACTGACTTCCCCGCCAAGACCCAGGACTTCGACGTCACCGGCACCAACAAGGCGCTGCATGCGCTGGCCGGGGTCGGAATCGTCAGCGAGAAGGAAATCGCTCGCGTCGAAGTACCGGAGCGCCTGTGGCAGCCGGCCCGCACCGATATCTACTACGCCTATGACCTCACCGAGGAAGGCCGCAAGTACTACAAGGCGGGTGCGCAGAAGATGCTCAACGGCCAGACCCGCGGCGGGCTGTGCTTCGGCAAGGCCGAGGTCACGGCGATCGAGCAGTTCAGCGAGCCGGGCCAGATGAGGGGGCACACCGTGTCCGATGTGACCTATGCCTACAAGGTCACCGGGCTGCCTGACTGGGCGGCCAATGACCAGGTCAGGGCCAACATCCGTGATCTGGGTAATGCGCTGGCGACCCATCAAACGCCGGCGCGGGAAAAGCGCGTGATGGTGCTGACCAACAACGGTTGGGTGCACGAACGGCTGTTCGAGCAATAGCCCTGCGGCGTCTCGTCGCAGGCCCTGGCCCCTTGGGCAAATCGGTCGCAAGCCGTAGAATCGCGCTTCCTTTTCGCCCGTCGCCTTGAACGGTGGCAACCGGCAGCAACGACAGAGTCCAGGCCTGAGCACATGACGCCCATGTGAACTAGGCTCAACCGACCCCGCCTGGCCCGGCTCTTTCAGGGCCCAGCGGTTGAGTCTTGCCCAGGTCGCATCCAGCCCAGGCACATCCGTGCACCTTCCTCTGCCCTCGACGGGGCGACCTGGCGTGCGCGCTCGAAAAGGCGTTTTCCGACCGCCACTCCAACTTGAGGTACGTATGTCTCCGCGTTTGCTGGCCATGGCGCTGGCGCCCCTGCTCGGGCTGTTCATCATTGCCCTGGGCAACGGCTTCATGTCTTCCCTTACCACCCTGCGCCTGGACGCTGCCGGCGAATCGGCAACGACCATCGGTATCGTGTCGTCGACCTATTTCATCGGCCTGACCCTCGGCGCCATCTTCAACGACCGGCTGATCCTGCGCATCGGCCATATCCGCGCCTACACCAGCTTCGCCTCGCTGATCGCCGCGACCATTCTGCTGCAGGGGCTGTTCTATGACGCCACCTGGTGGTCGGTGCTGCGCCTGATCAATGGCTGGGCAGCCGTCGGCGTGTTCCTGGTGATCGAAAGCTGGCTGCTGCTGGCCGGTGACGCGAAGATCCGCGGGCGCCTGCTGGCGCTGTACATGATCGCCTTCTATGGCGCCGGTGTGATCGCCCAGGCCGGCCTTGGCGAGATCACCCACCTGGGCGACAGTGCCCCGTTCATGCTGGCCGGCATGCTCGCCGCGTTGTCGGTCCTGCCGATCGTGATCCTGCCACGGGTGTCGCCGCTGCTGGACCAGGTCGAGCCGCTCAAGCCCCGCCAGCTGCTGGGCGTGGCCCCGTCGGGGCTGGTCGGCTGCTTCGGCTCCGGGGTGGTGATTGCCGGCATCTACGCGCTGCTGCCGCTGTACTTGCAGCGCATCGGCCTGGATGTCGGTGAAGTCGGCAACATGATGGCCTGGGTGATCCTCGGCGCCATGCTGCTGCAGTACCCGGTGGGGCGCTGGTCGGACCGCAAGGACCGCCAGGATGTGCTGATCGCCCTGGCTGCGCTGTGCATGGTGCTGTCGCTGGTCACGGTGTTCCTGCCTTCGGATTCGGCCCTGCTGCCGGCCGTGATGTTCCTGCTCGGTGGCGGCGTGTTCGCGCTGTACCCGGTGGCCGTCAGCCATGCCGCCGACCGCGCTCCGTCCGATGCCCTGGTGCCGATGATCCAGGGCCTGCTGCTGATCAACTCGCTGGGCTCGGCCATGGCGCCGCTGGCCATCTCGCCGGCGATGACCGAATTCGGCGAAGTGGGGCTGTTCTGGGCCTTTGCCGTGGTCAACCTGGGGATGGTGTGCTTCTTCCTCTGGCGTCGCGGCAAGCGCCCGGCGGCAGAGCACCCGGCACCGTTCACGGCGTCGACCACGTTCTCGCCGACCGGCGCGGAACTGCGGGTGACCGAGGACCTGATGCATGCAGCGCAGGAGCATCCGCCGCTGGAACCGGTAACGCCCCCTGCGCCGAGTGCGCAGCCAGAAGCCAAGTAATGCAAGGGCCGCAATCGCGGCCCTTTTTTCGACCGCCCGTCGCCCGTCGGGCACCCTGCCCGCCTCGACGAGCCAAACGAATGACAGATCATCCCTCCAGGAGACGTGCCATGATCCGCATTCACTCGCTGTTGCTCGCCCTTGCCTTGGGCACCGCCGCTGCCACCAGTTACGCCGCCACGGACACGACCCATACCGACAGCCATCCGCAAACCGACCAGCGTGGCGGCAAGACTGCGGGTGAAGGCAGCAGCGTCAACAGCCCGGGCAGCGGCCGCGCCAATGACAGCAGCGACACCGGCAGCAACTCGGACGCCGCCGATGGCGCAGCCGGTGGCTCCAACAGCACCGGCGAGGCCACGGGCTCAGGCGCCGGGAGCACCGGGGGCAACGCCGAAGACCAGGACAGCCGCTGACCCTCAACTGGTCTACACTGCGGCGCATGGCCCTGCCGAGGAATCGCCATGAACCTCATACCCTGGCTGCTCGCCGCCTTGCTGCCCTGCACTGCCCTGGCTGCCGGTGGCGACTCTGCCGCACTGTCGATCAGCTCGTCGTCCTTCACCGATGGCGGTGTCATCGGCCTGCAGCAGGTCGGCCCGGACCCCGCCTGCGGCGCCGGTGAGGGGCGCACACCGCAGTTGAGCTGGAAGAACCTGCCTTATGGCACGCAATCACTGGCCCTGGTGATGTTCGACCCGGACGGTGGCAAGGGCGTGGGCGTGGTGCACTGGGTCGCCTATGACATCGACCCGGCGCTCAATGGCCTGGAGGAAGGCACCGGCTGGAAGACCAGCGAGGCGCTGATCGTCGGGCGCAACTCGCACGGCACCATGACCTATCGTGGCCCTTGCCCACCGGCCGGGGACAAGCCTCACCACTATGCACTGACCCTGATCGCCACCGACCTGCCGCTGGGCACCTTGCCGCAGGAACTGGATCGCGGTGGCTTGATGGAGTTGCTCAAAGACCATGCGCTCGGCGCGCAGAGCCTGGTCGGCCGTTACGGTCACTGATTCATCGCCAGAACCGGGGGTCGTCGACAATGCGCTCATGGCTCGCGAACAACCCCGGCAACTGTTCCTTGAGGTAGTCGATCCAGGTCCGCACCTTGGCATCCAGGTAATGCCGCGACGGGTAAATCGCATACAGCGCATTCTCACGTAAGCGGTACGGCGCCAGTAACCGCCGCAGGCGCCCCTGCTCGATGGCCTGGCTGGCGGTATAGAACGGCAACAGGCCAATGCCCATGCCCAGTTCACTGGCCACCAGCATGGCGTCGGCGACGTTGGTCAGGAAGCTGTCACGCGGGGCGATCACGCACTGGTCCAGGCCTTGGGGGAATACCCAGTCACCTTCATGCATCGGGTAAGCCATGCGCAGGCAGCGGTGCTCGTGCAAGTCTTGCGGCCGCTCGGGCACGCCATGGGCTTCAAGGTAGCTGGGCGCCGCACAGGGGATGCTGAAGATGGTGCCCAGCGGCACGGCAATCAGCTGCGAATCGGGCAAGGCCTCGTCCACGGTAATCACCACGTCGTGCCCCTCGGCCAGCGGGTCGGGGTTGCGCTGGGACAGCGTCAGCTCGATGGCCACTTCCGGGCACAGCGCGTTGTAGCCGGCCACCAGCGGCATCAGCAACAGGCCCAGGCCATGCGGGCAGTGCAGGCGCAGGCAGCCTCGTGGCGTGAGGTGGGCACCGCGTGCTTCGTCCACGGCCTCGTCTGTCAATGCCATGATCTGCCGCGCCCGCTCCAGAAAGCGCTCGCCCGCTTCGCTCATCCGCAAACGCCGGGTGGTGCGATGCAACAGGCGGGTCTGCAGCTGGTTCTCAAGCTCCGCAACGATGCGCGACACCTGTGCCGCAGAAATATCGAGGGCATTGGCGGCAGCGGCGAAACTGCCGCACTCCACCACCCGGGTAAAGGTACGCATTGCGTGCAGCATGTCCATGGCGCCGGGCTCCTTCAGCACTCTTATTCGTACGTTGCAGGCAGGAATCTATCACGACTTAGCCCATTTATTGTGCATCACCATTGAATACATCATTGGTAAAACATTGAAAAAGGAGCCTGCCATGAAACGTTCGATTGCTTTTGTCGCCCTGTCTGCCGCCCTTGCTTCGTTCGGCGCCTTCGCCGATGCGCCGGCCAGCCGGCCCGTCGCCAGCCACTATGCATACGGCATGCCGCTGGATGTGGCCAAGGTCATCTCGATCACCCCGGCCAGCAACGCTGCCGACTGCCAGGTCGGTACCGCGCACATGGTGTATGTCGACCATCAGGGCCAGAAGCGCGAAATCGACTACCGCGAAATGGGCAACTGCTCGCAGCAGTGAATCAGCCCAGCACCTCGTTGATCCAGCCAATCTGCCGGGCGAAGTCACGCAGCTTCTCCTGCGGGATGGCCCCGCGGGCACGCTCGAAGTTGGCCAGGCTCTGCTGCTTCTGACGCAGCATGCGCTGCCACTTGGTCAGGAAGGCCGGGCTTTTCTCACGCATCAGCAGCGGCCCGAAATACAGCTCTTCGGCACTGTAGGCCACCGCGTCGGCGGGTTCGGCCACGATGATCTCGTAGTCGAAACGGTTTTCCCGCAGCAGCTCTTCGTCGACGATCCGGTAACCGTTGTCCATCAGCCAGCCGCGCAGCTCACGCTCATCGCCATTGGGCTGCAGAATCAGCCGCTCGCGGCCATTCAGGCGCGCCTTGCCACGCTCGAGAATCTCGCACATGGTCTTGCCACCCATGCCGCACAGGCTGATGGCGGTGATGCGGTCGCTGGCCTCGATGGCCTCCAGGCCGTCGGCCAGGCGTACGGTGACGGTGTCCGTCAGGCCGTTGCGGCGTACGTTGCGCTGGGCCGAGGCATAGGGTGTCTGCGCCACCTCACCGGCCACCCCGGCTTCGATCACGCCACGCAGCGCCAGTGCCACCGGCAGGTAACCATGGTCCGAGCCGATATCGGCCAGCCGCGCACCCTGCGGCACATGCGCCGCCACACGCTCCAGGCGCATCGATAATGTCTGTTCGTTCAACTCCGGCCCCTTGCTCGACAATCGGCGGCGATTCTGACTGCCAGGGCGGGTTAATTCAATGCATAAGCGCCCGTCGGCTCGACCCTCGCGACAGGCTCGCGTAGGCTTGCCGCTTTCCTTCCGTAGCAAGGCGAACCTACATGGCAGATCTTATCTACACACCGGATTCCGACGCCGAGTCCATTTCCTCCGACGTCGCTGAGTACAACGGTATCCTGGTCACTACGCAGATCCCGGCCGATCTCGATGCCGACATCACCGGCCAGAGCGAAAGCACCCTGCAGGCCCTGAAAGACGCCCTGGAAAAGGCCGGCAGCGGCATGGACCGGGTCATGCACCTGACCATCTACCTGACCGACATGGCCGACCGTGCTGCCTTCAACGAGGTGTACCAGCGTTTCTTCAGCAAGCCGTGGCCAGTGCGTGCTGCAGTTGGTGTGGCTGCACTGGCCTACCCAGAGATGCGCGTCGAAGTGACCGCCATGGCCGCCAAGCGCTGATTGCCGTTTTACCGGCTCCGCCTCCAGGCGGAGCCTTTTTCTCGAAAGCAGGACGCTGCATGCAATTCCCCCCTTTTCGCCGCAAGGCCCTGATCGTCTTGCTGCCTGGCCTGTGCCCACTGGCCCAGGCCGAACCGGCCACCCCCTTCAATCTGCTGGAACCGGTGGTGGTCACCGGCACCTACGCCCCCAACCCGAGCTTCGACCTGCCCTACTCCATCGATACCGTCGAGCGCCAGCAGATCGCCGATGGCCAGCTGGGCGTCAACCTGTCGGAAGCGCTTAACCGCGTACCTGGCCTGGTGGTGCAGAACCGCCAGAACTACGCCCAGGACCTGCAGATATCCTCGCGTGGCTACGGCGCCCGCTCGGCCTTCGGCATCCGTGGCATCAAGCTGCTCAGCGACGGCATCCCGGCCAGCACCCCGGATGGCCAGGGCCAGGCGGCCTCGTTGAACCTCGACGTGGCTGACCGCATCGAAGTGCTGCGCGGCCCGGCGTCCGCCATCTATGGCAGCAATGCCGGCGGGGTGATCCAGATGTTTTCCCGCGAGGGTTCCGGCCCACCCAAAGTGGGCGCCGAAACCACCTTCGGCAGCGATGGCTTCAACAAGAACCACCTCTACAGCGAAGGCGGCAGCGAACAGGCCGGTTTCCTGGTCGATGCCTCGCGCATGGACACCGACGGCTACCGCGACCACAGTGCCGCCCGCCGCGACCAGACCTTTGCCAAGGTCCACGTCAAGCCCGATGAAGACAGCCGCCTGGCGCTGATCTTCAGTACCCTGGAGCAGAACGGCACCGAAGACCCGCTCGGCCAGACCTGGGACGCCTACAAGCACGACCCACGCTCGGTGGCAGCACGCGCCGAGGAGTACGACACGCGCAAGAGCATCCACCAGCAACAGGTGGGCATGAACTACGAGCGCTACTTCGGCGAGGCGACCCTGCAGTTCAACCTGTATGGCGGCAAGCGCAGCGTGATCCAGTACCTGTCGATTCCCAGGGGCACGCCGGCGAACAACCGCGGCGGCGGCGTGGTCGACTTCGACCGCGAATTCCATGGCGGCACCCTGCGCTGGATCCAGCCGGTCAGCGCCGCCCCCGGCAACCTGACCCTGACGTTCGGCGCCGACTACGACCGCAGCAGCGACGACCGCCGTGGTTTCCAGAACTTCAGCGGCGACACCCTGGGCGTCAAAGGCGAGCTGCGCCGTGACGAAAAGGACACCGCTACCAGCCTCGACCCGTACCTGCAGGCTCACTGGGAACTGGACCGCTGGACCGTGGATGCCGGCCTGCGTCACAGCAGCATGGAGATGGAGGTGGACGACCACTTCCTGGCCAATGGCGATGCCAGTGGCTCGAAGAAATACCAGCGCACCACGCCGACCCTGTCGGTGATGTACGCCTTCACCCCCGACTTGCATGGCTACATCAGCGCCGGCAAGGCCTTCGAGACGCCGACCCAGGCCGAGATGGCCTACGCACCGGGAGCCCTGGAAGGCTTCAACTTCGGCCTGAAACCGGCCACCAGCACGCAGTACGAACTGGGCCTGAAGATGCGCCCGGACCCACGCACGCGGATCAACGCGGCCGTCTTCGAGATCCGCACCCAGGACGAAATCGTGGTTGCCGCCTCGACCGATGGCCGTACCAGCTACCGCAACGCCGGCAAGACCCTGCGCCGCGGCTTCGAGCTGAGCGTGCAGCGTGAACTGAACCCACAGTGGCAGGCCAACCTGGCCTACACCCTGCTCGATGCCACCTATGACGAGGCCTTCACCCAGGGCACCACGACCATCGACAAAGGCAACCAGCTGCCCGGCGTGCCGCGCAGCAGCCTGTTCGGCGAGCTGGTGTGGAAGCCGCGTGACGGCATCAGCATGGGGCTGGAGGGGCAGTACCGGAGCAAAGTGTATGTCGAGGACACCAACGATCAGCACCCGGCACCGGGTTATGCGGTGTTCAACTGGCGCACGCAGTTCCAGCAGCAGGTCGGGCCGTGGACCTTCCACCAGCTGGTGCGCCTGGACAACTTGCTCGACCGGCAATATGTGGGGTCGGTGATTGTCGGCGATGGCAATGGCCGGTATTACGAGGCGGCGCCGGGCAGGTCCTGGTATGCCGGGGCTGGGCTGGAATACCAGTTCTAAGCCTTTGGGGCTGCTTTGCAGCCTTTTCGCGGGTAAACCCGCTCCCACAGGACTTCCTGAGGCCTTGAGCCTGTGCAGTACCTGTGGGAGCGGGTTTACCCGCGAAGGGCCGGTACAACCTGCACACCTCTCGGCACCCAAAGGTGCCAGCCAGGCATTTCACCGCTACAATGCCGCCCTAAACCGTGACAGCCCGAACCTATAACGACATGTCCCTTCCCAAGAACCACCTGGAACTGCTCAGCCCTGCCCGTGACGTGGCCATCGCCCGCGAGGCGATCCTGCACGGCGCTGATGCCATCTATATCGGCGGCCCGAGCTTCGGCGCGCGCCACAACGCCTGCAACGAAGTCAGCGATATCGCCGAACTGGTCGAGTTCGCCCACCGCTACCATGCACGCGTGTTCACCACCATCAACACCATCCTTCACGACAACGAGCTGGAACCTGCACGCAAGCTGATCCACCAGCTCTACGATGCTGGCGTCGACGCGCTGATCGTCCAGGACCTGGGGGTGATGGAGCTGGATATCCCGCCGATCGAGCTGCATGCCAGCACCCAGACCGACATCCGCACCCTGGAGCGGGCCAAGTTCCTCGACCAGGCCGGTTTCTCCCAGCTGGTACTGGCCCGCGAGCTGAACCTGCAGCAGATCCGCACCATCGCCAGCGAAACCGACGCGGCCATCGAGTTTTTCATCCACGGTGCGCTGTGCGTGGCCTTCTCCGGCCAGTGCAACATCTCCCACGCCCAGACCGGGCGCAGCGCCAACCGGGGTGACTGTTCCCAGGCCTGCCGCCTGCCGTACACCCTGAAGGACGACCAGGGCCGCGTGGTGGCGTTCGAGAAGCATCTGCTGTCGATGAAGGACAACAACCAGACCGCCAACCTGGCCGATCTGGTCGATGCCGGCGTGCGCTCGTTCAAGATCGAAGGCCGCTACAAGGACATGGGCTATGTCAAGAACATCACCGCCCACTACCGCAAGCAACTCGACGCCATCCTCGAAGGCCGCCCGGAACTGGCCCGCGCCTCCAGTGGCCGTACCGAGCACTTCTTCCTGCCCGACCCGGACAAGACCTTCCACCGCGGCAGCACCGACTACTTCGTCACCGAGCGCAAGGTCGACATCGGTGCCTTCGATTCGCCAACCTTCACCGGCCTTGCGGTCGGCGTGGTAGAGAAAGTCGGCAAGCGTGACCTGCAGGTGGTCACCGACGTGCCGCTGACCAACGGCGACGGTCTCAACGTGCTGGTCAAGCGCGAGGTGGTGGGCTTCCGTGCCAACATCGCCGAGCCGCGTGGCGAGTTCGAGGAAGACGGCCACAAGCGCTACCGCTATCGCGTCGAGCCTAACGAGATGCCGGAAGGCCTGCACAAGCTGCGGCCGAACCACCCGCTGTCGCGTAACCTCGACCACAACTGGCAGCAGGCCCTGCTACGCACCTCGGCCGAGCGCCGGGTTGGCGTGGAATGGCACGCGGTGCTGCGCGAGCAGCGGCTGATGCTGACCGTCAGCAGTGAAGAAGGCGTCAGCGTGCAAGTGGCGCTGGATGGCCCGTTTGGTGCTGCCAACAAGCCGCAGCAGGCCCTGGACCAGTTGCACGACCTGCTCGGCCAGCTGGGCACCACGATGTACCACGCCAACCGCATCGAGCTGGATGCACCGCAGGCGTTCTTCATCCCCAACTCGCAGCTCAAGGCCCTGCGCCGTGAAGCCATCGAGGCGCTGACCGAGGCCCGGGTGAAGGCGCACCCACGTGGCGGGCGCAAGGCCGAGACCACGCCGCCACCGGTGTACCCGGAGTCGCACCTGTCGTTCCTGGCCAACGTCTACAACCAGAAGGCCCGTGACTTCTATCACCGCCATGGCGTGCAGTTGATCGATGCGGCGTACGAAGCCCATGAGGAACACGGCGAAGTGCCGGTGATGATCACCAAGCACTGCCTGCGCTTCTCGTTCAACCTGTGCCCCAAACAGGCCAAGGGCGTCACCGGCGTGCGTACCAAGGTAGCGCCGAT
The DNA here is from genome assembly GCF_021602465.1 of Pseudomonas urethralis. NCBI lineage: Bacteria > Pseudomonadati > Pseudomonadota > Gammaproteobacteria > Pseudomonadales > Pseudomonadaceae > Pseudomonas > Pseudomonas urethralis. The sequence continues at coordinate 116,024 of NZ_BQIJ01000008.1, forward strand.
GCAGTTGATCCAGGGCGATGAAGTGCTGACCCTGAAGTTCGACTGCAAGCCGTGCGAGATGCATGTGATCGGCAAGATGAAGAACCACATCATCGACCTGCCGACCCCAGGTAGCGCGGTGGCTCAGGTGGTGGGGCACATCAGCCCGGAAGACCTGCTCAAGACCATTCCACGCGGGATGCATTGAAGACATGGGGGCTGCTTTGCAGCCCCGCTTTTTGATACTTACAGAATGCCCAACCCGCGCGCGGTGCGATCCACCGCAATCCGGGTCTTCTCCACCAGCTCATCCAGCTCGCTGTGGTTGGCCACCAGGGCCGGCGCCATGATCATCCGGCCCAAGGTCGAACGGATGATCACCCCTTCCTCGAAGCCATAAGTACGGCACTGCCAGGCCAGGTCGTTCTCATTGGCATAACGCTTGCGGCTGCCCTTGTCCTCGGCAAATTGTAGCGCCGCCACCAGGCCTGCACCTTGCACCTGGCCAATCAACGGATGGTTGGCGAACACCTCGCGCAGGATGCGTTGCAGGTACGGCCCGGTGTCTTCCTTGACCTGGCGCACGATGCCTTCATCGCGCAGCGCCTTGAGGTTGGCAATGGCCACCGCCGCCGCCACCGGGTGCCCGGAATAGGTCAGGCCATGGGCGAACACGCCGCCACGCTCGACCAATGCCTCGGCAATCCGCTTGCTCAGCACCAGGCCCCCCATCGGCACGTAACCCGAAGTCAGGCCCTTCGCAATCGACAAGGTGTCCGGCTCGAAGCCGAAGTATTCGTGAGCAAACCACTCACCGGTGCGGCCAAAGCCACCGATGACTTCGTCGGCGCACAGCAGCACATCGTACTGGCGGCAGATGCGCTGGATTTCCGGCCAGTAGCTTTCCGGCGGGAAGATCATGCCGCCGGCGCCCTGGAACGGCTCGGCGATGAAGCCGGCGACGTTCTCGGCGCCCAGTTCCAGAATCTTCTCTTCCAGTTGCAGGGCGCAGCGGCGGCCGAACTCGGCCGGGGTCAGGTCACCACCGGCGGCATACCAGTACGGCTCGTCGATGTGCGCGACATCCGGGATCATGCCACCCATTTCGTGCATGAACTTCATGCCGCCCAGCGCGGTGGCGGCCAGGGTCGAGCCGTGGTAACCGTTCCAGCGGCCGATCATGATCTTCTTGCTCGGCTGGCCGACCACCTGCCAGTAACGACGCACGGTGCGGATCAGTACCTCGTTGGCCTCGGACCCGGAGTTGGTGTAGATGGCGTGGCTGTAGTGGCCCGGCAGCAGGCTGAACAGCAGCTCGGACAGCTCGATCACCGCCGGGTGGGTGGTGTGGAAGAACATGTTGTAGTAGGCCAGCTGGTCCATCTGCGCGGCGGCAGCGGCGGTGAGGTCCTTGCGGCCATAGCCGAGCTGGGTGCACCACAGGCCCGACATGCCGTCCAGGTAGCGCTTGCCGTCGCTGTCCCACAGGTGCAGGCGCTCGCCGCCGACCATCACCCGCGGCCCCTCGGCGTTCAGCGCCTTCTGGTCGAGGAACGCGTGGATGTGGTGGGCGGCGTCGCCGGCCTGGTAGTCACGGGTATCGCGCTGGGCGTGCAGCTTGGCTTGGAACGGTGCGTTCATTGTTGTTCTCCAGGGTAAGACGCGGCGTGCAGTTGGCCCTGCCAGACCGCTGACAGTAAAAATCGGGTGGGGTGAAACGGCGCGTTCAGCGCCTTCGCAGGTAGCTTTCCAGCGGGTCCTTGCTCAGGCCCTCCTGGGCCTGGGCCAGCGAGTCGATGAACAGCGAAAACAGCTCGGACTGCTTGGCGATATCGAGCTTGGTGTAGAGGTTCTTGCGGTGGGTCTTCACCGTGTCCTCGCTGATCCCCAGGCGCTCGGCCAGGGACCGGGTCGAGTGGCCGCGCAGCAGGTACTGGGCGATGCGGCACTCGCGTTCGGTGAGCAGCGAGCAGCCGAAGTTGTTCAGCGCGGCGTTGATCTGCCGGCCCAAGGCGCTCTCGAAACGCCCGCCCAAGGCGTCGACATCGAGGTGGCTCCACTGCCGCCGCACCGTTGCCACGACCCACGGCGCCACGCACTTGAGGTCATTGACCTGCTGGCGGTCCAGGCGGCGGGTGCTGGCCAGGGCCACGGCGATGGTCAGGTGCTCGTCGAGGGGGACGATGAAGTTGAGTTCGTCTTCCAGGTGGGCGTGCTGGTAGAACGCCAGGTAGTACTCGCTGCGCTTGAAGTGGTCAGGGGCGACGTCACTGAGGCGGTAGCAACCGGGGCCGATGCCGTCCATGCAGGCCCGGTAGAACGGGCATAGCAAGTAGTAGCCTTCGAGGTACTTGTGGATGTTGCCTTCCGGTAGCCACGGACCTTCCTCGTCCTTTTCGAACAATGCCGAGGGCAGGCCTTTGCGCGGGTAGAGGAACACGGTGATGGCCTGGCACGGGGCAATCAGCTTGAGCGCAGCGAACAGTGCCTCGACGAAGCCCGGCGAGCCCTGGGCGTCGACGACACGGGCCATCTGCACGTACCAGTCGGGCGATTTCAGCCGGTCTTTGCTCATTGTCGTGGTCCCATGCCGGGGTTGTTGTGGTTGGGATTCTTGCATGGGGCCGTGGTGCAGGCCATCACCCTTCGGGGTGAGCTAGTGCGATTGTGGGGGGGCTGACAGGTGCCTGCCTCTGAATAGCGTCAGGGCTGACAGGTGCTTGTATATAGCTCTTCAGCGCCTATGAGATCGAGCGCCGCCCGCGCGGCGCATCGCGGGCAAGCCCGCTCCCACATCTGTTTCGGGCCAATCTCTCCTATGAAGCCAACAGGGACCGCCTTGTTTGCTCCCTTCGATATCGAAGTGGGCGCCACTGCTTTTCATCGATTTTCAGTCTTGCACCAAGGCGGATCCTGTTGGCGGGACAGGAGTAACTGGCCCGAAACAGATGTGGGAGCGGGCTTGCCCGCGATGCGCCGCGCGGGCGGCGCTCGATCTCATAGGCGCTGAAGAGCTATAGACAAGCACCTGTCAGCCTTGATTCTATTAAGAGACAAGCACCTGTCAGCCTTGACCCTATTCAGCGGCAAGCACCTGTCAGCCCTAACAATGTCTAAAGGCATGCCCCTACCAGCCCCACCCTCCCTCACACCCAGACAGCATCCCAGTGCGGGTAGTCGCCTATCCTGCTCACCAACCCTGTTCTTACCGGGTTGTAAACGATGTAGCGGGCAACCTTCACCACATCTTCATCCCGTCGCAAGGCGCGATCGTGATAGCCGTTTTGCCAGATTGTAGAGGCTCGCGCACCGGCCTTTCGCAGTGCATGGCTGGATCGAGACTTGAAGCGACGCATCAATTCGCCGAGCGTCACTTCTTTCAGCTCGATCAACCAATGTACATGGTCAGGCATCACTACCCAGGCAAGGGTTCGGCAATTGTCTTCCTGATCGGCTTGGCGAAAGTACCTGATCACCAGCCTGGCAGAATGGAAATCTTGGAACAAAGGCCTGCGATGGTCAGTGCTGGAAGTAAGTAAATAGACCCTGCCGGGTTCAGAGCAGCGGCCGCGGCGGAGCAAGCAGCTTTGTGGGGTTGGCATGTGTTCATCCTTGAGCAAACACGACTGTTGGAAGGCTAGCCATTTCAGTGATGGATGATCTGTTGAACCATTTCAAGATATGAAGCTGCTGGTGCATCGGGGTTGCATCAGGGCTACAAGGTGCCTGTCTGAGACCTCTACGCAACCCTCACGCACCCTCCCCCAAAGGAACCAGCAACATGGGCTGCTGCCTGATGCTGTACCCATCTTCAACTTAGCTATACAAGACCAACAGCGTTGTACAATTGCTGCCCCTTCAAATTGGAGCCGGCATGAAGAAAAACCCACTGAGCCAACGCAAGGACGATCACCTGGATATCGTCCTGGCCGCCGGCAACAACCCCCTTGGCGCAGACCCCGGCTGGTCGTCAGTGCGCTTCGAACACTGCGCATTGCCGGAAATGGCCCTGGACGACGTCGACCTGAGCACCGAGCTGTTCGGCTGTGCACTAGGCGCCCCGCTGTTGATCAGTTCCATGACCGGCGGTGCCGAACGTGCGCGCTTCATCAATCACCATCTCGCCGAAGCCGCCCAGGCACTGGGCATCGCCATGGGCGTTGGCTCGCAGCGCGTCAGCCTGCGCAGTGGCCAGGACCAGGGCTTGACCGGCGAGCTGCGCCACCTGGCACCCGATGTACCGCTACTGGCCAACCTCGGCGCTGCCCAGCTGCGTGAGGCCGACGGCCTGGACCTGGCACGCCGTGCCGTCGACACCTTGCAGGCCAATGCCCTGATCATTCACCTGAACCCCCTGCAGGAAGCCGTACAGCCAGAGGGCGACCGTGACTGGCGCGGAGTGCTGCAACGCATCGAAACCCTGACCCGCCAGCTGCCAACGCCGGTGATCGTCAAGGAAGTCGGTGCAGGCATTTCCCCCCGGGTGGCGCGCCTGCTCTGCGATGCAGGCGTTGCCATGGTCGACGTGGCCGGTGCCGGCGGAACCAGCTGGGCAGCCGTGGAGGCCGAACGTGCCGGCAATGCCGCTGAGCGCGAGGTCGCCCTGGCGTTTGCCGGCTGGGGCATCCCGACCGCGCACTGCCTGCTGGCGGTGCGCCGCGCCGTGCCGGAAATCGGCCTGATCGCCTCCGGTGGCGTGGCCAACGGCGTCGATGCCGCCAAGGCCATCCGCCTCGGCGCCGACCTGGTAGGCCAGGCTGCCAATGTCCTCAGTGCCGCCGTGATCTCGACCCAGGCCGTGGTGGAACATTTCGAGATCGTGCTGCGCCAGTTGCGCATCGCCTGCTTCTGTACCGGCTCGCGCAACCTTGCGCAACTGCGCCGGGCACGCTTGCTGGCTGGCAACCTGACGCCGCCATGAGGCTTGCGGCTGTGGCATGATCAGCGGCTCCCTTCACTCTGGCGCGCGTGCATGCTGATCGACGAAGAACTGACCCTGAAAAAGCTCGAGACCTTCCTCGCCTTCATGCGCAGTGGCAACCTCGGCCGCGCCGCCGCCGAGCTGTCCACCAGCGCGGTCAGCGTGCACCGCGCCATCCACTCCCTGGAAAGCGCGTTGCGCTGCCCGCTGTTCAAGCACGAAGGCCGCCAGCTGATTCCGCTGGAAAGCGCCTACGTGCTGGAGAAGAAAGCCCGCCAACTGATCCAGGACGCCGAACAGATGGTCCGCCAGACCCGCGAGGCCGCCGGTTTCTATGCCGAGCGCTTCCGCCTCGGCGCGCTGTACTCGCTGACCGTCAAGACCGTGCCGAAGCTGGTGATGGGCCTGAAACTGCGGCGCAGCGAGCTGAACATCGACCTGACCCTGGGCTCGAACGTCGACTTGCTGCAACGCCTGAAGAACCACGAGCTGGAAGCCATTCTGGTGTCACTGGACGAAAGCGCAGCAGACACGGCCTGCGAACAGTTGCCACTGTTCTCCGACGATATCTTCCTGGCCGTGCCCACCGATTCACCGTTCGCCGAGCAACAGGAAGTGGACCTGGCGGACCTGGCCGACTCCACCTTCATCACCCTGACCCAGGGTTTCGCCACTCACCGCGATGGCGCCCGGGTGTTCCAGCAGGCGGGGTTCGAGCCGAAGGTGGCGATGCAGGTGAATGACATCTTCACCCTGCTGAGCATGGTCAGCTCGGGCGTGGGGTTCGCCCTGCTGCCAGGGCGCATCGCAGCGGTATACGAGAACCGCGTGAAGCTGATTGCGCTGCAGGCGAGGTACCGGTTACAGCAGCATATCGGGGTGGTGTTTCTCAAGTCCCGGGAGCGGGAGCCGAATTTGTTGGCTTTGCTGGCTGAATGCCGGATGTACAGCCGGGACAATTGAGCTGGGCCATTCGCGGCTAAGGCCGCTCCTGCAGGGATACCCTCTGCACCGAGGGCAACGCGGTACCTGTTGGAGCGGTTTTAGCCGCGAAGAGACCAGTACTAGCCAACCAATCCCCTGACACAGAAATACAGCACTGAAGGTCCCATGAGACACCCCAACCCAGTATGGAAAGTAGCGGTCAGTGCACCGTAAGGCACCAGCCGACGATCCGTAGCCGCCAACCCGGCGGTCACCCCCGACACAGTCCCCGCCAACCCACCAAACACCATTGCCGAGCGCGGGTTGTCCAGCGCCAGCAACCGCGCCGACACCGGCGTGAACACCATCACCAGGATCGCCTTGATCAACCCGGTGGCAATCGACAGCGCCACCACATCCGAACTCGCCCCCAGCGCCGCCCCGGTCACCGGCCCGACGATATAGGTCACCGCCCCGGCGCCGATAGTGGTCATGCTCACCGCATCCCGGTAGCCAAAGGCATAGGCCACCGCGCAACCCACGATAAATGGCAGCACCGTACCCAGCAGCAACGACACCGCACCAATCAACCCGGCCTTGCGCGCCTCGGTGGCCTGCACCTCGAAGGCCGTGGCAACGATGGCGAAGTCGCGCAGCATGGCCCCGCCCATCAGGCCGATACCGGAAAACAGCGCCATGTCGGCCAGGCCTTTCTGACCGCCGGTCAGGGTACCGCCAACCCAGGCCAGCACCAGGCCGATGACGATGGCGATTGCCGAGCCATGCACCCGGCCAAACGTCAGGTACTTCGACAGCAGCACCGACAACCACATGATCCCGCCAACCACCGCAAAGGCCGTGATCAGGCCGTTGTGCTCCAGGGCATTGTCAATGATCGGCCACATGATCAGCGCCCTCCGGCAGGGGCGACCTGCGCATTTGCAATTTCAGGCGCTTCAGGCGCCGGCAAGGGTTCGCCGCGATGGCTGCGGCTGATCACGGCAATGGTCAGCCCGCACACCAGCACCGCACCGATCGCCGCCAGCAGCGCCACCGGCCCGCCGTGCAGGGCGGTAACCACGTTCTGCTGGGCGGCCATGGCCACCACCACCGGGATGTACAGGGCGCCCCAGAAGCCGACACCGAACTCGCACTCCTTGCTCATGCCGCCATTGCGGTGCATGTACAGCCGCGCGCAGATCAGCAGGATCATGGCGATGCCGACCCCGCCCACATTGGATTTGACGCCCAGCAGCACGCCCAGGAAGTCGCCGACGATAACGCCAGCCAGCGTGCATACCGCCAGCAGAGCCACACCATAGATGATCATTGTTGTTGTCCTCAGCTTGAGTCGAAGTTGCTTGTTGTTGTTCTTCGAGTTACGGCGCCGTCATCGGTTGTCGGCCACCTCCTGGCGCAACAGCGCGTCGACGGTATCCCAACGGGTGGCGTCGAGGGCAACCACCCTGCCCTGTTCGAACACCGGGCGGGCCAGGCCGCTGAGCACGCTGCCCGGCGGCATCTCCACCTGCAGGCGCACGCCGCGTTCATAGGCGTTGCGCAACGTAGCACGCCAGTCGACCAGCCGGGCCATGTTGCCGGCCAGGTCATCGCGCAGGCGTTGTGGATCGAAGATCGGCCGCGCACTGCTGCCGCTCAGGTACGTGATGCGCGGGCGACGCAGCTCGACGCTGGCAAAGGCAGCTGCCAGCTCGGCGGCCGGGCCGTCGAGCAACGCGCAGTGGGATGGCACGCTCACCGCCAGGCGGCGGGCTACGCCCTGACCACGCTGGCGAGCCCTGGCAGCGACCTCGGCCATGGCGCTGTCGCTGCCAGCGATGACGATCTGGTTGTCGCTGTTGAGGTTGGCCAGGTACACCTCACCGCCCACCTCGGCCAGCAAGCCTTCGACACTGCTCAAGTCGAGGCCGCTGAGGGCGGTCATGCCGTAGCCCTGCGGATAGGCCCGCTGCATCAGTTCACCCCGCAGGGCCACCAGGCGCACTGCATCGGCGAACGCCAGCGCCCCGGCGGTCACGGCGGCGGGATAAGCGCCGATGGACAGGCCGGCAACATAGCCCGGTGCCGGGCTGCGCTGCAGCAACCAGCCTGCCCAGGCCACCCCGGCCAGCAGCAGGCACAACTGCACGGCGCGGGTCGACTGCAACGCCTGCTTACTGTCGAGGGCCGAAACCTGCTCGCCCAGCGCATCACTGGCCTCTTCCAGTAACGGCGTGGCGCCCTCGGGCAAGCGCTCCAGCATGCCTGCCTGTTGCGCACCCTGGCCAGGGAAGGCAAACAGGCTGCTCACGCCGCATACTCCAGCGCATGCCAGGGGTCCGCTACCAGGCATGCGCCATGGCACGATTTGAGCAACACCCGGCGCGCCATGCCGGCCCATTCACGCAAGGCTACCGCACCCGCCGGCGTCTCCAGTTGCACGTCGATGCGGCATGGGCCGCAATCGAGCATGTCGAGCAGTTCGCGCGCCTGCGCCCGGGTCATGCGCTGCGGCGTACGCACCAGCAGATCGAGGTCACTGGCGCCATGCACGACGTTGCAGCCGGTGGCCAGCTGGTAACCGACGCCCCCGGTCGGCCCCCAGGCCAGCCCGCTGGCATCGAGCACCGGCGCCACCGAGGCCAGCGCGCGCACGGCTGGCCAGGCCCCCTCACCGGCGCCGCGCAACGCCTCGGGGCTTGTTTGCCGCTGGATATCGCACACACGCATCAGCACACCCAGGCGCTGCTCACGGCCCTGCCCGCGCACGCCCACGGCCACCCAGCCACTGGCGCAGGCGGCACGCCGTACCACCACCGGCTGCCCGGCGGCCAGTGCCTGCACGGCCCAGGCAGGCGCGTCGCCAGGCAGGTCGGCTGCGGGCATGCCCCAGAGCAGGTCATGTGGCTGTGGCGCGTTCATCTCAGGCCTCCTGCCACTGGCTGCGCAGGCGTGTGCGCACCTCGCGCGAGGCACTGCGGTTTTCACCGTTCAACCGCGATGCCAGGTCAGTCTCATGGCCGATATCACGCACGGCGTCGGCCAGGCAGGCACGCACCTGGGCAATGTCGGCGGCACTCGGCGCCTCGGCACTGGCGACCTGCAGGCGCCGCCATAGCAAGCCCAGCGAGGCATAGCTGGCAAGGTCATAGGCCATCGGCGGCACCTCGGCGGCCAGCGCCTCCAGTTGCTCGACACTGCGCAGGGTAATGCGCGCTGCTGCCGCCTTGCCCATGGCATGCACCATCACCCCGCTGTCATCCAGGGCGATCAGCCGTTGCGCCTGGTAGCCGTGGGCCAGGAAGGCACCGGACATGGCCTTGCCGACCAGCAGGCCAATCACCGGGTGCCCCGCCAGGCGCGCTTGCGCGTAAGCCTGCACCGCGCCAGCCAATGCCTGGTGAATCCCCAAGGCTTCCTCGCGTCGGCCATAGGCCTGGCTGGGCACATCGATGACGGCCACGATGACGCGCTTTTCGCCCTCGCGGTCCAGCTCGACCGCATCGCTGACGGCCTTGGCCAGGCCCCAGCCTTCAAGCAGGCCGACTTCGCCCGCACGCGCCCTTGGCAACGGGTTGTGCGCATCCGGCACTACCGCAATGAAGCGCGCCAGGCGGTTATCCAGTTCACCATCGACCACCCGCAACGAGGCGGGATAGCCTGCCAGCGGTTCGCCAGCGGCCAGGCCGGGCAGCCAGTTCAGGGCACGGTTCATGGAGCATCTCCTTGGTAGAGGGCACGCACGGCAGCGGCGTCCAGTTGCGGGCAGTCGGCGCCCAGGCTGGCCAGGCGCTCCAGGTACCAGGCGTGGCGGCCGGCGCGGTCGGCCGACGGCGCGTCCAGCAGGTGCAGCAGTTGCTGGCGCAGGCTATCGACGTCGTCTGCAACAAAAGCGTCCACCAGGCCGCTGGCGTACCGCTGTTCGCCACCGGTCAGGCTCCAGATGAATGGGCGATCCTTGGCGTCGTACTCGGCGATACCGGCTTCCTGCTCGATCACTTGCGGGCCATTGAGGCCCAACCGCGCCTCGCGGGTGACCAGCAGGTGGCTGCACAGCCCGGCCGCGATGGACATGCCACCGAAGCAACCCACCGAGCCTGCGATCAAGCCGATCACCGGTTGATGGGCGCGCAGTTCGACCATTGCCGCCTGGATCTCGGCAATCGCTGCCAGGCCGAGGTTGGCTTCTTGCAGGCGTACGCCGCCGGTTTCCAGTAACAGTACGGCGCAGGTGGGGATGCCGTTGCGGTTGTCCTCGATGGCCAGCTCCAGGGCGCCGGCAATCTTGGCGCCACCCACTTCGCCCATGCTGCCGCCCTGGAAGGCACCTTCGATGGCGGCGAGCACGGTTTGGCGGCCATTGAGCCGGCCCTTGGCGATGACCACGCCGTCATCGGCCTGGGGCACGATGCCTTGGCGCGGCAGCCATGGCGACATCAGGCGGTCGAACGGGCCGAGCAGTTCGCGGAAGCTGCCAGGGTCGAGCAAGGCGCGAGCGCGCTGGCGAGCGCCCAGCTCGACGAAGCTGCGGCTTTGCAGCAGACGGGCGGTGTCAGTCATGGGCAATCTCCTCGAAACCTTGCTCCAGGCGCAGGCGCACCACGCCAGGGGTGGCGCCGAAGTCGTGGATGTCGATCTTCACGGCAGGTAGCGTGCGGCCGTCGAACAGGCGCTGAAACAGCTGGCTCCAGCGGGCGCTGCTGCCGTTGACCGAGGTGACCACCTGGATCTCCAGGCGGCCGGCACTGCCGGGCTCGATCAGCACCTCCAGGTCGCCAGAACTGACGCAGCCGACCTGGGTGCGGCCGCGGCCAGGCTCGGCGGCAGGGAATTGAAAGTTCAGGGTTTCCATGTCACAGGCTCCCGGCTTTGTCGAGGAACAGACAGGCGGCCAACAGATCGGCGGCGCCGCCCGGTGAGGCGTTCAGTTGCAGCAGTTGCGCATCCAGCAGGCGCAGCTCACGGCGGCCATCGAGGCTGGCGCAGCCGCCGGCATCGAGCACCGCGCGGGCACCCGCTTGCATGGTTTGCAGGCCTTGCGGGCCGGCGCGCCAGAGCACACAGGTGTCACTGAGTGCGGCCATGATCGCCAGCAAGGCATCCAGCCGAGCCTGGCTTTCGCTGGCGCCCGCGGCGCGGCTGCGGCGCAGTTGTGGCAGGCCATGTTCGAGCACGGCGGGGAAGCCTTGTTGGGCCTGTTCGCGGGCCCCTCCGGCGCCGTAGCGGTGGCGCACCTGGATGCCGTGGCTGTCTTGTGCGATAGCGGCCGGGTCGTCGATCAGGGCGATGCGCCCGGCGCGGGCGGCAACTGCCTGGGGGCCGGCCTTGGCATCGAGCGCTTGTGCGGCGACCAGCAGGCCAAGGGCCCAGATTGCGCCGCGGTGGGTATTGATGCCGCCTGTGGTGGCGAGCATGGCCTGTTCGCCTGCGCGGCCGATACGGCCCAGTTCGGCGCGCAGCGGTTGGCCGATTTCGCCATGGGCTTGCGCGGCTTCGGCCATCTGCCGCAGGCAGGACCACAGGGCCAGTGCCGAGGCGTGCATCAGGGCCAGGGTCATGTCGGCGTGGGCGCCATTGCTGCGGCGGTCGACCAGGCCGGGTTTTGGCGACAGGTCGGCTTCGTCGATGAGGGCCTCGACGGCGAGGTCGGCAAGTCGGTCGGCCTGGGCGCTATCGGTTTGCAGGTCCGGCCTCTTCGCGGCTGAAGCCGCTCCTACAGGGATCGCGTATGCCATCATTTACCAGCTCCTGAACCTTGCGGGCGGGTTGTAGAGGCCGCCAGACCACTCGACCAGGTCGGCGATGCTGCGCGCGGCGAGCAACTCGCGGCTGGCGTCGGTGCGGCGGATGCCGAGGTCCTCGGGCAAGGCGATCAGGCCTTGCTGACGCAGGCGCAGGGTGTCCTTGGGGTCGTGGCGCAGACCGATGACGGTGACCCCGGCCACGGCGGCGATCATCTGCTGGCGCTCTTCCAGGCTGCGCGCCTTGTACAGGTAGGCGATGCCTTCCTCGGTGAGCAGGTGGGTGACGTCGTCGCCGTAGATCATCACCGGTGCCAGAGGCATGCCGGCTTTCTTCGCCACGTCCACCGCGTCGAGCGTTTCGACGAAGGTCGGTTTGCCACCTTCCTGGTAGGTCTCGACCATCTGCACCACCAGCTTGCGGCCGCGTTCGAGCAGGGTCTCGGGCACGGTCATGTCGAGCCAGGCCGGGGTCGCATGGCGCCGCCCGCGAGGGTCGTGCCCCATGTTCGGCGCCCCGCCGAAGCCGGCCAGGCGGCCACGGGTGACGGTCGAGGAATGGCCGTCACCATCGACCTGCAAGGTGGCACCGATGAACAGGTCGACCGCGTATTGCCCGGCCAGCTGGCACATCATCCGGTTGGAGCGCAGCGAACCATCGCGGCCGGTGAAGAACACGTCCGGGCGCTGGGCGATGTAGTCCTCCATGCCCAGCTCGGTACCGAAGCAGTGCACGCTCTCGACCCAGCCGGTCTCGATGGCGGGGATCAGGGTCGGGTGCGGGTTGAGCGTCCAGTTGCGACAGATCTTGCCCTTCAGGCCCAGCGATTCGCCGTAGGTTGGCAGGATCAGTTCGATCGCGGCGGTGTTGAAGCCGATGCCATGGTTCAGCGATTGCACCTGGTGTTTCTCGTAGATCCCACGGATCGCCATCATCGCCATCAGCACGTGCACCGGCTTGATGTGGCGCGGGTCGCGGGTGAACAGCGGTTCGATGTAGAACGGCTGGTCGGCGACCACCACGAAGTCGACCCAGGACGCCGGGATGTCCACCCGCGGCAGGTCGTCGACACGGTCCACCAGCTGGTTGACCTGGGCGATCACCAGGCCGTCGCTGAAGGCGGCAGGCTCGACCAATGCCGGGGTGTCCTCGGTGCTGGGACCGGTGTACAGGTTGCCGTCGCGGTCGGCCATGAAGCCGGCGACCAGGGTGACATTGGGGATCAGGTCGACCAGTAGCCGTGAATACAGTTCGATATAGGTGTGGATGGCACCGACTTCGAGCAGGCCATCTTCCAGCAGCTGGCCGATGCGCAGGCTCTGCGGGCCGGCGAAGGAAAAGTCGAGCTTGCGTGCGATACCACGCTCGAACAGGTCCAGGTGCTCGGCGCGGCTGACGCTGGGCATGATCATGTGCAGGTCATGCAGGCGCCCAGGGTCGGCCTTGGCCAGCGAACGCGAGAGGAAGTCGGCCTGCTTCTGGTTGTTGCCTTCGAGCACCACGCGGTCGCCGGGGGCGATCAGCAGCTCCAGGGCTTCGACGATCCGCGCGGTGGGCAGCACCACACCGTCGGCCAGGTGACGGACGCGGTCCAGGCGGCGCTGCTTCTCGGCGCGTCGCCTGGACCATTGCGGCGGTGGATTCTTCGTTACGGTCATTGGGTGACTCCACGGGTTCGCTGTCGTGTAGGCACCTTAGGGCGAGCAGGAAGGCGTGATCAATCAAGGTGGGGCGCTGATCGTTACGGCCAGGGTAATGATCTCGCGGTTATGGCCTCCGGCGATACCTTTGCTAGAGTGGCCATGCACAAACGGAGGGTGCGCTCCCTACGGCAAAAACGCACGATGCCCCTGCAGATTTGTCGATTGTACAAGGCAAATTCGCATGCCAGGATCCAGCGATCCTCCAGCGCACTCCAGACTTCATTTGGAAAATCAATAACAAAGCAGGGAGAACGCGATGACCGCGCACGCTCATACCTCGGCAACGGCTCATGTACTGGCCGAGGTCCGCAACCAGATTGGCCACCTCACCCTCAACCGCCCAGCCGGTCTCAACGCCCTGACCCTGGACATGGTGCGCAGCCTGCGCCAGCACTTCGACCAATGGGCCGACGACCCTCAGGTGCAGGCCGTGGTGCTGCGCGGCGAAGGCCCCAAGGGCTTCTGCGCCGGTGGCGATATCCGCTCGCTGCACGACAGCTACAAGGCCGGCGATACCCTGCACGAAGACTTCTTCGTCGAGGAATACGCCCTGGACCTGGCCATCCACCGCTACCGCAAGCCGGTGCTGGTGCTGATGGACGGCTTTACCCTCGGCGGCGGCATGGGCCTGGCCCAAGGCTGCGACCTGCGGATCGTCACTGAACGCAGCCGGCTGGGCATGCCGGAGGTCGGCATCGGCTACTTCCCGGATGTCGGTGGCAGCTACTTCCTGTCGCGCATCCCGGGCGAACTGGGCACCTACCTGGGCGTCAGCGGCGCTCAGGTCCAGGCCGCCGATGCCCTGTACTGCGGGCTGGCCGACTGGTACCTGAGCAGCGACAGACTCGCAGCCCTGGATCAAGGGCTGGATACCCTGCGCTTTGGCGCTCACCCGCTCAAGGACCTGCAGAACCTGCTGGCCAAGCTCGGCAGCCAGGTGCTGGGCGATGCGCCGCTGGAAAAACTGCGCCCGGCCATCGACCATTTCTTCGCCCAGCCCGACCTGCCGGCGATCATCGAACAACTGCGTGCGGTGCGCATCGGCGACAGCCACCCATGGGCGTTGGCCACCGCCGAACAGCTGGAAAGCCGCTCGCCTCTGGCCATGGCGGTTACCCTGGAGATGCTGCGCCGCGGTCGCCACCTGGCACTGGAAGACTGCTTCGCCATGGAACTGCACATCGACCGCCAGTGGTTCCAGTACGGCGACATCATCGAGGGCGTGCGTGCCCTGATCATCGACAAGGACAAGCAGCCGCGCTGGAACCCGCCAACCCTGGCCGGGTTGACGCGCCAGCGGGTCGACCAATTCTTCGAAGGCCTGTGAGCCCGGGAGTACACAGATGCAAGACCTGGAACTGAACGAAGAACAGATCATGATCCGCGACATGGCCCGGGACTTCGCCCGTGGCGAGATCGCGCCGCATGCCCAGGCCTGGGAAAAGGCCGGCTGGATCGACGATGGCGTGGTGCGCAAGATGGGCGAGCTGGGCCTGCTGGGCATGGTCGTGCCCGAGGCGTTCGGCGGCAGCTACACCGACTACGTCGCCTACGCCCTGGCAGTCGAGGAAATCGCCGCAGGCTGTGGCGCCACTGGCGCGATGATGAGCATCCACAACTCGGTCGGCTGCGGCCCCCTGCTCGCCTACGGCACGGCTGAGCAGCAACAGGCCTGGTTGCCGCGCCTGGCCGCTGGCGAAGTCATCGGCTGCTTCTGCCTGACCGAGCCCCAGGCCGGCTCCGAAGCACACAACCTGCGCACCCGCGCCGAGCTGGTCAATGGCGAGTGGGTCATCAACGGGTCCAAGCAATTCGTCAGCAACGCCCGCCGTGCAGGCCTGGCCATCGTCTTCGCGGTGACCGATCCGGAGCTCGGCAAGAAAGGCCTTTCAGCCTTCCTGGTACCCACCGACAACCCAGGCTTCAAGGTCGACCGCAGCGAGCACAAGATGGGCATCCGCGCCTCCGACACTTGCGCGGTGACCTTCGACAACTGCCGCATCCCGGCGGCCAACCTCCTCGGCGAGCGCGGCAAGGGCCTGGCCATTGCCCTGTCCAACCTCGAAGGCGGCCGCATCGGCATCGCCGCCCAGGCCCTGGGCATCGCCCGTGCCGCGTTCGAGGCGGCGCTAGTGTACTCGCGTGACCGCATCCAGTTCGGCAAGCCGATCAACGAGCACCAGAGCATCGCCAACCTCCTGGCCGACATGCAGGTGCAGGTGAATGCGGCACGCTTGCTGATCCTGCATGCCGCCCGGCTGCGCAGCGCAGGCAAGCCGTGCCTGTCGGAGGCCTCGCAGGCCAAGCTGTTCGCGTCGGAAATGGCCGAGCGGGTGTGCTCGATGGCGATTCAAGTGCATGGCGGGTATGGCTATCTGGAGGACTACCCGGTCGAGCGGTATTACCGGGATGCGCGGATTACACAGATTTACGAAGGATCGAGCGAAATTCAACGAATGCTGATTGCGCGGGAACTCAAGCACTACACGGTGTAGCGTGCGCGGGTTGATTCTGATGACCTGAAAAGCCCTGTTCCTGTTTATGCACTTCGCAGTGAAAAACAGGAACAGGATAGACGCGCAGCCAGCTAGGCCTGTCAGAACGGTTGGTAACTGATATCAAAGATGTAATGGTTGGCGTCACCGTAAGACTCGACGAACTCGAATGCTGCGATCGCCGCGCTCGGTGTACTGAAGGAGACACGTTCAGTATAGGGCTGATATCCCACCCGCCCCGGCGTACGATTAAACAGAGTGTAAATGGTTTTTATCGGTGTACCCGCCGCCGTATAGAAAGTAATAGCGTTGTTCCGAATGGTATGTCCCGTCATGTAGAATTCAACTTTATTGGCCAGCCCTCGCAGCTCGAATCGCGCATGAGTCTTGTGATAGCCTCCAACGACCAATGCCTGAGCATGCGTGCCCGCCCTAACATAGGCCATATTCACAGAGTTGAGCCCTTTCTTCATGACAATCCGCAGTGCCGGCAAATCAAGCGTATCGTTTATCAGGTGACCCTGAAAGCCTGCAAAGCGTTCCCGAGTCACTGCACCTTGTAAGACCAGAGGCACAGCCTGGGAGACCTTAGGCACTTTGGTACCATTAGGCACAAGTTCGTAGCTCACTAGCAGAGGGTGATTGGCAGGGTCAAGGACCGACTGCATGTTTTGCGCCAACACATGATCCAATGGCAGCACCTGAGAGTGCGGGCCGGGCTTTTTCAGTAGTATTTTTCCTGTCCGATAGTTGCCCACCCGAATGATGATCTCATCACCCTGCGCCAGACTCGGGTTATCCAGTTCCACAACAAACTGATTATTGACAATCGGCGTCAGATTGAGTTTATTTCCTACCGCCGAGACCACCTTAGGTTCACCAATGAAGTTTTTTTGCATCTCAGTGGTGGCCACGGTGAACTCGAGCGGCTGCGAGGCCACGACCGGCTTGCCCTTCCGGATGACCTGATAATAGAACTTGATCTTCACCGGTGAGTTGCCCTTCGGTTCGAAGACGGAGCGCTCCACCTCGAAATCTATGCCATCCTTGCTGACTTCAGCCAGATCAAGCACGTCCCAACCCGACTCACCCTCTGAGGTTTCCCAGAAGAGCTTGATCTCGCAAGGCGGCTGCTCGGCCTCTTTGGGCACCTTGATGACCATGCCCATCTCATACTTTTCATCATCCGGATTCAGCACCTTGTTCACCAGTGCATACTCTGGAATGGGTGCCGGCAAGCTCGCAATCGGCTCACCGATTTGATACCTGACCGTTCCGGATTTGAATACGCCATTGGCTCGCTCTATCGTATAAGAAATATCGACATAGCCGCCTTCAAAGGGTTTTACGAATGTCTCTCCTTTGAGCCGGAACGGGAATACCTTTCCGGCACGCTTGACGGAGACTTCTTCCGGTTTGATGGGGATTTCAAAAGCACTGCCATCTGATTTCACGCCCTTGTAGGACAAGCGTACCTTGTCTTTGTAAAGGGTATTGGCAAGCGCCGGAATCAGCACATTGATAAAGCTACGATCGGGGTCGACACGAAAATCCTCTACCTTGAAGATGCTCGGCGTCGGCAACAGCGACGGCATGCCCAGGATGTTGATATAGGTACTTTTCGACTTGCTGGCCGTCCCGGTGCTGGAGGTCAGTGTATAGCTCAGCTGGGCGCTACCCCCTCCCAATGGCCACCACTCGTCAAAGGGCACAGGAATGTGCTGAGGTTTATTCGGGTCTGTCACGGTCAGCGGGCCGAACGTTTTGGCCGTGACCTGATCCTGATGTGTCTTGCCGACCATGTGCAGCAACAGGCTGTCCCCGACCTGATATTTGCCAGGGAACTGAATAACGACATGGTCGGATACGACATCAGCAGTCTTCAGTTCACCGGAGCTGATGACCACACCCGCCTCGTTCAATACCTCGGGCGCCGCCAGCGCGTCTGCCGTAAGCTTGACGCTTACCTCGAGCCAGTCAGACCATTCCGAGTCATTGTCTACGGGATCTTTTACAAAGTAGTACACAAACAACTCGTCGCTGTCGCCTTCCGCCTTGATTGTCGTTTCAGGCACGGTAATCGCCACGGGTTTATCGACTTGCCCGGCAGTCACCTCGTGGGAAATGATCTGGTTTCCCCAGTAAAGATAAATGAGGTCCCCCGCGCGCATGTTCAAATAGGCTGGGACCGTAACGATCACCCCTGCTTTCGCCTCAGCCGGGCCGATCGTACCCGAGGCAGGCTTGGTCATTACCGGAGGGGCCAGTTCGGCATCGATACCTTCATCCCCTTTGACACCCGGCTGCCCCTTGATGAACAACGTGCTGACAATGGGTGAGGTCGCAACTAACTTGCCTTTCCTTACCAACCGATAGTAGAGAAAGCTACTACCCTCTTGAACATCTTTGCCTTTCACCAGCAATGTCTTGTATTTCTGAGCCACTTCAGCTTGTGAAACACTACCGCTGGCTATCGCAGTGTTCCCCCACATCAAACTGAGTATGTCGCCTGCGGCCACCAGTTTACCCAGGCGGACCATGACGCTGAGTTCAGCGTCTTCGCTCGCAACCCACTCGTCGTTAAGACCGAAGTCTTCAATGGCCGTGTCGTTGATCGTCACTGGGTGAACAGCGCCAAGCACATAAGGTGGCGCCAAGTCGTCCACCTTCGTTGCGGGGTACTTTTTCTGGTAGTAGCTGCCAAATTGCTCTAGTACATAATCAACTTCGGACACGGCCTCGACCGCATCGTCCATGGACGCATCATTTAGATCGCTCATGATTCCTTCCTCGTTGGTTTGCCGGGTTAACCGCCATCCCACGATAGGAATCGCTCATGTCCTGTACAACTGGCAGAAATATCAGTTTTCGCGAGGCGCGGCCGGTCGTAGATTTACAGGCGCTGCCGCAATGTCTGCGAGGGCGGCACGCCATATCGCTGGCGGTATATTTCGGAGAAACGCCCCAAGTGCAGGAAGCCATACTCCATGGCTAGCTCGGTCACACTGCGCACGGTACAAGTGCGGTCAATAAGGCATGCATGCACACGCTGCAGCTTGCGCTGGCGCACGTACTGTTTGGGTGATGTGCCCAACTGCCTGTCGAACAAGGCGTACAACGAGCGCACGCTCATGCAGGCCTGTTCTGCCAACGCCTCGGCAGACAGTTCAAGCTTGAGATTGCGCTCGATGTAATCGAGGATCCGCTCCAGGCTCGCCCCTGGCGTACCCAGGCTTTCGCGGCGGATATTGGTGCTCATCAGGGTCATCAGCTTGCTGGCGACGATCTGGCTGTAGTGCCCCTGTACTCGCGGTAGCGAGTCACTGACCTCGGCTTCGTGGCAGACCATGGCCAACAAGTTGACGAAGCCATCCAGCTCTTCCAGCCGGTAGTGGTTGCGCAAGAACCGTACGCCGCCGTCCGGCCGTTGCCAGCGTTGCTCGTCGCAGATGCTGTCGAGCATGCGGGTCGGCACTTTGAGGATGAATTTCTCGCAGTCTTCGGAATAGGTCAGGTCGACCGGATCGTCCGGGTTGATCAACAGCAGTTCGCCCGGCACCAGGTGGTGCTCACGCTGATGCCCGCGCCATAGGCAGTTGCCGTTGAGCAGGACCTGCAAGTGGTAGATGGATTCCAGCGCCGGCGAGGTGACCCGCACACTGCCGCCGTAGCTGATGCGGCACAGGTCGAGTTCGGCGAACTTACGGTGGCTGAGACTGGCCTGCGGGTGGCTGGTGCGTGACAGGCCGATGCAGTGCTGGCCGACGTGCTGGTTCACGTAGTCGGACACGGCATAAGGGTCGGCGTGATGAAACACGCTACTTCGCTCGCTCAGCAGGCGGCTTTCCATAGGCTAGGCACTCGGCATCGTTATTGTTCTGGGCGCCGCGCCCTACTGGCCCGCGGGCCTGTGGTTGCGGTCGTTCACGGTCATTCTATCGGGCCGGGGTCAGGGGATAGCTGGCAGCTGACCACTGGCGCATGGATGACACCCTAAGAAAAAGACGGGGGTTGGGCAATCCGATGTTCGGATTGGGTGTGCGAATAACGAACCGCGGCTGGTGTTATCCGGTCGACTATCGAACAAAATCGATTTTTTATCGCATGCAACATCGATATCGAAGGGTAAAAACAAGGCGGACCCTGTTGGCCTCACAGGCGTAATTGGCCGGAAACCTGTTTCGGGCCAATTATTCCTGCACCCGTTGCGCGCGCCTCACTGCACCGGCAGGAAATTCATCAACAAAAGGCTCTGCGCGTAATTCAGGCCGATCCGCCGATAGCGCTCGTCCAGCAGCTCCGCCAGTAAATCCAGCCGCGACACGATCTTGCCGAACTCCACGGCGAAGCTCAGGTTGCTGCCCTCTTCGGAAATTTCGTTGGAAAACAGCAGCAACACCCCGTTGGCATCCTGGCGCTGGCTGAGCATCCAGGTGGCCTTCTCGATATTGCGTGCCGCGTTGTTGATGAACAGCGGATCGAGGGTGTCGGTCATGTAGAACTCGGTACGCCCGCCATGCGCGGTGATCAACATGCTGCCGATGGCGTAGATGAAGGCGCCGACCCGGTCGCCACGAAACTCCGGGCTCAGGGCATAACTCAGCGCCACGAGGTCGCGGCGGTTGCCCAATTGCGCCAGGGGTAGGCGCTGTTCGATGGCGATGCGGGTCTGCCGTTCGGCAGTGGCGGCGTCGAGGTAGCCGGACATCTTCCACTGGTTGGGGTTGCGCAGGTACAGCTTGTTCATCAGCAGGTACAGGCTTTGCAAGTTGTCGCGCATGGCCAGGGTGGCCATACGGTCGACGCTGGTCTGGAACAGCTCGCCGGGCTTGCCATTGCCGAACTGGCTGACGATCTCGTGGCCTTGCTGCTGGCTGCAGCCGGCCAGGCCTAGCAGAGCGCCTGCCAGCAGCAGACGCAGGAAAAATCGGAGATTGCTTGCAACCATCGGCACCGGGTCGGAATCGGCGGCCGCGCCGGGGATCGGCGCAGCCTGGCCAAGCATAGAGCCCGGGAATCGGAAAAAGTGCAGTGCCGCTCAGTCCGCTGACCGGATCACATGGCGTGGCGGAGCATCTCCACCACCTGCGCATGCAGCGCCGGGTCACCACAGGCCACTACACAACCGCCATTCTGCGCGCTGCTGCCATCCCAGGCAGTGATCACCCCGCCCGCCCCTTCAATGATCGGCATCAGCGCCTGCACGTCATACGGCTGCAGGCTCGCCTCGACAATCACGTCGACGAAACCCGATGCCAGCATGCAGTAGGCGTAGCAATCACCACCGTAACGCATCAGCCGCGCCTTGCCGGCCACAGCCTCGAATGCGGCCTTGCGCTCGGCGGTGTCGAACATGTCCGGCGTGGTGCACATCAGCGTGGCCGAGGCCAAGTCGGCACAGGCACGGGTCTTCAGCGGCGTGCCGCTGCGCCATGCACCTTGTGGGGTGCCGACGAAGCGTTCACCGGTGAACGGTTGGTTCATCACCCCCACCACCGGGCGTGTGCCATCGTTCAGGGCAATCAACGTGCCCCACAGCGGCAAGCCGGTAATGAACGCACGGGTGCCGTCGATCGGGTCGAGCACCCAGGTCAGCGGGCTGCTGCCCACGGCGACGCCGGCCTCTTCACCGAGGATGCCGTGCTCCGGATAGCGCGCCTGGATCAGCTCACGCATGGCGTCTTCGGCGGCCTTGTCGGCCACGGTCACCGGGTCGTACAGGCGCCCGCCCTTGTCCTCGACCTCAAGGCTTGCGCGGAAGTACGGCTGGATCGCCAGCGCAGCGGCATCGGCCAGTTGCTCGGCGAAGGCTTTGAATTCGCCGATCTGTTCAGCGCTCAGGGACATGGTGCAGGCCTCGTGGAAAATATCGGGGCTGCATCATACCCGACAACCTGCGTGTTACACCGCTGTCAGGTGCTCATACCGAATAGTTGCCCCCACCAGCATCAGTACGATGCCACCATGAGCTTGGCGCGCTCATACCAGTGCAAGGTGAAGCGAGCGCGAAAGGTTTTGCTTGGCTGAACCGGGTCTAGACTGTACAGACCAGATGACATGGCATGAACCGGGGGGCTGCCACACGTGGAGGTGTGCGATGAGCCAGTTCAAGCGTCTGTTCGTCATGCTCGGCCGGCAAATGCGCCATACCCCGGCGCTGCAGCGCGCGGCGGCGCTGGCCGAATCCAGTGGTGCCCTGCTGGATATCAATGTGTTCGTCGACGATGTCGACACGTTTGGCCTGATGAGCGACAGCCACGAACGCGAACGGCTGCTCGCCGACAACCGCCAGTGGCTGGCCGACGAGGCTGAGCAACTGGGCAACGCCGGGCTCGATGTGTCCACCGAACTGCTGCTGACCCGCGACCCGCTGGGCAGCGTGCTGGAACGCATCGAGCGGCTGGGTTGCGACCTGCTGATCAAGGACGTGCAGCACGAGCCGGTGCTCAAGCGCCTGCTGGTCACGCCGCTGGACTGGCAATTGCTCAAGGAAAGCCCGGTGGCCGTGCATCTGGTCAGCGACATCCGCCTGCCGCTACCGCGGCAGATTGCGGCGACGGTGGACCTCGAGTGCCACGGCGCAGGCGAACATCTGGACGACAGGGTGATCCGCAGCGCCCATGCCCTGGCCTTGCAATGCAACGCCGAACTGCACCTGCTGCACGTGTGCGATGCGGCCAAGACCCATATCGCCGACTTCGGTGCCGGCACGGTCACCATGCCGGGGTTCGATGGCAGTGTGCGCACAGCGCAGCGGGCAGCCTTCAACCGGCTCGGCGACCATCACCAGATACCCTTGGAGCGACGGCACTTTATCGAGGGTGCGGCCATCCGCGCGATTGCCCGGTTCGTCAGCCACAGCCGGGTCGATGTGATCGTGATGGGCAGCCATCGGCATGATGCGATGCAAACGTTCCTTGGCGGCACCACGGCGCATGTGCTGGAGCATCCATTGTGCAATGTGCTGGCAATCAAGGACAGCCGCTGAGACTTGCACGGCCCGAACTGGCCTCTTCGCGGGCAAGCCCGCTCCCACAGGTATACCATCAGCCCGAAGCACTGCAGGCACCCTGTGGGAGCGGGTTTACCCGCGAAGAGGCCAGACCTGCAAAACAATGGCATCTGGCACACCAGTTCTAACTAAAAAGAATGCATTTGATAATGATTCGTAGTAATTTCTCGGCGCTTCTACCACTTCCCATCAGCGCCCTACTCCAGGATCGTACCGTCGATGCGTCGCACGTTCGTTTCGCTTTGTGTGCTTCAAGCTATCTCCCCGCTGGCCTTTGCCGAGCCTGAACCTTTCGGCGAACCCGCCCAGATCGAACTCCAGGCCCTGAACATCACCAGCAGCGCCGACAGCGAACGCGCCGATGGCCCGGTGGATGGCTACAAGGCCACCCGCTCGGCCAGTGCCACGCGCACCGACACCGCCCTGCACGAGACCCCGCAATCGATCAGCGTGGTGCCCAAGGATGTGCTTGAAGACACCGGTGCCACCCGCCTGCAGGATGGCCTGGACTACGCGGGTGGCGTCGGCCGCGCCAACAACTTCGGCGGCCAGGGGCTGACCACCTTCACCGTGCGCGGCTTCACCACCGGCGAGTTCTACCGCAACGGCTTCCCGATCAACCGCGGCTACCCCAACGCCCCTGACGCCAACACCGTCGAGCGCCTCGAAGTGATCCGCGGCCCGGCCACCAGCCTGTATGGCCGTGGCGACCCTGGTGGTACGTTCAACGTGGTCAGCAAGCAGCCGCTGGCCGAGCCCAAGGTGACCCTCGCCAGCCAGTTCGACGACCAGGGCATGCACCGGGCGACCCTGGACGCCACCGGCCCTTTGAATGCCGATGGCTCGCTGGCGTATCGGCTGAATGTGCTGGGCGAAGGTGGCGAAAGCTTCCGCGACGATGTCGAAAGCGAGCGCTATGACGTTGCACCGGTGATCAGCTGGCAGGTCAACGACGCCACCAGGGTCATCTTCGAAGGCGACTTCATGCGCAACAACCACCCGCTGGATCGCGGCCTGACGCGCCTGCCCGGCCAGATCGGCACGGCCTCGCGGGACACCAACGTCTGGGAAAAAGGCAGCGACAACCTGCTGCACAACGACAACGACATGGCCCAGTTGCGCTTCGAGCACCTGCTCAACGACAACTGGACGCTGGGCGGTGGCCTGCAATGGCTGGACGGCTCGCTCAAGGGCAACGCGGTGGAAGCCAACGGCCTGCAGGCCGACGGGCGCACGCTGGGACGCAACTTCAACTACCGCAAGCTGGAGTGGACCGACCGTGACTACCAGCTCAACCTCACCGGCCACTTCGACACGGGCGGCTTCGCCCATACCCTGCTGACCGGTATCGAATACGAAGACTATGACTACAACTCGATCATCCAGCGTTCGGCCGCCGGTAGCGGTGCCTACCCGATCGACATTTTCGACCCGGTGCTGGGCCAGCCACGCCCTGCCCTGACCCGCACCACCACCCATGACCAGGAAAACCTCAAGACCTGGGCGGCCTTCATCCAGGACCAGGTGGCCCTGACCGAGCGCCTGAAAGCCCTCGCCGGGGTGCGTTTCGAGCGCTACGAGCATGACTACGACAACAAGCTCAACAATGCCGGTGACTTCAACAAGGGTGAGAACGGCGTCACCCCGCGCCTGGGCCTGATCTACGACCTGACCGACAGCGTCGCCGTCTATGCCAACACCGCGCGCTCGTTCAAGCCCAACAGCGGCGCGAGCCTGCAAGGCACGGGCTTCGATCCGGAAAAGGGCAAGTCATACGAGCTGGGCGTGAAGTGGGAAGCGCTGGATCGCCAGCTGAGCGTCGACGCGGCGATCTACCACATCGTCAAGGAAAACGTGCTCACCCGCGACCCCAACGACCCGAGCGGCACCTACAGCGTCGCAGCCGGTGAAGTGCGCAGCCGCGGCCTGGACATCAACGTCGCCGGCAACCTGACTCCGGAATGGCGGATGATCGGCGGCTACGCCTACGTCGACGCCGAGGTGACCAAGGACAACAGCCTCCCCACCGGCACCCGCCTGGCGAACATCCCGCGCAACAGCTTCAGCCTGCTCAACACCTATGAATTCCAGGATGGGCTGGCCAAGGGCCTGGGACTCGGGGTTGGCGTGAAGTATGTGGATGACCGCGCCGGGCAGACGGCGGCCAGTACCTACACCATGGAACGCTACAGCGTGGTCGACCTGCTGAGCTTCTACAAGGTCAATGAGCACGTGCGCTTGAACCTGGACGTGAAGAACCTGTTCAACAAGGGCTATGACGAAGGGGCGTTCAACACCTATGTGTACCCGGGTGCGCCGCGCACGGTACAGGCGGGGGTTGCCTATACCTTCTGACATGACAGGGGGCCGCCTGGCGGCCCCGTGCATCAGAAGCTCTTGCTGTAGAACAGCGAGTAGGACTCGATACCGTCGTTCGGTTGCTTGATGCCGGCATTGGAGTAGTGCATCAGGCGGACCCCCACCTTCTGCGCACCCGGCAGCTTCAGGCCAAAGCCGATGCGGTCTTCGAAGTTGACCGATGAGCCCAGGTGCTGGTCGCCCACATCGGTCTTGGAGAAGGCCGCCAGGCCGATGCCGGCTTCGACATACGGGGTGTAGCTGAAACCGCTGAATTCATAGGTGAACACCGGGCTGAACGACAGCGAGTGAGCGCCGCTGGCATCGCCACCTTCCCAATAGGTGTAGGCCGCGTCCCAATATCCCGTCACAAAGCCGATGTCGCTTTTCAGCCACTGCTTGTCCCAGTCGAACGCCATACCGAGACGGTACGTCATGTCGCCCTGGCTAGTAGCTCCCACGGCGCCGGAAATCTGTGCGGCCTGGGCCATAGAGGTGCCCCCGAGCACCAATAGGGCGGCGGCCAGCGTGCTGGCAAGACGGGTTTTCATCAATGACTTCTCCTGATGGTCACACGGGCAAGTGGGGGCTAGGGCCCCTCGATTTTGGCGGTGAACGGTGCATCCAACCGGTCACACGGCGTAATACTTTTCTGATTATTGTCCAGATAATCAGAAAGTTGAAAGTAAATTGCCAGCATTGGTTGTATTTACCCGCAGTGCCCAGCGACTGATGCCGGCAGGTCCGCGCCAAGGCGGAGTACAGATGTACTCCGCTCGTCCTGGGCGCTCAATGCCAGTTCAGGCTTGCGGTGACAGGCGTCTTGCCGTTTACCGTGACCCGTTGCTGGACCGTTGCACCCTGCGCCTGGCCGGTGACCTGGTACTGGCCGGGTGGCAGCTGGACATAGACCAACGGCCCGGCATCCTGCAGGCTCAACACCGGCTTGCCTTGTGCAGTGCGGATGTCGACTGCGGCGCCGCTCTCGAACTGGCCGTGTGCACCGGTCGACAGTTCGATGTGCAGGTCATAACCCGGGGTCCTGCGTATGGCATTGGCCTCATCCTGGCCGATACCGCCCGCCAGGTAGCGCACGCCATTCTGCTCCTGCGGCTGCACTTGCACGGCTTGCATGTCGATGGGCGCGTTGTGGTCGTCGACTTCTGCGGCAGCGGCCAGGGTCCAGGGCAGCGCCAGTGCGATCAGCAACGTGGCGCCCACAGCATGGTGATGGTTACGCATGGTCAGCTCCTCCTCAAGGAGATGGCTTACCTGATGTTTGACCTCACACCGTGCTGATGTTCACGCCGCCCGCCGCTCTTCGAGAAGTTTCACGAACATGCTCAGGCTGCGCGAAACCGTGCCACGACGCCATACCAACCAGGTCTTGAGGTAGCGGAACTGCTCCTGCATCGGCCAGGCGCAGACCGTGCTGCAGCCAGGCATGTTGTCGAGCATGCTGCGCGGCAGCATGGCCAGGCCGGCACCGGCGCTGACGCAGGCGAGCATGCCATGGTACGACTCCATTTCGTGGATCTTGCCGGGCACCGCCTGGTCCTGGACAAACCAGTTCTCGAAGTGGTGGCGGTACGAGCAGTTGGCGCGAAAGGCATAGATGCTCGCGCCGTTGACGTCCTGGGCACGGGTGACCGGGGCGTGGTTGAGGGGCGAGATGATCACCATCTCCTCCTCGAACACCGGCATGCCTTCGAGCGTGGGATGCAGCACCGGGCCGTCGACGAAGGCCGCCACCAGGCGTCCCGACAGCACGCCTTCGAGCATGGTGCCGGAAGGCCCGGTGGACAGGTCGAGGTCGACTTTGGGGTAGCGCTGGTTGTAGGCCGCCAGCAGCGCCGGAATGCGCACCGCTGCCGTGCTCTCCAGCGAACCCAGGGCGAAAGTACCCTGGGGATCCTCGCCGGCCACGGTCAGGCGTGCCTCGTGCACCAGGTCGAGGATGCGCCGGGTGTACTCAAGGAAGTTCCAGCCCGCTGGCGACAGGCGCAGGCGGCTCTTCTCGCGGATGAACAGCTCGACGCCGAGGTCTTCCTCCAGCTGCTTGATGCGCGTGGTCAGGTTCGACGGCACCCGATGGATATGCTGGGCGGCGGCGCTGATGCTGCCCTGCTCGGCCACGGCCTTGAAGATTTCCAGTTGCACCAGGTCCACAGTCATTCTCCAAACGTGAATGTTTCGCTCATTATTATTCAGTTTTCATTAAAGCCATAGCCCACTAGTCTGGCGTCACTGATTAACAACAACGAGAGTGCCCCCGCCATGAGTGCGATCAGCAGCCTGACCCACGCCATCTCCGTCGACCCGTTCAGCGGCGAGCAGATCGGCGCCTACCCCTTCGACACCGACGCCGCACTGGAAGCGGCGCTGCAACGTGCCAAGGCTGGCTACGGCCAATGGCGCCAAGTGTCGCTGGGTCAGCGCAGCGAGTACCTGCTCGCCCTGGCCAGCACCCTCGAAGCCAAGGCCGAAGCCTTCGCGCAGATGATCAGCCGTGAAATCGGCAAGCCGATCGCCCAGGCCCGCGGTGAAGTCGCCAAGTGCGTCGGCCTGTGCCGCTGGTATGCCGAGCACGGCCCGGCGATGCTCGCCGCCGAGCCGACCCAGGTCGAGAAAGCCCGCATCGAGTACCGCCCGCTGGGCCCGATCCTGGCCGTGATGCCGTGGAACTTCCCGGTCTGGCAGGTGCTGCGCGGCGCCGTGCCGGCGATCCTGGCCGGCAACACCTATGTCCTGAAGCACGCACCGAATGTGATGGGCAGCGCCTACCTGCTGGGTGAACTGTTCAAGGACGCCGGCCTGCCTGAAGGCGTGTTCGAAGTGCTGAACGTCACCCCGGACGGCGTCACCCGCGCCATCAACGACGTGCGCATCGCCGCCGTGACCCTGACCGGCAGCGTGCGCGCCGGCATGGCCATCGGAGCCCAGGCAGGTGCTGCGCTGAAGAAATGCGTGCTGGAGCTGGGCGGTTCCGACCCGTTCATCGTGTTGGCTGACGCTGATATCGACGCCGCTGTGCAGGCCGCCGTGATCGGTCGCTACCAGAACACCGGCCAGGTCTGCGCCGCCGCCAAGCGCCTGATCATCGAAGCAAGCATCGTCGAGGAATTCACGCACAAGTTCGTCGAAGCCACGCGCAAGCTGAAAGTCGGCAACCCGCTGGAAGACGACACCTACATCGGCCCGATGGCCCGCTATGACCTGCGCGACGAGCTGGATGGCCAGGTCCAGGCGTCGCTGGCCGAAGGCGCCACCCTGCTGCTGGGCGGCAACAAGGTCGAAGGCGTGGGCAACTTCTACGCACCGACCGTGCTGGCCAACGTCACCCCGGACATGACTGCCTTCAAGCAGGAGCTGTTCGGGCCAGTGGCGGCAATCATCACGGCCCGTGGCGCCGACCATGCGGTTGAGCTGGCCAACGACAGCGAGTTCGGCCTGGCGTCGACCGTCTACACCGCCGACTATGCACTGGCCGAGCGCATGACAGCGGCGCTGGACACCGGTGGCGTGTTCATCAACGGGTACTGCGCTTCGGACCCCCGCGTGGCGTTTGGCGGCGTGAAGAAGAGCGGCTTCGGCCGTGAACTGTCGCACTTTGGGGTGCGCGAGTTCACCAATGCCCAGACCGTGTGGCTGGACCGCAACTGAGGCCAGGCCCCCGGGGCCGCAGAACGGCCCCGGCGTTAGCCATTCCGGACCTGGTCCGTGACCCAGTCCAGCATCCCCCCCGGCACGATCAGTTCGTGCCGCGCCCGCGAACAGGCGGTATACAGCCCCGCCAACAGCCGCGCCCGCTCGTTGCGATTGCCCGCCGTGCTCGGTGCCACCATCAGCTCCGGCGACACCATCACCCGGGCGAACTCCATGTTCTTCACATCCCGCACCCGGCCAAGGAACAGCTTTGGCGCCTTGTCCCAGCGGTAACGGCTCTTGGCCTTGGCAAAGTGCTCGGGGGTATAGCCTTTGCGCAGCATGCCGGCCACGGCGACAAAGGCCTTGTCGTCGCCCTTGTCCTGCTCCAGCGCCTGCCAGCTGGGGTAACGGAACAACATCGGGTGGCGCGCCCGGGTGCCATAGCGGTACAGCTCGATGCAGTCCTCGACGAACAGCTCGAAGTCCTTGCGCGCGCTTTGCAGCAGCACGAAGGGCACCCCTTGATGGGTCAGGCGCTGGAACCAGCCGAACAGGCCCCACTCGTCATCGACGATCAAGGCGGTTGGCTGCTCAGGCACGGTCACCGTGTCGAAGAAACTCACCCGCGTGTAATGCTCGGCACTGCCGCTGAAGGCCGCCTGGATCGCCGCCGGGTGCGCCTGGATCAACGGGTTGAGCACGCCGTCCATGGCCGGGCCAGCGCGCAGCGAGTGGTCGATGTAACGCTGGCGGATGAAATTGCCATGGTGCGGGCTGAGGCCATTGAGGTTCTGCAGCTCGTCACCCAGGGCAATCACCGACTGCGGACTGCGATCGAGCACCGCGAGCATCGGCGCGGACAATTCATGGGCTTCGTCGACAATGACGTGGCTGTAGCGGCTGTCGATCACCTCGGCAGTCAGCGACAACAGCTTGACCCGGTGATAGTCACGCACTGGCAGCTGGATTTCGCGGGCTGACGGGCGAATCAGCTCCTGCCAATACAGGCGCGCCTTCTCCAGCAGCACTTCCTGGTCCAGCGGCGAGGTACCCGGCCCGGCCCAGGGCAAGTGATGCAGCTGCAACCGGCTGTCGCCGCTGCGGCAGAAACTGCGCACGGCCTTGACGCACAGGGCCACCACATCGCGGGCGGCGAGCGGGCCGATGTCGGGGATGTTCAGCCAGCGCACCACCTGCGCCTCCTGCGGGCGCCAGGACAGTTTGGTACGGTACGGGTCGCGCAGGCGCCAGCCGTTGCTGGTGAGGTCGCGGTTGAGGATGTCGTCGGCCAGCTGGCCGAAGGTCATCGCGGTGTAGGCCTGGGCGTCCTTCACCCGTGCCTGCAAAGCCCGCAGCTGGCCTTCGGTAAGGGCCAGCAACAGCGTGCGCTGGGGGTCGAGCAGGCGTGCGAACTGGTGGATCAGGAAGGTCTTGCCGGTACCGGCGAAACCCTGCACGGCAACCGATTCGTCGACGCCGCAAAGGAACTCGCGCAGCAAGCGGTTCTGTTGGTCACTGAGCATCAGGTCACTGGCCAGTGATGGCAGGTAGACCGGGTGGAGCGGGGTCACACGCTGGCGGTAGCTGTCGGCGAACTGGAAATTCCACTGGCCTTCGGCATCCTGGAACTCGTCGGCCTGATACTCGGTTTCGGCCGACACCAGGCCCACGCCGTTCTCACCCAGCATGCCCAGCCCCATGGCGAACGCCTCGCGGTCGAAATGCTGCGCGACCTGCCCCTGGAAGCGGCCCGGGGCGGCGCCCTCGACTTCATTGGCGATGCGCACGATCTCGGCGAAGCGACGCTCCTGCGCGTCCGCCGAGGCGCTGGCCGGTTGGCGTGGCAGGTTCTGCACGAACAGCACGGCGGCCGCCTCCAGCAGGCTGGCGGTCGGGAAGAAGTCGGTGGCGGTGGGCGCGCTGGCCAGGCGGTCGGCCTGGTCGCTGGGCAAAGGCAGGTAGAACATCGGGACCTCGGGTGGAAACTGCCGAGCACGATAGCAATTTTCCAATGGCAATGCTGGGTTGTCTGCACAGGCCCTTTCGCGGGTGAACCCGCTCCCACAGGTACTGCACTGCCCTCAGGTCTGCTGATATCCCTGTGGGAGCGGGTTTACCCGCGAAGAGGCCGGTAAAGGCACCATAGGACTCAGCCCCTTGCCCGCTTCAAGGTCTCGCTCGGAAACTCCTTGAACAACTGCCGATAACTCTCTGAAAACCTTCCCAGATGCCAGAACGACCAGCGCATGGCCACTTCGGCCACGGTCACCTCGCCGCCGCGTAACAGATCCCGCCGCGCACCGTTGAGCCGACGCAAGCGCAACCAGTGCGCCGGCGGCATCCCGGTGAAGGCCTTGAACGCCTGCTGCAGCTGGCGCAGCGAGACACCGGCGACCTCGGCCAGCTCCACCAGATTGAGCGTTTCTTCCGGGCAATCTGCCGCCCATTCGCTGACCCGCTGCATGATCGCCCGCTCCTCGCCGCGCCGCCCCAAGGCCCCGCCTTGCAAGCGCTGGCAGGCATTGTCGAGGATGAACAGGCAGTCTTCGAGCAACTGCTCGGCCAGTGCCTGCCCTTGCAGCGGGCAGCCTGCCTGGCCAAGGCGGGTCAAGGTGGCGCTCAGCCAGCTGCCGAACAACGCGTTCTGCCCACTGCCCAGCGGCACCATGAACAACCCTTCGAGCCGGTGCAGGTCCAGGCCATGGCGGGCGAGAAAGGCCTGGTCGAACACCACGGCCACTTCCTGGTAGTTCTCCGGGGTAATCCAGATGTTACGGCTTTGTTCGTTGAGCAGGTACAGGCTGTTCTCGCTCTGGTCGAAACAGAACGCCAGCGAACCGCTCGGTGCGCGGAAAAACTGCTCGACGCGGGTATTGAGCCGTTCCTCGTAGACCTCCACGCCATCGAGCCCCAGGCAGCGCAGCTGGCCGCTGAAATGCCCTGGCGACATCTGCCGGTACTGCTGCTGCCAACCGGGAGTGGCGCGTACCTGTTCGGTGACATCGGTGGTGTGGAAAGCCTGGACCTGCAAGGCGTTGGGCGCTGTCACGCTTTGTCCTAGTTGCACTCTTTTGGTGCATTCATCGTTGAAGAAAGTGGATAGATGGCTTTGCGAGCCTGCGCTCAAGATAGTCTCCAGCGCGCCACCTGGGAAGTCACCGGCACTGCCGCGCACACGAAACCCCAACCAAGAGGTCTGTATGAACGCCCCCTTCGATCAGCTGTCCGCCTGGCTGAAAGAACACCGCATCACCGAAGTCGAATGCGTGATCAGCGACCTGACCGGCATCGCCCGCGGCAAGATCGCACCGACCGCCAAGTTCCTTCACGAACGCGGCATGCGCCTGCCAGAAAGCGTGCTGCTGCAGACCGTCACCGGCGATTACGTCGATGACGACATCTACTACAGCCTGCTCGATGCAGCCGACATCGACATGGTCTGCCGCCCCGACCCGACGGCCGTCTACCAGATCCCGTGGGCCATCGAGCCCACCGCCATCGTCATTCACGACACGTTCGACAAGCAGGGCAACCCGATCGAGCTGTCGCCACGCAACGTGCTGAAGAAGGTGCTCAAGCTGTATGCCGACAAAGGCTGGCAGCCGATCGTCGCGCCAGAGATGGAGTTCTACCTGACCCAGCGCTGCGAAGACCCGGACCTGCCCCTGCAAGTGCCATTGGGCCGCTCGGGCCGCGCCGAAAGCGGGCGCCAGTCGTTCTCGATCGACGCCGCTAACGAATTCGACCCTCTGTTCGAAGACGTCTACGACTGGTGCGAGCTGCAGGGCCTGGACCTCGACACGCTGATCCACGAAGACGGCCCGGCGCAGATGGAAATCAACTTCCGTCATGGCGACGCGCTGGACCTGGCCGACCAGATCACCGTGTTCAAGCGCACCATGCGTGAAGCCGCGCTCAAGCACAACGTCACCGCCACCTTCATGGCCAAGCCGATCACCGACGAACCGGGCAGCGCCATGCACCTGCACCAGAGCGTGGTCGACATTGCCACCGGCAAACCGGTGTTCGCCAACGACGATGGCAGCATGAGCGAACTGTTCCTGCACCACATCGGCGGCCTGCAGAAGTACATCCCCAAGCTGCTGCCGATGTTCGCGCCGAACGTCAACTCGTTCCGCCGCTTCCTGCCGGACACCTCGGCACCGGTCAACGTCGAATGGGGCGAGGAAAACCGCACCGCCGGCCTGCGCGTGCCAACCTCCAGCCCCGATGCGATGCGCGTGGAGAACCGCCTGCCGGGTGCCGACGCCAACCCCTACCTGGCGATCGCCGCCAGCCTGCTGTGCGGTTACCTGGGCATGGTCGAGCAGATCGAGCCGAGCGCGCCGGTCCAGGGCCGTGCCTATGAACGGCGCAACCTGCGGCTACCGATCACCATCGAGGATGCGCTGCAGCACATGGAAGACTGCGAAACCGTGCAGCGTTACCTGGGCAAGCAGTTCGTCCAGGGCTACGTCGCGGTCAAGCGTGCCGAGCATGAAAACTTCAAGCGCGTCATCAGCTCCTGGGAGCGCGAGTTCCTGCTGCTGAGCGTGTGATTCACCGGGCAGGGCCAGGCGCCCTCCTTGCACCGCTTTCAAAGAACAAGACCAACGAGGTGTCGACATGCGTCATCTGCAAGCCCTGATCCCCGCTACCTTCGCCATGCTGTTCGGCGCCGCCGCACAGGCCACGCCCAGCGTCAGCGTGTACAACTGGACCGACTACATCGGTGACACGACCCTGGCCGACTTCCAGGCCAGCAGTGGGATCAAGGTGGTCTATGACGTGTTCGACTCCAACGAAACCCTGGAAGGCAAACTGCTCGCCGGCCGCACCGGCTACGATGTGGTGGTGCCCTCCAACCACTTCCTGGCCCGCCAGGCCCAGGCCGGTGCGTTCCTGCCACTGGACCGCAGCAAGCTGCCGAACTGGCAGCACCTGGACCCGAAGCTGCTCAAGCAGCTCGAGCAGAATGACCCTGGCAACCAGTACGCAGTGCCCTACCTTTGGGGCACCAACGGCATTGGCTATAACGTCGACAAGGTCAAGGCCGCACTGGGTGTCGACCATATCGACTCCTGGGCAACGCTGTTCGAGCCAGAGAACCTGAAGAAGCTCAAGCAATGCGGCGTGGCCTTCATGGACTCACCCGACGAGCTGTTCCCGGCAATGCTCAACTACCTGGGCATGGACCCACGCAGCGAAAAACCGGGCGACTATGCCAAGGCTGAAGCGCGCCTGCTCGAACTGCGCCCGTACATCACCTACTTCCATTCCTCCAAGTACGTTTCGGACTTGGCCAACGGTGATATCTGCGTGGCCTTCGGCTATTCCGGCGACGTGTTCCAGGCGGCCAACCGGGCCGTGGAAGCGAAAAACGGGGTCAAGATCGCCTACAGCATTCCAAAGGAAGGCAGCAACCTGTGGTTCGACCTCCTGGCAATCCCCAAGGATGCGCAGAACCCTGAGCAGGCCCTGGCGTTCATCAACTACCTGCTCGACCCGAAAGTGATCGCCAAGGTCAGCGCCACGGTCGGCTACGCCAACGCCAACCCGGATGCCCAGGCCTACATGGACACGTCACTGGTCGACAACCCGGAGATCTACCCACCCCAGGCAGTGCTGGACAAGCTGTACATCTCCAGCACCCCGAGCCCGAAGATCATGCGGGTGATGACCCGTTCCTGGAGCAAGATCAAGTCCAACCGTTGAACCGAGAACGCACCATGTCTTTCGATACCCAACATACCGCGTCGTACTACGCCGCCACGGCGCGCAACGCGGCGCCCTACCCCTGCCTCGACGGCGAGCTGACGGCTGACGTGTGCGTAGTCGGCGGCGGGCTGACCGGGGTCAACACCGCGCTGGAACTGGCCGAGCGCGGGCTTTGCGTGGTGCTGCTGGAGGGCCGGCGCATTGGCTGGGGCGCCAGCGGGCGCAACGGCGGCCAGCTGATTCGCGGCATCGGCCATGATGTCAGCGGCTTTGCCCGTTACGTTGGCCAGGACGGCGTGCGCTACCTGCAGCAGGCCGGCATCGAGTCGGTGGCACTGGTCGCTCGCCGCATCGAGCAATACGCGATTGCCTGCGACCTGCGCTGGGGCTTCTGCGAACTGGCCAATACCCCGGCACAGTTCGCTGCCTTCAAGGCTGAACAGGAAGACCTGGCCAGCCTGGGCTACCGCCACCACACCCGCCTGGTCGGGCCCGAGGGCATGCAGGAGATCGTCGCCAGCGACCAGTATGCCGGCGGCCTGGTGGACATGGGTTCAGGCCACCTGCACCCGCTTGACCTGGTCCAGGGCGAAGCGCGCGTAGCCCATGGCCTGGGCGTACGCATCTTCGAGCAGAGCCCGGTGCTGCGCATCGAGCATGGCCCCACCGTGACCGTGCATACGGCGCGCGGCAAAGTACGGGCACAGAGCCTGGTACTGGGCTGCAATGCCCACCTCGACGACCTGGAGCCACGCCTGAGCGGTAAAGTGCTGCCGGCCGGTAGTTACGTGGTGGCCACCGAGCCGCTGCCGGAGGCCGTGGCCAGCAAGCTGATCCCGCAGAACATGGCCCTGTGTGACCAGAAAGTCGGCCTGGACTACTACCGCCTCACTGCCGACCGCCGCCTGCTGTTCGGCGGTGCATGCCACTATTCCGGCCGCGACCCCAAGGACATCGCGGCCTACATGCGGCCAAAAGTGCTCAAGGTGTTCCCACAACTGGCCAACGTGCGCATCGACTTCCAGTGGGGCGGCATGATCGGCATCACCGCCAACCGCTTCCCGCAAGTGGGGCGGTTGAGCCAGCACCCCAACGTTTTCTATGCCCAAGGCTATTCCGGGCATGGGCTGAACGTAACCCACTGGACGGCGAAGCTGCTGGCAGAAGGCATCGCGCTGGGGCAGAGCCAGGGCCTGGATGTGTTCAGCGCGGTGCCGCACCTGACGTTCCCGGGCGGCAAGGCGCTGCGCTCGCCGCTGCTGGCGCTGGGGATGTTGTGGTACCGGTTGCGGGAGGCGCTGGGCTAAACGCGAGTCAGGCCGAGCTTGTCGCGGGAGTGACGTTCTCGCGACGGCTCAACTTTATAAACAGCATTACAACTAAAGGGTAAACATATGATTTATAAGCATATTTTGAAAATCAAAATCAAATAAATCCTCTAAAGAATCGCCTGCAATCCCTTGATCGCAATGACATTTAGCAGCTTCAGCGCAGGCCCTGCAGGACGTGTCTCCCCCTGCTCCCATTTACGCACCGTTGATGCGCTGGTATGCAGATGCAGTGCGAATACCGGTTGGCTGAAATTCAGTGCCTCGCGAAGCTGGCGAATATCCAGCGCACTGAAATCCCGCACCGGAGCGGGACAGAGCATTTCGAAATCCCGAAGGGTAACCTTGCCAACAGCCCCGGCCTCATGAAGTACGGTCAGATCCTCACGCAACGATTCAACAATTTTGCTGCTCACAGCAAACCTCCATCAAAACACCTGATTGCAAAGCCCGCCTGAGCGCTACGGGACAAAGCTCCAGGAAAACCCTGCCAGCGAAGCGCAACGCTTTTTGTTCTTCCAGCGTGATATTGGCCTTGTCACTCTTGGCAAACCCGTGCAGAAACACATAACGATTGCCGATTCGAGCAGACAGCAGTGTCCGGTAACCACCTCGCTTGCCAGTACCGTGCCCTGCAACACGCTTCTTGAACAAGTCGCCGCCGAGGCTGGCGTCAATCAGCCCTCTGCGCATTTCATTCACCGCCTGGCACAACATCGCATCTGATAGTTTCTGCCCGGCTTGCCAGCGCGCAAAATCCTTGCGCTTGAGAACTTCCATGAGCGGTCTCCAAACCATACCCGTTACGGGCATAGTTTTTCAACGGTAGCCACGATTGCATAGACGCTCTTTCCGGCCAAATCGTAGGAAAAGTCAACGCCACAACTCGTTACCGAAGCGACTTTTCGCCGACCCACTGGCCATCTGCCAAGCACCTGCTAGCGTTGTTCTGGCCGACCCATCATGGATGCAAAAACATCATGAAATCACTGCCCCGCGTTACCCTGTTGTGCGCCGCTTTGCTCGCTGTGGCCGCCTGCTCCAGCAACCGCGTGGACCCCAAGGACTATTCCGGCTTTCTCAAGGACTACAGCCGCCTGCAGGAAGCGAAGAGCCCATCCGGTGCATCGGTGATGCGCTGGATCGACCCCAAGGTCAATATCAACCAGTATTCGCAAGTCTTCATCGAGCCGAGCCAGTTCTACCCCAAGCCGCAGGCGACGGCGGTCATTTCCCAGCAGACGCTCAATGAAATCACCCGCTACTTCAACGATGCCCTGCGCCGTGAAATGGGCAGCGTGCTGACCCTGGCCAAGGCACCCGGGCCTGGCACCCTCGTGGTACGCCCGGCGATCACTGCCGTGTCAACCAGCAATGAAAGCCTCAAACCCTACGAATTCATCCCGATCGCGCTGATTTCCGCAGGCGTCAACACCGCCATGGGGGGCCGCGACCAGGAAGTGGATGTCGGTGTCGAAGCGGCCTTCCTCGACGGCGGCAACCAGAAGGTACTGGCCCAGGTGGTACGCAAAGGTACCGGCAAGGAGCTGGAAAACGACAAGACCAAGCTGACCCTGAACGACGTCAAGCCGGTACTGGACGGCTGGGCCAAGGACATGCGCGCCAGCTTCATCACCCTCAAGAACAAGAGCAAATAGCCGTCAGCCGCTCCGCTCGTCGGAGATAGTTCAAAAACGCCATCACTGCCTGGCAGCCCTTTACTCAAGCGGGCTGCCAGGCAGGCGGCACCGCACACCAGGGACTGGTTGCACAAGCTGGCTGACATCAGCCGCTCGCGCCGGGCAGGCAGCACTGCCGCTCGGCTCCCCTTCTCCCCGCTTTCCGCCCGCCTTTGCAGCCGTGTATCGGTATTTCATTCATCGAATGCAATGGAGGCAATCATGTCTGACTCACTGCTCGCACCCTCGGCAGGCCTGTTCCCGGTGTCCTACCAGATCGGCAACGCCGCCGCCGGCGCCCCGCGCCTGCAACTCGACCTGCTGGTCTATACCCCGGACCGCAGCCTTAACGGCACGGCCCAGATCACCCAGGCCGTCAACCCACCGCTGGATCTGCACCTGGATGTCTGGGGCAGCTACACCTACCTCACCGTTCAGCCACCAAGCGAAGGCAGGATCCTGATCACCGCCCAGGGCAACCAGGGTGGCCCACACGCCAACTCCCCGGTGCAGTTCAAGTTCAGGGCGCTGCTCGAGCCAGGCTGGCAGCATGGCGTGGCCGATTACGAGTATTACAACGGCCAGCGCTGGGTAAGCGTGGACAACGTCCCGGTCACGCTGGAAGGCCAGCGCATCCAGCAACTGGCCAATGTCGACCTGCACAGCGAACTGCACAACGCCACCCTCGAGGCCGCGATCGCCAATGGCGATCTCGCCCACCTCAAGCAGTTGGCCACGGGCGGCCTCGACCAGGCCATCGCAGCGACCAAGTCCCCGGCCACCAAGGCCGCCAAGAAAGCCTGAGCAGGCAAGGAGAAACATCATGGCAATCGGACTGTTCCATGTTCGCCTGAACGTCAGCAACGGGTTGCTCGGCGCCCCGACGCTGACCCTCGATCTGCTGGTCAACAGCGTGACCAAGAAAATCTTCGACAAGGCCCGGGCCAGCCAGGCCACCTACCCGTCGCAGCCATTCCAGGCGAATGTGTGGGGTGACTACAGCGAACTGCAGTTCGCGCCGGCTGGCGCACCGTCGATCGTCCTCAGCCTGGACGGCAGCCCCAGTGGCCCACTCAGCCAGATCGCGCAGACTTTCCACCTGCACGGTCTGCTGGATACTGGTTGGAGCAACGGCTCGGCCAGTTACCGTTACTTCAGCAACGGCCATTGGGTCGATCAGCACGGGCGAGTGCGCAAGGCTCCGGATGTGACCCACCAGGGCAGGCCGCAACTGGCGCAGCGGCTGAAAGCGGCTGTCAGCCAGCTCGAAAACGTTTAATCCGCATACAGCGTTCGCCGGCAGGGCCACCTGCCGGCGAAACGCCGATCAACACTCGACGAACGCGACCGCCAGGCCGCCCCGCGAGGTTTCCTTGTAGTTGGCATGCATGTCGGCACCGGTGTCGCGCATGGTGCGGATCACCCGGTCTAGCGAGATGAAATGCTCGCCGTCACCGCGCAGGGCCATCTGCACGGCATTGATCGCCTTTACCGCAGCGATCGCATTGCGCTCGATGCACGGCACCTGGACCAGCCCGCCGACCGGGTCGCAGGTCAGGCCGAGGTTATGCTCCAGGGCGATCTCGGCGGCGTTTTCCAGTTGCGGCGGTGTGGCCCCCAGCACTTCGGCCAGACCGGCAGCGGCCATCGAACAGGCCGAACCGACTTCCCCCTGGCAGCCGACTTCAGCCCCGGAGATGGATGCATTCTTCTTGCACAGGATGCCGACCGCGGCAGCCGCCAACAGAAACGCCACCACATCGTCGTCGCAGGCACTTGGGTTGAATTTCATGTAGTAGTGCAACACCGCCGGGATAATGCCGGCGGCGCCATTGGTGGGCGCGGTGACCATGCGTCCGCCGGCGGCATTCTCTTCGTTGACCGCCAAGGCAAACAGGTTGACCCACTCCATGGCGCTCAGGGTCGAACCGATCACATTGGGCTGGCCAGCTTCCTGCAAGCTTCGGTGCAGGCGCGCGGCACGGCGCTTGACGTTGAGGCCGCCGGGCAGGATGCCTTCGTTGCGCAGGCCGTTGTCGACGCACTCGCGCATCGCCGCCCAGATCCGCAGCAGGCCTTCGCGCACCTCGGTTTCCGGGCGCCAGGCACACTCGTTGGCGAGCATCAGCTGGGCCACGCTCAGCTGGTTGGCCTT
The DNA here is from genome assembly GCF_021602465.1 of Pseudomonas urethralis. Lineage (NCBI taxonomy): Bacteria > Pseudomonadati > Pseudomonadota > Gammaproteobacteria > Pseudomonadales > Pseudomonadaceae > Pseudomonas > Pseudomonas urethralis. Next base: position 155,686 of record NZ_BQIJ01000008.1, read on the forward strand.
GCACAGGGCCAGCAATTCGGCACCGCTGGAAAACTCGTACGGCAGGTGAACGGCATTGGCCTCAGCCTGCGGTGCGTCAAGTTCGCCCTGCTCGACGATGAAGCCACCGCCGATGGAATAGTAGGTCTGCTGGAACAGGCTGCCCTGCCCGTCCATGGCCTGCAGGGTCATGGCATTGGGGTGATAAGGCAGGCTCTGGTCCAGCAGCAGCATGTCGCGGGCATACTGGAACGTCAGCGGGTGGCTGCCATCGAGCATCAGGCACTGCTCCTGCAGCAACTGATGGATGCGCGGCTCGATGGTGGCCGGGTCGATACGATCCGGCCACTGCCCCATCAGGCCGAGCAGGCAGGCGCGATCGGTTGCATGGCCGACCCCGGTAGCGGAAAGCGAGCCGTACAGGCGCACTTCGATGCGCTGCACCTGCGTCAGCAGGCCTTGCTCACGCAACGACTGGGCGAAGCTTGCCGCCGCCCGCATCGGGCCTACGGTGTGGGAACTGGAGGGGCCGATGCCAATCTTGAAAAGGTCGAAAACACTGATAGCCATGCTAATGCCTGACCGTGTCGGAGCTTTACACTGCCGCACGGCTGTCTGAGGAAATTGAGCGGTATTGCCAATTTGCGCGATACTGCCGCGGTCACTGGCAGATGACCAACGAAACTTCCTAAGCAAGGCTTTAGTGGTACTAAACGATGAGGCGGCAACTCAATGGCCAGATGTTCGTCTGGCTGCATGTCTTTTCCTGCGCAGCGCGGCACCTGTCGTTCACCCGCTGTGCCGACGAACTGCACATCACCCCCGGTGCTGTCAGCCAACAGATGCGCCAACTGGAAGAGCGCCTGGGCTACAAACTGTTCCTGCGCCGGGCACGCGGCGTGGAGCTCAGTGCCGAGGGCCAGCGCCTGGCACAGACGGTCACCGAGGCCTATGGCAGCATCGAGGCCGAACTGTTGCGCCTGGATGCCGGTGAAATCCGCGGCACCTTGCGCCTGCGTTCGATCCCGTCGTTCCTGGCCAAGTGGCTTACCCCCCGATTGCCGCGCTTCCAGCAGCGTTACCCGGACATCGAACTGCGCCTGGTCGCCGAAGACAGCGCCCATGCGTTGCACCCCGGCGACTTCGACCTGGCCATCGACCTCAACGACGGCAGCTACCCAGGCATGCTGTCGACGCCTTTGCTGGATGAACAGATCTTCCCGGTCTGTTCACCTGCGCTGCTGCGTGGTCGCCCACCGCTGCATGGCCCGGCCGACCTGGCGCATTACCCGCTGCTGCACGACATCACCGCCTGGCGCGGCAGCTCGGAATATGCGGAATGGGAGTTCTACCTGGAGGGCATCGGCGCCGGCGGGCTGGACGTGCGCCGCGGGCATACCTTCAACCGCAACCACCTGACCATCGAAGCGGCGATCGCCGGCGTCGGCGTGGCGATTGCCCGGCGCACGCTGCTCAATGACGAGCTCGAACGCGGCGCCTTGATCGTGCCGTTTGGCCACCCGATTGCCAACCACAAGCGCTACATGGTGCACTACCCCCCAGGCGGCCTGAACCAGCCGGGCGCGCGCGCGGTGCATGACTGGCTGGTGGAAGAAGCGCAAGGCTTTCGCGCCTTGCACCCGCTGACGCTGCCGGCCTGATCACTCGACGGCTATGTGCCGGATGTCGAAGTCGAACGATGGCACAAAGCCGGTCGCGAGCAGGTGTGGGCACTCCGAGGGGTTGTAGTCATCGCTGAGCAAGTCCTGGGTGCTGTCATAGCCGGGCATGGATATCCCGGCCATGTTCAGCACCGTATGCGGCAGCGAGCCGATGCTGACCTGCTGGTCCTCCCTGGCCTTCAACTTTTCCAGTTTGGCCATCTGCTCTGGCGAGAGGTCGCCGCTGGACCATACAAACGCCGATGTCGACAGGTCGTACTCGTTACCGATGCCATGGCCCAACAGCTTTCGGCTGTCATCCAGCAGGTTCTCGCCATGGTCCGACGCGTAGACCAGCAGGGCTTTCCTGTGCCTGGCCGCCAGCGTTTGCATGATCGAGAACAGCAGCCAGTCGGTGTACAGGACCGAGTTGTCGTAATCGGCCGTGATCCGGTCTTTCTGGCTGCCGCTGGCCGGCTTGAACCGGGCGAAGTCACGTGGGAAGCGCCGAGCGTATTCGAAGTGGCTGCCCTTGATGTGGATGAATATCGCCTGGCGGCGCCCATCGGCCTTGCCCAGCACCTGTTGCAACACCGGCACCAGCGCACCGTCATAGCTGCGCTCCAGGTACTGGCGGTACTGAGCTTCTGCGGCGATCTGCGGAATGATCCCGCCAAAGCTGTCGACCTCCTGCGAAGACAGCCAGTACGTGTCGTAGCCGGCCGCACGCAGGATCCCGACCAGCGATTTGTTCGATGCAATCAGGTTCCAGTCGCGGATGGGGTGCAGGCTGAGCAGCGAAGGCACGGCAACCGACGTGTAAGGTGCGGTGGTACACATGCGCTTGAACCTGAACAGCCCGGGCTGCTGATCGAGGTGGGGCGTGGTGGTGTTCGGGTAGCCGTACAACGACCAGTTGTGCGGGCGAGAAGATTCGCCGATGACGAACACCAGTGTCTCGAGGTCGGCCTGGTCGGAGATGCGGGTGATGTTCACCTGCGCCGCCATGCGTTGCTGGATGTACCCCTTGGACTGCCAATACAAGGCCGCCGTCAGGCCGAGCTGCGACAGGTAACCTGCGGGCGTGCTCTGGTCTTTCGCCAACAGGTCGAGCACTGCGCCCTTGCTCAGCGAGTTGAGCGTGACGGTCTTGTAGAAGTACGCCCCATAGCCCAGCAGCAAGCCGCCGATCGCCAGCGCAAGCATGGCCTTGTTGCGATGCTGGCGGCGGCCTTGGAGCCCGGCCAAGCCCACCCCGTAGCACACTGCTAACACTGCCAAGGTCGCAGCGATCGAGCGCCAGTAAGTGGCGAAAAAGTCCGTCGCTTCCTTGTAGTTGGTCAGGGCAATGTACAGGTAGGCCGCCGTCAGCCGCGAACCGAAGTTCAGCACCACGAACAGGTCGATGCTCGCCAGCAGGTAGAACGGCAACAGCAGCAGATGCACCTTGAACGGGTTGGCCGATATGAAGCGGATTGCCAGCAGCCACAACAACGAAATGGCAAAGGTGTACAGGACCAGCAGGTCGATTTTCGCGCATTGGCAATCGGCCAACAGCCTGGCGAACTGCGGCGAAAATAGAAAGGCCCAGAGCAGCAGCGAGGGCCACTCGGCTTTCAACAGCCTGGCGATAGCGGCGCCTCCCGCGGACAAGATGATGATGCCCCTCCCCGCCCTGCTGGACTGCGGCGTCAATAAGCCTGCTTGCCAGTGAAGGCATTGAGGGTTCGTACCAGGATCACGAAGTCGAGCCACAACGACCAGTTGTTGATGTACTCGATGTCCGAATTGACCCGCTGGATCATCTGCTCGATATCCTTGGTCTCCCCCCGGTACCCGCGTACCTGCGCCAGGCCCGTCATGCCGGGCTTGATGTTGTGGCGGGCAAAGTAATCGACGATGTCCTGCGAGTACAACGTGTCGTGCTGCAAGGCATGGGGGCGCGGGCCGACCAGCGACATGTCGCCGGTCAGCACATTGAACAGCTGCGGCAGCTCATCGAGGCTGGTGCGCCGAATGAACGCCCCAACCCGGGTCAGGCGCGGGTCATTGCGCTGCGCCTGCTCGACCACGCCGTTTTCCGGCTGATGCACATGCATGCTGCGGAATTTCCAGATACGGAACGATTCCCCCGTCCAGCCGGTACGGTCCTGGCGGAAGAACACCGGCCCCGGGCTGTCCAACTTGATGATCAACGCGACCGCCAGCAACACCGGCGAGGCGCACAGCAGGATGAGCGCGGCCAGCACGCGGTCCTCCAGGTTCTTCAGGAACAGGCTGGTCCCGGTCAGCGGCGTTTCCGACAGGGTCAGCACCGGGATCCCGGCAATTTCGCGCACGCTGTGGTTGATCAGGCGCAGCGAGAAGATGTCCGGAACCCAGTTGACCGCAATGCACTTGTCGAGCAGCTTGAGGTACACATCCTGAATCACTGCCGACCCGCCAAGGGGCGTGACCAGGTAAACCGTGCGGATGCCATGCTGGGCGATGATCTCGTCGAGATCGGCAATGCTGCCCAGCACGGGCAGGCGCAGCTTTGCATCCTGCCCCTCGCGGGCCTGATCTTCTTCCTGATCGACCCAGATGCACCCCATCACCCGCTCGCCGAACCATGGGTTGTTGCTGATCTTCTGATACAGGAAGTTGGCCAGGTCGCCATTGCCGATGATCAAGGCATTGTCCAGCCGCGCATGGGCGGTGAAGCGCTTTTGCAACTCGCGCATGGCCACGTGCAGGAACAGCTGGACGATGTAGCCGATGACAAACAGTTGAACGACCAGCAAGCGTGAATAGGTTTCGCTCTGCTTGGTCAGGAAGGCGATCACCACCAGGAAACAGAACGTCGCCGACCAGGCCTTGAACAGCCGGAAGGCCTTTACCGATAGCCCCACATTGCTGCGGTAGATGGCGTAGTGGTCATAAATGACCGCCAGCGCGCCGATCAGCAGCAGCAGCATGATCACGTAGTCCGAGGTGATGTAGCCAAACTGGTCGTAGATCAGGTACCACGCCACACTGGTGACGGCAATCCCATCAAGGCCGGCTTGCACGGCGTTGCTGACGCTACTTCTTCGCTGGAGCAACGACCGACTGCTTCTGGGTTCGAACACCATCGTAAGGCCTCACTGAACTGTGTGTGGCAAAAGCCTGACCATCACAACGAAGCGATGGAAACTCACCTCAGGTAGCTGAAAAACCTTTGAAAATTGGCAGCACGGCGCCCCGCCTCGATTGATATCACTGTAGCAGTACCCGGCGTTTGCTGCGGGGGCTCATCGACCGCCCCGACAGGCAGCATTCAGCTTCGCCGTCGTGCTCGCTGCGCAGGCGCTCTGGCATAAAGCAGCGCACGCACCAGGAACAACGGATTACCCAGCACATAACGGGTAAACAGGCGCTTGGGCTCTTTGAGCAACCTGAACACCCACTCACCGTTCAGGCGGCGCACCCAGGAAGGCGCTCGCGCCACCTTGCCACCCAGGAAGTCGACAATGGCACCGCCGCAGACGATCAGGCAGGGGCCGTCCAGTGCCGCCAGGCGAACGGCGAGCTGTTCCTGCTTGGGCATTCCCATGCCCAGCACGATCAGCGCAGGCTGTTGTGCCTGGGCAAGGGCGAGGTAAGTGTCGAGTTCGGCGAAACCCTCATGCCGTGACACCACGTGCACGCCATAGCGCGCTTCGCAGCGTTGCACGGCCTCGGACAGGAACGGTTCGCGGGTTCCCCAGAATGCCACGCGCCTGCCATTGAAGGCCGCCAGCAGCTTCGGAATGAAGTCCGTGCCGTTCATGTTGAGCCCAGGAGCCAGTCCCAGGCGCCGCAGCAATATCGCCATGCCGGCACCGTCGCGCAGCAGCACGTCAGCGGCCGAGAGTGCCTGGCAGTAATCAGCCTTGCCGGCAACCAGGTTCATGGCATGGGCGTTGACGAAAGCCAGTATGGTTGCCCGCTGTGGTGAACCTAACGTCGCGAGCAGGCATTGCTCATCCGTTGCATCCTGGACCAACCGCAGCTTGCCGATGACCGTGTCCCAGCGTTGCAACCCTGTCCAATCCCGCATCAGCTGTCATCCCGCTTCGATCGCACCCAGTCGACCTGGCGCTTGAGTAGGAACCCCAGGTACAGGGGGATTTTCCTCGCCGCATAGAACGGCGCGTACAGCAGTACCGAAAACGGGATCAGCTCCCGTGCGAAGCGCCCCCACGCCAACAATACAGCGGCACCGAGCAGGCCCAACGCCAGCGTGGCAAGTAGCGCCGGCAGCAGCACACCGAACATGCCGAACGCCAGCCAGGTGACCACGAACAGCACCATCAGCAGCAAGGACAACAAGGCCAGCGGCGGTACCAAAAGGTCCATGGCCATGCCCAACAGCGGCCAGTTACGTCGCACCAGCGCGTGACCGAAAAGCCTGGGCCCCTCAGCCAGCACCACCCCCAGGTGCCCGTGCTCCCAACGCTTGCGCTGGATGTTCAGGCCTTCCTGGCTGGTGGGGAAGTGACTGTTGACGACAGCGGCCGGGCAAAACAATGGCGGTTTTCCCAGCGCGGCACACTCCAGGCCCAGCTTCAGGTCTTCGACCAGGTGCCCGGTCGCCAGGTTGAGGGCCGACAGGTCTTGCCAGGCAAATGCCATACCCGCCCCCATCAGCTGGCAAGGCATCCCTACCCGAGCCCAGCCCAGTGGGCGGACCAGGTTCTTCACGCGCCAGGCAAAGGCAGCCACCTGCACCTTCAACCCTGCACCGCCAGGCGCATGCATCAGATACAGCGCTTGCGCAGGCCGGGCGTTGTCGACACAACAGTGCGCCAGCTGCTCGAGCGCACCCGCGCCGAGCTGGCAGTCGGCGTCGATGATGATCAACACCTCAGGGGGCGACTGGCGCAGGTGCTGCACCCCGAAGTCCAGCGCGTAGCCCTTGCCACGCCGCTGGAGATCCTGGCGCTCGACCACTTGCGCGCCCGCCGCGCGGGCCAGGTTCGCAGTCTGGTCCGTGCAGTTGTCGGCAACTACCAGCAACTGGTCGCCCTCGCACAATTGCGGCCTGATGCTGGCCAGCGTCGACGCGATCAGCCTTGCTTCGTTGTGCGCCGGCACCAGCACCGCCACCCGCGCTCGCGCAGCTTGCCGGGCTACCCGTGCAGGCGCAGGCAAACAGGCGAGCACCACCTGGGCAAACAGCACCAGGGTCGGCATCAGGACCAGCAGCGCCGCCAGGACCAGCAACGCGCTCAACAGGTTCAGCATGCCGCCCCCCTGAAATGGCTGACCAACCGGGCTGCTTCGGTGTCGATGTCGTGGCGCTCGAGCACGCGCTGGCAAGCAGCCTCGCCCATGCGTTGCAGCACCTCCACCGGTTGCTGCAGGCAGTCGAGCATGGCCTCGGTCAAAGCCTCGACGGAACCTGCCGCGAACAACCAGCCGTTGTCACCCGGGCAGACCAGTTCGGGAATGCCTGCCACGTAAGTGGTAAGGACCGGCCGACGCAACGCCATGGCCTCCATGATGACCACCGGCAAGCCCTCGGCAAAGCTGGGTAGCACCAGGGCACGCGCGGCGAGGATTTCATCGCGCACCTGCGCGCTGCTGATCCAGCCCGTGATACGCACCTGCGCCTGCAAGCCGTACCGGGCGATCAGCGCCTCGATCGGGCCGCGCATCTCACCATCGCCCGCCAGCACCAGCTTGAAGTCCACACCCCGGCTCGCCAGAGCGCGGGCCGCCTCGACCAGCAGCAACTGGCCTTTCTGCTCGCACAGCCGCCCCACGCAAACCAGCCGGGGCGCGGCGGGCGGCGCCAGTGCAACGCCCTGGTGGAAGCTGCGCTCCAGGCCACAATGCACCACCTTGACCTTGTCCCAATGCTCATGGGCCACCCAGCGATACAACTGACTGCGACCGAAGGAGCTGACGGCAGCCACGAAAGCGGCCCGGCGCACCTTCTCGCCCAGGTGCAGGATCTGCGCCTTGTCGAACTCTTCCGGCCCATGCACGGTGAAGCTGTAGGCCGGCCCGCCGAGGGCATTGGCCAGCACCACCACCTCGGTCGAGTTGGTGCCGAAATGCGCATGCACATGTTCCGTGGCGGATGCCTGCAGCCATTGCAGCAAACGGCATGCTTCGGCCAGGTAGGCCACGTGGTAGGGCCATGGGCGATCTGCGCGCCAGCCCAGGCGAAGCGCCAGGCGCAGTGCGCCGAGAAAACGCTTGGGTCGTGCCCGCACGACGTCGAACAGCGGCCTCAGCAGCCCGTACAACCCTTGCTCCAGCACATAGCGGGTCTTGCCCCGTTCTGCCAGGTCTTCAGGGTCGTGCAGTTCGGCATCCCAGCCTCGCAGGGCGATGCGCTGAACCTCGATGCCCTGGCGCTCCAGCGCCTGTATTTCGCGGCGGATGAAACTGTGGCTGACCTTGGGATACTGATTGATGAAATAAGCGATACGCATAGAGCCCCGAATCTGTGTCCGTTTACGGGATGACCAGGTCTGCCGTGGCCTGCTGCACCGGGCTGCCGGCCAAGGCGCTCTGGATCTGGCCAAACACGTCATCCAGCAACGCGTGGCGCCTGCGGTACATGGCGCGTTTCTTCGCTGCAACGTCCTCTGCCGCGCGTTGTGCGGGGGCCAAGGGAATGCTGAAGAAGTCTTCGCGGTCCGATGGCCCGGCGCCATTTTCCTGCCAGATGACATCGTAGTTGGCCGCCAGGTCCTGGTGCTTGTCGGCGCCAAAATAGGGGTGGCGATGGTGGCGGTATTCGTCCCCCACCGCGTAGATACGCTCGGCCCCCACCGTCCTCGCCACGCATTTGATCGCCTCGATCAGCAGGCTCCTGGGGCGCAAGCCTTCGAAATCCTTGGTCAGCTCCCGGTAGATGGTCAGCGAGGTGTCGCTGTCCACGCCCTTGTGGATGCCCTGCACGGCGCCGATGTACAGGCACAGGCCCGCCGCTTCCCGGCACAGGGTAAAGGCCAGCGACGCCACCCGCAGATCGCCCTGGAACAGGTTGACCACCAGCTCGCCTTCGCGCTGAAACCAGATCGGCCGGTCGAGCACCAGGCTGCAGCCGCTGGCGTATGCCGACAGGTCGCACAACCGCCGATGCTCGTCACGTCGCAACAACAGCAACGGGGCACAGTGCGCAGCGACCACTTCGTAGTGCGACGCCACTGCTTCAAGCCGCTGTGGGGCGCCCCAGCACTTGCTGATGTATGGCCACTGAACGACGCCAATGCAGTCGACGCCCAAGCGCTCGAAGCGCTCCTGGCCCAGTGCCTGCGACATGCGCTGGGCGAACGCCTGCAGGCCGGACCACTCCCGGGCCATCGCTACTGTCAGCTTGAACTTGTTGTTGAGCGCGCGCAGCGAAAAGCCGGGCTGCAAGGTGAGCACGCTCCTGGCCAGCGATCTGAACGTCATCGTCATGTCATTTGTACTCGATCAGCAGCGCCTTGCCGGCCGCATACCTGTTCAGCAGGAACTTCGCCTGGCCGAGCATTTCCGGAAACTTGCCCACTACCAGGAACACCGCCTGCCACCAGTTCTCTCGCGTCGAGCGCCCACCCCGGCGGGCCAGGCGCACGACCTGCAACGGATAGACCAGCAACAACCACAGCCCCCAGCCGCCCGACAACAGGCTCACCGCCAGGATCGCCAGTGGCAGGTTCAGGCCCCACAACCAGGCGCGCCGTGACTCGCGCAGCCAATGGCGCTCCGGCGTCTGCCCATGCAGGTAGGCGCCTTCGGCATAGGCATAACCGGCACGCAGGCTTCGCCGCCACCATTGCCCGAATCGGGTCATGGCGGCATCGTGCAGGGTCATTTCATCGGCCAGACGCCAGATCTTCCAGCCCCCGGCACGCAGGCGCACGCACAGCTCCGGCTCTTCACCGGCAATCAGTTCGGGGCGAAAACCGGACACCGCCATGAAGGCGTCGACGCGCATCAGGGCATCGCCCCCACAGGCCTTGGCCTCCCCCACGGGGGTATCCCATTCGAGGTCGCAGAGCAGGTTGTACACCGAACGCTGGGGGAAGCGTTCGCGACGGCGGCCACACACCACTGCCACGTCAGGGTGCTGGTCGAGAAACGCCTGGGCCTTGCCCAGCCAGCCGGCATCCACTTCACAGTCACCGTCGACGAACTGCACATGGCGGATGCCGGGCACGATGCCTTGCAGGCAGGCAAAGCCTTCATTGCGTGCGCGTGCGGCGGTAAAGGGTTGCGTCATGTCCAGCGCCACCACTTCAACGCCCAGCCGCTTCGCCAGCTGTACCGAGCCATCGGAGGAGCCGGAATCCACATACACCAGCTGATCCGCACGCCCCATCAGCGACAACAGGCAGCGCTCCAGGCGCTGGCCTTCATTGCGGCCGATCACCACTACTCCAATGCCTGTCGTCATGGGCGTCACTCGTCAGCTGCGGGCCAGGTCAGGTGTACTGCATCGCATCACTGTGCTTGCGTGCCTTGATGGTCGCCGGTACCCCTACTGCCAGGCAATTGTCCGGCACATCGGTCAGCACCACCGCGTTCGAGCCTATCGCCACGTTGTTACCGATGCGTATATTGCCCAGCACCTTGGCGCCAGCGCCGATGTCCACGTTGTTGCCGAATACCGGGGCAATGGGTTCGTCGACATTCTTCAGGCCCACCACCACGCCGTTGCGGATCCGGCAATCGTCGCCAAAACGCGCATAGCCGCTGATGACGATGCCGCCGAAGTGGTCGATGACGAAGTTGCGGCCAATCACCACCTCGCAGGGCAGCTCGACCCCTGTGATGATCTGCACGAACTTGAACAGCACCTTGTAGAGCAAGGAGCACAGCTTGCGCAGCAAGGCCGGGCGCACACCATAACGCCAGCGGCCAAAGCGGTAGACCAGCAGTACCCAGAACCCCTGGGCGCCCCAGTCACCACCATGAGCGCGCAAGTCTGCACGGATGTTATCGAACATGGTTTCACCTACCGTGTGGGCTGGCTGGCAAACTGGGTCTTGAACAACAGTGACCAGGTGGCGCGGGTATGCCGCCAGCACGCCTTGATCGCGGCCAGGCCGCGGCCCTTGAGCAATGCCTTGAGCGCCAGCACCAGGTCGCCCAGGCTCACCAGCAGCATGTGCAAGGCCAGCCCCGCTGCACCGTGATGCTTGCGGAAATACAACAGTTCGCTTTCGATCTGGTAGCCGGAAATCTGCCGGCTCGCCGCTTCCAGTTCAGCCACCGACTTGGAGCTTTCTCCGCCGATGTGCACCACGGTGGTATCGGGGAAATACACCACTTTCCAGCCGGCCGCCTTCACCCGCTTGCAATGGTCCACCTCTTCGTAATAAAGGAAGTAGCGCGGGTCGAACAGGCCTACCTGATCCAGCACTTCGCGGCGCACCAGGTAGAAGCAGCCGGGCAGCCAGTCACACTCACGCACCGAGGCGTGGTCCCAGTCCATTTCATCGACCATTTTCAGCCCCGGGAAAAAACGCTGGAGCCCGGTGCGCCCGACGAACACGTTCAAAGGGGTCGGGAAATAGCGACAGCTCGGCTGCAGGTCACCCTCCCGGCCCACCAGCCGCACACCCAGAATGCCGCACTCCGGGTGTGCGTCCATGTAGTCGATGGTTTTCTGCAGGCTGTCGGCGGCCACAAAGGCGTCGGTGTTGAGCAGCAGCGCGTACTTGCCCTGCAAGTGCGCGAGCAACTGGTTGTTGGCGCGGCCGAACCCGACATTGAGCTTGTTGCTCAACAACAGGGCTTGCGGGCAGACCTTGCCCAGACGCTCCACAGAATCGTCCACCGAGGCATTGTCCACCACCAGGTAGCTGGCCAATGCCTCACCCCCTGCGGCGCGCAGTGCATCGAACATCGGTTGCAGCAACGCTGCGGTGTTGAAGTTGACCACCATCACGTCGACAGGCTTCTTATCCATTGCTGCCGTCCCCGAAGAAATAGCGACGCCGGTGCATCGCCAGGGTTGACTCCAGCGATGGGTCGAAGGAGCCTTTGCGTTGCTTGATCAGGTCTATCCAGGGGTAGGCGTTGCAGCGCGCTTCGACCCGCTTGATCAGGTCTTCGGTGGTGCAGATGAACTTGGCCGGGTTGCCGCCGACCACCGTCCCGGGCGCTACGTCTTTGGTCACCACCGCACCGGCAGCCACCACCGCATCTGGCCCGATGGTCACTCGCGGCATGACGATTGCGCCGTGGCCCACGAAACTGTTGTCCTTGACGTCGATGACACCGACCGAGTCGAGCTTTCTGCCATAACAGAGTTCGATCAGCGCCACCACGCCGTCATGGCCGATCAACGTGCAGTCGGACAAGCCGACGTTATTGCCGATGCGTACCAGGGCCGGGTCGGTGACGTTGCAACCCACATTCATGTGAAAGTTGCTGCCCACCGAATAGAACTTGCCCCATCGATGCTGAAACTCGCCCCACTGCCGCGGAGTGGGTTTACAGAGTTTCAGGTAGGCCGTCACGCCCCGCCCGGTGGTGTTGGCATAACGCGCCACTGCACTGCGTATCCATCCAAACATATGGCAAGCCTCGCAAATCAAGCGACCCTGGACTGTCCCTGAGGCGAACACGGTCTCGTTCTTGTGAGTGTTGACCCTGTCGCACTCAACCCTTGCACACCGCTACTTCAGTTCAACAGGCTCAGGCCACCGCCTTTGCCGCACGCATCTTCTCGTTGAGGTGGTCGGCCAGCCTCAAGGCGAATTGCAGCAGTGGCATGGTCGGGTTCGAGGCCCCGCCGGTGGCGAACACACTGCTGCCGGCGACGTAAAGGTTTTCAATGCCAAACACCTTGCAGTTGGTATCGACCACCCCGTCCTTGGCATTGGCCGCCATCCGCGTGGTGCCCATGTGATGCGCATGTGGTGACAACCTCAGCGGCAGGCTGGTGTCGTAGACGTAGTCGTTGAGCTTGACGAAACCCAGGCCCATTTCTGCGAACTGCTTGGCCAGTTCACTGCCGATGCACTTGATCGTGTGCCGGTCGCTGGCGCTCAGTACCCAGTTGACGTTGACCTTCGCCACCCCCAGGTCGTCCTGCTCGTCCAGCAGCGATATGCGGCTCTGCACGTTGGGGAACTGCTCGATCAGCGTGCTGATCACGCCATCGCCGGGGCAGCTGAACTTGGCCACGAATTCGATCTTGCTGGCCACGCCCATTTCGCAGGCCAGGTTTTCCAGGAAGTACTTCACCTCAGCCGTACGCCCGTAGGTGCGCACATCGGCCAGCACAGACGCCAGGACATTGCCTTTACCGGCGTGATACTCGGCGACGAAGGCATCGGTGGTGAAATACTGGCGGGGCTCCGTGTCTTCGCCGCTGCGCAGGACGAAGGTACCCATGTCGATATTCAGGTGCTCCATGAAGCACCGCCCGACCAGCCCGTCCTTGTGCACCACACCGGCCTGCACCAGCGACTGGCTGTTGAGCAGTTGCCTAGCGTTTTCAATGGCCCCCATGGCGAGGATGTAATTGCGCGCGGTGACAGGCTGGCGCTTGCCGTCGTAGTCGGAAACCTGCACGGCCTTGAGCTGCCCAGCGGCCTGATCGAACACCAGATCGACACAGTTGCAGTTGATGAATACATCCAGCCCAGGCGTTTCGTTGAGCGCCGTGGCGTACTTCTGCGCAAAGCGCGTTGGCGGGCTGAGCAGAAAGCGGTCGGCATCGAAATCGCCACCGTTGAGGCCCGCATTCACCGCGCGAAATTCCGCACCCTGGGGCAGATCGACGATTTCCATGGCGCCTGGCAAATAGCGTTCGACTTCTGCATAGGGTATTGGCCAACCCGGCATGTCGACGGGTGGGGGCACGGCAAAATCAGAAGCAGTGAAAGGCCGGCAGCGGCCCATCCAGTGATTGGAGGTGCCGCCCAGGTAACGCAGGCGGGCTTCCCCGGGGTACAGCTCGAGGCCAGTGGAGGTGCATTTGTACAGCGCCTGCGAGCGCGGCGTGTATTCGCGCCCGCCACCTTCGAGCAACGCTACGCTCCAGCCGGCCGCGGCCAGGCGCAACGCCAGGGTGATCCCCGCCGGGCCTGCGCCCAGGATGCAGAAATCGTAGGCCTTTCGCAGGCTTTTGTCGGCGTCGTAATCCTTGATCATGAGCGTCCGTCCTGGAAGTATCCGACCGGCAATACCCAACCATTGATGATGACGAAACCGCCCTTGGGCTCAGGGTTGCGCGCTGCCTTGGCATTGGCGCAGACACCGAACACGGCCGCCCCGGCACTCAGCAAGACACAACTGCGGACAAAGCTTCTGCGCCCCAGCGAAGACGTACAAAACTGCAGCTTCCCCATGATCACAGCCCCATACCGTTGATTTTGTTATGCCCCGCGCACTGCTGCGGGCCTTGTCGGGCGACCATCAGGATCAATCGAAAACGCGCGTCAACAAGGTACCCCTATCGCAATCATAGGCATAACCAACGCCACTCGCCTGTGCTGGAACGTTCGCATCGCCACGTCTCGAATCGACTGCATGACTTCAATCTCCGACCGAATGGCTAGAAGTCACTATAGTTTCATTTAGCCACGATGCTAGCCTCCATCCAGCCCACCGAGGGATAGGTGCCTACAGCCCATGCCAGAACATTTGCGAGCCCTGGTCGTCATTCTGCTTGTGGCCAGTGTGGTTTTCTTCATGGCCCGCCGTCCGGCGGCCGATCTGATCGCCGTTGCGGACTTCAAGCGGCGCCGCAATCTATGGTTCACCCTGACCCTGATGGCATTCTTCGCCCACAGTTTCTGGGTGTATGCCGCAGCCGCCACGGTCATCCTGCTGGTCGCCAGGCGACGTGAGCACAACCCGCTGGCGCTGTTTTTCATGCTGTTGTTCCTGATCCCGCCGGCGATGACCGAAATACCTGGCTTTGGCGTGATCAACTACCTGTTCGACATCAATCACCAACGGGTATTGACCCTGTGCGTGCTGCTCCCGGCGGCGCTGGTGCTGAGCAGGCAAAGCGAGAGCGTTCGCTTCGGCCGGCTGCTGCCCGACAAGCTGCTGCTGGCCAGCCTGGTACTGACCAGCGTGCTGGCGCTGCGCGAGACCACGGTCACCGACACGCTGCGCCAGGTGTTGAGCCTGTACATCGATGTGTTTCTGCCCTACTACGTGGCCAGCCGTGGCTTGCGCGAACTCAATGACTTCAAGGACGCCATGCTCGCGTTCGTCCTTGTTGGCTTCCTCCTGGCGCTGCTCGGGGTCGCCGAGTATGTCCGTCACTGGCTGCTGTACAACGCCCTGCTCGATGCCCTGGGGCTGCAATGGGACATGAAGGCCTACCTGAGCCGTGGCGGCTCGCTGCGTGCCAGTGTCACCACCGGCCAAGCCATCGTGCTCGGCTACGTGATGGCGGTGGCCGTGGGTTTGTTCCTGTTCGTCCAGCACTTCGTGCAGCGGCCTGCGCACCGCTACCTGGGCGCCCTGCTCCTGGCTGCCGGGCTGTTTGCGCCACTTTCGCGCGGCCCGTGGATCGGCGCCGGGGTGATCGTGGTGGTGTTCATCGCACTGGGCCGGCACGCGGTGTCACGCCTGGCATTGCTGGCCCTGGCCGGGGTATTGAGCATACCGCTGCTGAGCGTCATGCCCGGTGGCGACAAGATACTCGACCTGCTGCCCTTCATCGGCAAAGTGGACACAGAGAACATCACCTACCGCCAACGCCTGCTCGACAATTCGTGGATCGTCATCCAGCGCAACCCGCTGTTCGGCTCCTTCGATTACCGCAGCACCCCGGAAATGCAGTCCATGATCCAGGGCGAAGGGATCATCGACATCGTCAACACCTACGTCGGCCTGGCCCTGCGCATCGGCTTGGTCGGGCTGGGCCTGTTCCTGGGCTTTTTCGCCTGCATCCTGCTGGGTATCTACCGGGCGGTGCGCGCGGTCAGCGACAACGCTGACCCGTACCGCCTGCTGGGGCGTGTGTTGCTGGCGACCTTGCTGGGGATCCTGGTCACCATTTTCACCGTCAGCAGCATCACCGTCATCCCGATCGTGTACTGGTCGATTGCCGGGCTCAGCGTCGCCTACATACAGATGATGCGCCGACAGGCTATTGAAGAGCCCCGCCAGGTGACCACCATCAGCCTTCAACCGAGGTAGTTCGATGCCCAGCCTTGCCCTGTGTACATGGACCCGCACATCGCTACTGGTCGGCCTGCTGGCATTGCCAGTGGGCGCCCGGGCATCCGAGTGGGTGGTGCGAGTCGACGAACAGAACGGCCTGCCCACATTGACCCACGGCGGTGGCCCGGCGTTTGTCCCCAGCTTTGACTTCTGGGGCGCGAACTGGGGCTGGACCGGGTTCTATCCGACGCTCAAGGTCGATGGCCCCTACCGTTACACGCTGAGCGGCACCAACAAGGACCTGGACTTCGACCTCAAGGCCGTCATCCATAAGCCCCAGGCGCAAACCCTCAGCTGGGACTTCGACCTGCAGGCGCACAGCCGGCAGAGCGACGTGATGGGTGGCGGTATCGTCTGGCGCTTCGACCCCACGCTGATTGCCGGGGAAATGGGCGACCCGGTGCTGTTGCCCGACAACCGCGGCTGGGCGTGGGGCAAGAACCCGCAAGGGCCGCACGTCGAAATGCGCTTCGATCCACCGCTGGCCAAGGTCTATTTCGAACGCGGCAACACCGACCAGGTGCGCACCTTCTTCTACACCGACCCGATCAAGCCTGGGCAACAGCACATCAAGGCGCAGCTCAGCGTGACCGGGGATATCACCATTGGCCAGACCGCGACGGAACGCTTCGGCATGAGCGACCCCACGACGTGGCCGGATGACCAGCTCGACTGGCGCACCTCATCGGTCGACCTGTCGTTCCTCAACGCGCCGGAGAAACCGGCCGGCAAGCGCGGCTTCGTCAAGGCCGAGGGTGAGCAGCTGGTGTTCGCCGACGGCACCCCGGTACGCTTCTGGGGGACCAACCTCTCGGCCTATTCGCTGTTCCGTACGCCCGACGAGGAAATCAGGCTGCAGGCCAAGCGCCTGTCGGCGCTGGGTTTCAACCTCGTGCGCCTGCACCATCACGACTCCCCTTGGGTGACGCCCAACATTTTCGGCGACCTGCAGCAGATCAAGGACACGCAAACGCTCAGCGCCGAGTCGTTGAAGAAGATCGACCTGTGGGTCAAGAGCCTCAAGGACGAAGGCATCTATGTCTGGCTCGACCTGCATGTGTCGCGGCCGGTCACGGCCGCTGACAACATTTATGGCTTCGACGAGTTGCCCAAGGACCATGGTGTCGCCGGGCTCAAGGGCTACCTGTTCGTCAACACCAGCATGCAGCAGGCCTTGAAGCGCTTTGCCGAACAGTACCTGACCCACGTCAACAGCTATACCGGGCTGGCCTACAAGGATGACCCGGCGATTGCCGCCGTGCTGATCACCAATGAGAACGACGTCACCCACCACTTTGGCAACGCGCTGCTACCCGACAAGGAGGTACCCAAGCACAGCAAGCTCTACATGGACCAGGCCAAGGCCTTTGCCGAGCGCCATGACCTGCCCGCGGACAAGACCTGGCGTGCCTGGGAGCATGGCCCTTCGAAGCTGTTCCTCAACGACCTGGAGCAGCGTTTCTATGCCGACATGATCGGTTACCTGCGCACGCTGGGCGTCCAGGTGCCGATCGCCACCACCAGCACCTGGGGCCTCAATGGCTTGTCCTCGCTGCCTGCACTGACGGCCGGTGATGTGGTCGACGCCCACAGTTACGGCGGCCTCGGCCAACTGGAGAAGAACCCGCTGAGCAGCGACGGCATGATCAACTGGCTGGGCGCGGCGCAGGTGCTGGGCAAGCCGATGACCGTCACCGAGTGGAACGCCGAACCCTTCCCCCTGCCTGACCGCCACACGCTGCCGCTGTACGTGGCCGGCACCGGCAGCCACCAGGGTTGGGATGCGATCCTGCAGTACGCCTACAGCCAGCAGGCGTTCTTCGAACAATGGCGCCGGGCCGACAACTGGAACGCCTACAACGACCCGGGGCTGATCGCCACCCTTCCCGCCGCCGCCCTGCTCTATCGGCGCGAGGACGTGCACCAGGCCAAGACCCGCTACGTCTTTGCACCCTCGGCAGAAACGCTGTTCAACCAGGACATCTCGCCCGCCAACTCGGTGATGTTGCGCACGGCCATGGAAAAAGGCCGCCTGCAGATCGCCATGCCGCACACCCAGCAGTTGCCGTGGCTGCAGGCCGGCACGCTGCCGGCCGACGCGCAGGTGCTGAAAGACCCGGGGCAGTCACTGATCGATGCCAATGCCAGCGAAGCCGTCAGCGACAGCGGCGAACTGCGTCACAACTGGCAGCAGGGCCTCTACACCATCGATACGCCCATGACCCAAGCGGCGAGCGGCTGGCTGGGCGGCCAGTCGCTCAACCTCGGCGACATTCAGGTCCAGCTGAAAACCGGCTATGCCAGTGTCGTGGTGCAGAGCCTGGACAGCAAGCCGCTTGCCCAGTCGCGCAGCCTGCTCATTTCACTGGGCAGTCGCGCCATCCCCAGGCCCGAAGACGTCACGCCCTTCCATGTCGAACCACTCGACGGCAGCCTGAGCATCAAGGCGCCGGCAGGCCTGAAACTCTACAGCCGCAGCAGCGATGGCAAGGAAAATGCCTTGCCGGCGCGCTACAAGGATGGGCGCTACCTGATCACGTTCGATGGCCAGCACATGGCCAACTGGCTGTTCTTGAAATAGGGCATATCGCCATCTACAGTCATTGAAGCCCTGTACACCAGGCATTCAACGCTGCGTCTGCTCCAGGAGGATTGGATGAAGTATCTGGTTGTCGGTGGTGCAGGTTATATCGGCTCACACATGGTCAAGCACCTGCTGCGTGCCGGCCATGACGTGGTGGTGGCAGACCTCGAGGCTCCGGCATCCGGCGTCGAATGGGTGTGCCTGGACATCGCCGACGGCCACGCGCTGGACACCCTGTTCAGCGACTACCACTTCGAGGCCGTGTTCCACTTCGCCTCGTTCATCCAGGTCGGCGAGTCGGTGGCAGACCCCGACAAGTATTACTTGAACAACGTCTGCTCGACCCTCAGCCTGCTGGAGGCCATGGTACGGGCAGGCATCAAGCGGCTGATCTTCTCCTCCAGCGCCGCGGTATACGGCGACCCTCTGTCTGTTCCCATCGACGAGCAACACCGCAAGCTGCCGATCAACCCGTACGGGCGCACCAAGTGGATGGTGGAGCAGATGCTCGAAGACTTCGACCGTGCCTATGGCCTGCGTTCGGTCAGCTTGCGCTATTTCAATGCCGCAGGCGCTGACCCGGACGGTGAGTTGGGCGAATGCCACGAGCCGGAAACCCACCTGATTCCATTGATCCTGCAGGCGGCCTCCGGGCGGCGCGAGGCCGTGACCGTGTTCGGCCATGACTACGACACCCCGGATGGCACCTGCATCCGCGACTATATCCACGTAGCCGACCTGGCCTCCGCGCACGCCCTGGCCGTGGAGTACCTGCAGGCCGACGGCGCGACGACGGCGTTCAACCTGGGCAACGGGTTGGGGTTCTCGGTGCAGGAAGTGATCGATACTGCGCGGTCGGTTACCGGGCGGCAGATCAATGTGATCGAGGCCCCCCGCCGCGCTGGCGACCCGCCCCGGCTGGTGGCGGATGCCGAGAAAGCCAGGTCCGTGCTGGGCTGGCAGCCTGCGCTCAGGTCACTGGATGAGATCGTCAGTCATGCGTGGGCGTGGGAGTTGAAGTATCCCTGGAGGTGACAGCCAGCCCCTTCACGGTTGCTCGACGCGAAGGGGCCACCTCTCACTCAATAGTAGGTCCGCGGTTGCTCATCCGCCTTGTTCAACACTGCCCCCACCAGGTTCGATGAAGCCAGGTGATACAGGCAATCCTCGATATCCTTCTTGCTGTTCATGCCATTGGCCACCACCAGCAGCACACAGTCGAACCTCGGCAGCACAGTGATCGCGTCGTCCGAACTCAGCAGTGGCGGCAAATCGAAGATGCAGATCCGCGATTCATAACGGTCGCGCAGCTCGCCGATCAGGGTGTTCACCTTGGGCGACGACAGTACCTCGGTAGACATCGGTACCGGCTCGCGTGTCGGCAGCACGACGAAGCGTGGCAGGGTCGGATTGACCAATGCCTCTTCGAGCCAGGCCTTGCCATCGAGCACGTCGTTCAGCGCCTTCTCCATCGGCAAGCCGAGGCTGCTGCCAACCCGTGGGCGACGCAGGTCGAAGTCCACCAGCAAAGCGGTCTTGTTGGTGTGGTGGGCGATGCTCATGGCCAGGTTGACCGCCAGCACCGTCTTGCCCGCCTCGGGCGTTGGCGAGGTAATCGCCAGGGTGCGCCAGCCATTGTCCTCCATGGCCTGCAGCACCTGGGTGCGCAACAGGTCGATCGCCCCGCTCATGTTCGAGTTCTTGTTGAAGGAAACGATCCGGTTGCGCTCCAGGAGGTCCGCATTGAGCGGCACCACCTTGGTCTGCACGTAATCGAACAGCCCGAGTTCCCCGGGTTTGTCCATGACCGATGGCACCTGCGCCGTATCGGACGTGGCTGGCGAAACCTGGTGAATGTTCTTACCAATAGCCGGCGTACTTCTGTCCATCGCTGCGCTCCCTATTCAAACCGAGCCATAGCTTTGAAAAGCAGGAGGTCCAGAGGCATGTAGAACATGTGGACACCCACCAACAGGATAGCAACCACCAGCAAAGCGGCAGCGATCATCATGCTCAGCAGCCGCTTGCGCCTGGCCTTTTCCGCCTTGGTCGCGATATACGGCACAGCCACCAGCACGCGCCGGCCCAGTACGCTCTCCAGGGCACCGACACCGCGCACGCGCTGATTGAGCATTTCCAGCAGCATTACCAGGCCACCGCCTGCGGCCGGGGCCAATACCAGGCCAAGGGCGACGATCTTCTTGCGGTTGGGTTTGACCGGTTTTTCCGGCATCAGCGGCGGCTCCAGCAACACGAAGCGCTCGGCCTTGTTCTCTTGTTCGAGGCTTTCGGTGATTTTCGCGCCCATTTCCTTGTTGCGGATTTCCTCGTACTTCTTGCGCGCGTTGTCGTGATCGCGCATCAACGTCACCAAGCCGCGCTCGACTTGCGGTGCCTCGAGGATATCGGCCTCGTAGCCTTCCATCTTGGTGGTCAGCTGGCGCTTCTGCTCGGCCAGCGAGGCGATGCGCGATTGCGCGGCAGCCATTTTGGTGCGGACCCTGGCGGCATCCAGGTTGGTGGCTCCGGCGGCGGCGATACCCTGGTCGCCAGAAGCCTTGAGCGCGTCGATCTTGCGCTTGACCGCCACCACATCCGGGTGCGCTTCGGTGTATTTCGTCAGCAGGCGCGCATACTCTGCCTTCAGCCCTGGCAGGTCTTGCGGATCGGGCGCAACGGCCTTGCCGTTGGCGGTCTGGGCCGGCGCGCCGGCGTTGGCTGCGGCCAGCTCCAGCTCCAGGTAGCGCAGTTCTTCCTGCGCAGACTTGTAGTCGCGGTCCACTTCGCGGAACTCAAGCTCCGAACGCGACAGCATGCTCATGCGCAGTTGCTGGTTCTCGGGCAATGCGTTGGCGTGGGTCTGCTTGAAGTCGGCCAGCTGGTTCTCCAGGTCGGCCAGCTCGGCACCGAGCTTGTTGGCTTCCTGGGTGAGGAATTCGGTGGTTTCGGTGGCGCGTTCGGTGCGCTGCTTCATGTTCTCGTTGAGGAACAGCGACACCAGCTCGTCAGCCACTTCCTTGGCCACTTCGGCGCGTTTGTCTTCGTAGGAAACCGTAAAGGCCACGGTGGCCTCGCCGCGCCCCTTGACGTAGGTGCTGAGCGTGGCGACAACGATCGCACTGCGCATCTGCTCGATCTTGTCGGTTTCGCTGAAGCGGCTGCCGCGGTCGGCGAACAGGTTGTACTTGTCGATGATCCGCAGCAGGTTCTCGCGAGTCATCACTCGCTGGCGGATGACCTCGATACGCTCATCGGCAAAGGTATTGTTGCCGGCCGAGACCAGGTCCGGGGAGATCTGCTGCGACTCCACCAGAATGGTCCCGGTCGACTGATAGATCGGCGGAACGCTGATCGCCACCCCGATGGTGGCGGCCACCACGACCACTATGACGATCCCCAACAACAAGGCACGGTCCTTGATGATGGCGATGTAATCTTTGATAGAGAGCTCGTACTCAGATTTCATAGTGGCCACCAATCCGAAATTCAGATGTCGGGGTATCGGTACGTCAGCGTCAAACCAGCGATGGTAGCGTCGGCATTGGGCAGGCCCTTTTGTTGGCGCTCCTTGTACATCAACGAAAAACGCAGGTCCCAGGCCGGCGAGAACGCCCGGCTGGCCCAGACGCTGTAGGTTTGCAGGGTATTGGGGTTCTGCCCTTTGCTGTCCTGCCACCAGGCGTCTGCGCCGACCCGGGTGGTCTCGGTGAGCAGGTAGCTCCAGCTGCCACGCACCATGTCCATCTCGGCGGCACCGCCCTGGGCGTTGGACATCGTGCTGCGGTCGGCACTGAAGCTGGCCTCGTGGCGTGAGCCGCGGTAGGTCAGCGATGCGCCGCCTTCACCACGGCGCTGAGTACCGGCACCGTTGGTCTGGTTGACGCCGACATGCATGGCGCCGACCAGGCTGTCGGAGAACTGGTACTTCAGACCGATGCTGGGGACATAACTGTTGGTGGCGACTGCCGAGCTGGTGTCATCCGGCTCGTAACGCCGCGCTTCGAAACCGGTGATGATGTCGGTACGTTCGCTCCAGGCGTACGTCCAGGTGAAATCGTTGGCGTACTCGTCGTAACCGGTCAGCGTACTGATGTCGTAACTGGCGTGGGAGTAGCGAAGTTCGTTGGCCAGGGTGCTGCGCTCGGTTACCGCGCTGCTCCAGTTGCCCGTGAGCCGTGACATCTTCTGGGTGCCGTCGGTGGTGGTCACCACACCGGTATCCTGCACCGCACCAGAAAGCGTCGAGCTTTCATCGTACTGCGCCAGCAGGCCAAAGCCACCGCTTTCGGTTTCGCGTTGCCAGCCCAGGCTGAGGTTGGGGTCTTCACGGTCATCCATCACCGAACGGTCGGATGAGCGCAGCACATGCATGCCCACGCCCATGCGCAGCTGGTCGCGATCGAACTGACCTACCAGGGTGTAATCAGGCGCAATGATGGTACGCGTCACACCTTTCTCCTTGGAGGTAAGGAGCAATGGGTTGCTGTCGTACTCGACAGTCGTGGGAACCTCGACTGAAGACTGCCAGTTGGCGGCATCAACCACCCCGGAGAACGGCATCATCATGATCGCCGTTACAACACTCGTCGTTTTATTGATAGGCACAAGTCGTTCTTAATTTTTAGGAGAGTCAGGGTACGACCAGCGTATCGCCAGCCTGAAGTTGGAAGTTGGTGGACATGTCACGCCCAGAAACCAGATCCTTGTAACGCACCGGCATGACCTTTTGGCCGCGGATGACTTTGATGGCGCTTTCGTCGGCGAATTTGTCCATTCCGCCCGACATGCTCAAGGCTTGAAGCACCGCCGTAGGGCCTGCCATCGGTACCGGGCCGGGCTTGATCACTTTGCCTTGAACATACACCAGGTTACCCGCGGTGCTGGTGACGACCACGCTGACATTTGGCTGGGCCAGGTAAGGTTTCAGCGCGGTCTCGATTTTCTTTGCCACGGCGGTGGCTTCAAGGCCGGCAACATCCACACGCCCCGCCAGCGGGAAGGTGATACTGCCATCGGGAAGAACAACGGTTTCCTGGCGCAGGGTGTCTTCCTGCCACACCGAGATCATCACCTTGTCACCAGGGCTTAACAGGTAAGTCGAGGAGGATGTGTCGGCGGCGGCGCTGCCAGAGCCGACGACCAGGGCGCAGAGAACGGACATCAGCAAACGTACCATGAGGGATCCCTCCGGCCAGTCGGCCCAGGTTAAGAGCACTGAATGAGTACAACGACGAACCTCTCGCTCCGCTTCGCCGCCCGTTTGCTGCGAAGGCCACACCCATCCTGGAGGCGTTTTACCGCGATGCCGCCCTGCCTGCCTTTTTATCGACTGTTCGCGTCGAGGACGCTGGCTACTGGAATATAGCAACAGCTGTAAAATTGACAAGCATCGACTACGCCGAAAAACATAAACACCCACGCTTTTGCGTCAACGCATTGGCATCGCGATAAAACCGAAACAACTTAGATCTTCTTTCTATTGGCCACCGCGATGAAACCGATCACCGCAGACGCGAACAACCAGCCCGCCGTGGACAGCGGCACAATGGTATTTTCCGATAAGTAAGAATCCGCCGCTCGCGCTGCACCAGTCAATAACACCAACAGGAAGAAAGACTTGATGAGCAAAGTCGAGCGCATATTCGTCACCTTCAAAGAGGAACGTTGTTATTGATTGGCGGAAGACTGGATCGCTGTTGACTTGAGCTTATGGGCACAATGATATTACGTCAATGATCCGACACCATAATAAATCTCAATCGGACAGGGCTGACAGAGTCAAAAAGCCGTCAACTTGAATTCGCCGACCTCGACCCCGTGCCAGGGCTGCATTGCGCACGCAGCCGGGCAGTCGATCATCGCCCCGTCGAGGTTCAATAAGGGAACAGATCCAGCGTTCGCTCCACTTCATCGACATCGATGGTGAAGCCTTCGCCTTGCGGCGTCCCGACCACGAAACCGAAGTGCTGATGATCGCGATCCGTCAGGTATTTGTAATAGCTGACAAACCGGTTCGGCGGCTGCAGCGCCAGTATCGAACCGCCGGGCTGCAATACATTGACCCCGTGTACCAGCTGGCTGCCTTCAACGCCGATCACCGTCCGCGCCCCGGCACAGGCGGCAACGATACCTGGCACATCGGTTTTCATCGGGTCGACAATGCGAAAACCACGGGACTTCTGCAGGTGCGAGGCGACTTCGAGCTCATTGCGCATGAGCCGCAGGTCGCCCTCGCTGCCACGCAGGATGAACACCCCCGGGTGCGGCGAAGGGTCGACATGCGACAACAGCTTGTCACCCATGGCGCGATAACGCGAATACCTGCTGCGGTTGTTGCTGAGGTCGTCGAACAACACCAGTTCGCGGAAAAACGCCCCACGCGTGCGCAGCGGTTGCATGCCCAGCCAGCGCTCATACGCCGGCCCCTGGGTGAACAGCGGGTAACGCGCCGAGGGCGCCGTGGTCACCGGAACGCCTTCTTCGCAGGCCAAGGCATAGGTCGGGCAGTCTTCCATCAACCAGGTACCGAACCAGGTGTTGCCGTTCTGGGTGCAGTAGATGGCCCCACGGTCGATCTCGTGATCCACCGTGATGCCAGGGAACCGGCCCGGTTTCAGCGACAACCAGTGGCTGGCATTGCCCTTGTACAATGCACCGTCGACCAGCCAGACATCCTTGAACAGGTAGCCCCGGGTCGGCCCCTGTTCGACAGTGATCCCGCCTTCCATGGTCCGCCCAGGATGCACATACGGGTAAAAGCGCTTGGCCTCCCAGCCTGTTACGCGCTCCAGTTGGTTGGGCAAATAGAACGCCGGGGCCGATACGGTTGTTTCACCGGGGGCGATATCCCACGTTTTCTCGGCGACACGCTTGATATCGATATCGGCCTTGCGTGCCAAGCGCTTGCGCGCGATGTGCCGGTAGGCAGCCAGGGTCCAGGTGTTCTGGCTGGCAAGCGAAGCGCCGCTGAGGTTCGAGATACCGCTACCCATGAAATGCCCTCCCGAGGTGACACATCTCTGGCCTGAGGCAAGGCACGCATTCCTGGCATGCCTTGAAGCCGGCTCAGCTGGAAACGACAACCCGTTCCATCATGGGCGGGGACTGTAGCGTGGCGTAACGCGAGCGCAGCGTTTGCAGGAATGACTCGCCACTGCTCCTGGCGCCATAGAGGTAGATCTTGTGCAGCCCACCGAACACCATTTCGTGATAACGGCTGGCGACCTCGTCGTCACTCGGCCCTTCTGGCAACCCCAGGTGCAGCGTCAGTTTGTTGCCCTCGACGGCAAACAGCGGTGTATCCCAGAGGAACTGCGCGGTCCCCGTGCGCGGCAGGCGGACAAACAGGTAGGCATGGTTGCCCATGGCATCGATATCGCCACCACGCCGGCGCTTCCACTTCAGCAGGCCATCGTCCGGCCGCGCCAGGCAAAGGCCGATATCGTAATAGTCATAGCCGTTGGCCAAAGCCCATTCGAGGGCCATGAAGGTGGTGATCGAGTTGACCTCGCGCAGCCTTTTCGGGTCTGAGAACACCGCCTCGCAATAGCCGAAACGCAGGGTGCTCCAATAGCGTTTGCCATCGCGCGTGATCTCGCAGCCCAAATGGCAACCGATCACCTCTTCACCGCAGGTAATCAGGTCGAGGCGCCCGACCCCCTTGGCCAGACGAAATACTTCGTCGGTGGGAAACTGCGCCGCATGGATGCCCTGCCTGGCCGTGGCATAGGGCCGCAACAACTGTTGATCAGCCATGGCGATCTCGTCATCGGCGAGCGTCTGGCGCATCTGGTAGAGCGGGCGGTTCTTGCGAATGCTGCGGCGCAGTTCACTGTCGTAGCGGGCGGTGATGTCATCGAGCGAACGCCCCAGGGGCACCACCGCGCTCAGGTAATGAGGTACCGTCAACGCGCCTGCCGTCGGCATCTCGCTCACCACCACGAGATGACGGTTCGTGGCGGGTGCAGCCTCCTGGGCAACCTCGCTGGCCAGCGGCTGGCCCTTGCCGCCGATCAGCAGCTTGGCCATCTCGCGCTGTTGCTTGCGGCCGATGTAGAGGATCTCGTAAGGGCTGGCCTGCTGCAGGCGGAAACGCGAGATTTCCCAGCGCCAGAGACAGGTGCGGGCCAGCACTTCGCGTAACTTGCTTGAAACAGTCCGGATCTCGTAGCGCATGGAAGGCGAGATCACTTTTCGCGCCACAGCCGCCAAGTTCTCTTTCATGTCTTCTTCGACATCCTTTGATGTTGTCAACGAGGCGAATCGGAAATAATGAAACGAAGCTTGAAAGCCTGCATAACGCGTTGATTTACGGACCATCAACTACGCACGCCGCCTTTCCATCCTGAATCTAGTTAAGATGCAGGCGTGCCGCTTGGCAAGCGGCATTTTGACAGCATCGCAGTGTGATTAATGGCGTCAAATTTCCTCGCACAGGGGCACTTCAAATGTTGCTTTCGCTATAGATCAACCGTGTTTCATGCATTGAAAGTTGCGCTATATCACTACCACCGCAAGCGACTGCAAAAATTGCCTGATGGCCCCTTCGACGAAGGAGCCTCCCTATGACCCGCCAAGCTACCGCTTCGCCGCATGAAGAACTGATCGCAACGCAACTTCCCACCTGGGCCCGTCACATCCCCTCCCGGCACTGGCAGGCCTTACGCCAGAGCCAACGCCTCGATGCATTTGACCAGGACTGGTACAACAACGCCGCGCCTGACCTGCAAGAGGCCGTGCAGGCCAGCCATACTCGCCTGCTGCACTCGCAAGCCAAGCTGGCTCGTTCGCTCAAGGGCCTGCAGCAGATCACCGAGTTTGCCGAACCGCTCCTGCAGGCACGCCTGGCCGAGCTCGATTTCAGGGCACCGCTGCGCGGCAGCGAGCTACTGCGCGTCGAGCGCACCTGGAACTGGCGTGTGGCGGGCTACTTGTACCGTCATCGTCGTGACAACCTGCTGCAGGCTGCCTTGCAGAACTTTGCCGATGACGAGACGTTCACTCCCGAGAGCGCCATCGCCCTCAGCGACAAAATCCATGTGACCCCCATCAAGGTGCACGGTACAGCGCCGACCGGCCCACAGACGCCGCCCGCGCATTTTTCTCTGGCATCCGAGCGCTATGATGCCGAGCGACTGGCACTTGCCCCGGAGACCTTTGCCCAACTGTGCCGCGAACTGGACCTCGGGGGTGCCTACCAAGCGCACCTGCAGCAATGCTTCGCCGCGCCACAGGCAAGGGAACAGGCCATAGCAGTACGACGGGACCGCTTGCGCCTGGCAGCGGACCTTGCCTACCTGCGCCACGCCCTGAGCGGTGCAACACGCGACCAGGTGGACAAATTGCTGCAAGGCGACGACGTGCCCTGCTGGCAACTGGCGCTGTTCGGCATCGTCTTGCATGAGGTCATGCTGATCGATGCAGGTAGCTCAGGCTGGCTGCTCTATCTACCCGACGACACCCCTGCCCTGCACCTTTGCGCCGACATCGACGCCCTCAACTCAATACTGGCGGCGCTGCTGCAGGCGCCAGAGAACCGTCAGCGTTTGCATCCCTACCTGAACCAGGCCGACCAGCCGCGCATGCTCGACCTGCTTCAACAGAACCTGGACGACGCCCGCCCGGCGGACCTGCACCCCAGCCTCCTTGCCATCACCGGCAAGCCTTTCGATTTTTATCAGGACCAGCACCTGGCCCACCTGAAAAGCGCAGCCGAGCAAATCGCCGTACCGACTGAGGTGGCCGACGCCCAGGCCCGTGCCAAACGCATCGCCGAGTGGGAAAACCTGGGGCTGGACGTGCTCAATCTGGCTGGTTTCTTCATCCCTTCCGTGGGCACCCTGATGCTGGCCGTGACAGCCTGCCAGTTGCTGGGCGAGGTCTACGAAGGCTATGAAGCCTGGCTCGAAGGCGACCGTCACCTGGCCTTGCAACACCTTGAAGGCATTGGCTTGAACCTGGCCCTGATCGGCGGCCTGGCAACCGCAGGCCACATCGTGCCGAAGCTGTTCAGCAACCCCTTGCTGGAGAACCTCCAGGAAGTTCACTGCAGCGATGGCCACGACCGTCTCTGGCAGCCGGATCTGCAGCCCTACCGTAGCACGCAGGTGCTACCGGAACAGCTGCCGGCCAATGCGCAAGGCCAGTACCTGCACGAGGGCAGGCACTACATCCGCATGGACGGCCATGTGTATGAACAGCGCTTCGACCCTGCCATCCAGCAGTGGCGAATCGTCCATCCCGAGGCGCCGGAGGCTTTTCAACCCCCCTTGGAACACAACGGCCAGGGCGCCTGGCGCGCTGCCCACGAACAGCCGCAGGCATGGCCATTCACTGTTCTGGCAAGACGCTTGGGCGAGGACTACGCGGCGTTCACACCCGCGCAACTGGAACTGGCCGGCCAGATATGCGGCGTCGACGCGGCGCGCTTGCGCCAGGTACACCTTGAAGGCCGGCCGGCGCCCGCGCTGCTGCTCGACACCTTGAAGCGCATGGCCCGCGAGCCACACGAGCTCGTCCAGGGCGAAGCAGAGCAGGTTTTGCAGCGTCACCGCGAATGGCCGCTGGTGCGCGCGCTGGAGGGGCTACTGGTGCACCAGCAAGGCACGACCGACAGTGAACGGTTGTTGATGAGTTGCCTCGATGACATGCCTGAATGGCCCGCTGACCTGCGCCTCGAATTGCGCGCAGGCAGCCCGCAAGGCCCGCTGCTCGACAGCAGCGGAAGCAGCCTGGCAGGCACGGTCTGCCGCGTGGTCAAGTCTGCCGAGGGTTACGAGGCCGATCTGGGCGAGCGGCCGGCTCCGGGGCCTCAGGACCAGGACCTGTGCCGGGCGATCGAGCAAGCACTGCCAAGCGCCTGGCGCACCGCCCTGGATATTTCGACCACCGATGGCAACACCTTGCGCCAGCGCGTAGTGACCTGGAGCGAACCCCGCCGCAATGACCTGCTGCAACGCCTCTGGGGCGCGGGCGCACGGCGCCAGGCCGCTCGCACAGGGTTGCAAGGCGGCCGGCGTGCAATACCCAGTGGCCCCTACCTGCAAGTGCCGCTGGCGGCCCGCTACCGCCGCTTGTACCCCACCTCGACCGATCAGGAGTTCCTGACCGCCACGCAGAACTGGCGCCTGCAAGGGCGTTCGCCGGCGGCAGAAATGCGCAACCTTGAGCGACGCCTGGAAACCTTGCGCCGCGACCTTGGCGAATGGGCACGCCCCGACCCGCAATCGCCCCATCGGCGACAGCAAGCCATAGCCCCCATCATCAATGCCTGGCGACGCATCTCCAGGTTGCGGCTGGGCCAGGACGCAATGGTCTACAGCCTGGATCTCTCGCGCCTCGATCTGGAGGACCGTGACCTGGCGAGCCTGGCCCTGCCGGACGATTTCACGCACATCGAGCATGTGTCGCTCAAAGGCAACCGCAACCTGAGCCTGTTACCCGCCGAGTTCTACGAACGCTTCCCCAGGCTCAAGCGCCTGCTGCTGAGCCATTGCCGCTTCGCCCGCTTGCCGCGCCTGGCCAATCCTCAGGCGCTGGTGTGGCTGGACATCGAAAACAACCGCCTCACCTGGGACGACAACGCCCAGCAGATGCTCGATCAGTTCATCAACCTGGGCGTGCTGGACATGGGGGGCAACCCGTTGCTGCGCGCCCCCGACCTGAGCCGCCTGCCACGCCTGTTCACGCTGTTCCTCGACAATTGCGCGCTGACCGAGTTGCCGCGTGGGCTGCAAAGCATGACCAACACACCGGTGACGATCGACCTCGCCGGCAATCAGTTGCAACAGTTACCAGCCAACTTCCAGGTATCGCAACCGGTCGCTCAGGCGATGCGCCTTGAAAGCCGATGGCTCAGCCCGCGCATGCGCGAGGAAGTCGAGGCCTACAACGCCGAGCATCAGGTGGATTTGCTGGTGGATGACAGCGACTATGCTGAGTTCTTCGAGGGCGCGGGAGCCAATGAACAGGCGCTTTGGCAGCGTCTGCCGCTGCAGTACCGCCGCGACCTGAGGCAACTGCTGGACCTCGAACCGTTCACTTCACGGCCCAGGCGTGCCCGCGCAGAATTCTGGCGTCGCCTGGCGGTGATCGATCACGACCCGCAAGCAGGTCAGGACGCACTGGCACGGCCCGCTCATGAGCTGTTCGATATCGAGCTCTAGGTGCCCGGCCATCAACGCGGCATTCGCGCCCTGAGTGGATTGTGCGCGATCCACTTCTGCAACTCGGCGGCTGGCATCGGCCGCCCCAGCAGATAGCCCTGGCCTTGGTCACACCCGGCATTGCGCAAAAAGTCATACTGCTGCTGGGTCTCGATCCCCTCGGCCGTGATGCGATAGCCCAGGGCATGCCCCAGGTCGATGATCGCCCGGGCAATGGCCACCGCATCGTCGTCATCCGGCAAGTCCTTGATGAACGCCCGGTCGATCTTCAGGTGGTCGATGGGCAAGGCACGCAGGTAGGCCAGCGACGAATAACCGGTACCGAAGTCGTCCACCGCCGTGGCCACGCCCATCGCCTGCAACTGGGCCAGCGCCGCACAGGCCTGTTGCTGGCTTTCCATCAGCAGGCTCTCGGTGATTTCCACTTCCAGCAGATTAGGTGCCAGCCCATGACGTTCCAGAGCAATGGCCAGGCTTGAGACATAGTCGCTGCGCTCGATCTGCAGCGCTGCCACGTTGATCGCGAGCGGGCCCGGCAGGCAATCGGCGGCGCGCCAGGCGGCCATCTGCGCACAGGCAAGATCGAGTAACCGCTCGCCCAAGGGAATGATCAGGCCGGTACGTTCGGCCAGCGGGATGAACTCGCCGGGCGGAATCAGCCCGTGATCCGGATCACGCCAACGCAGCAAGGCTTCGACACCTTCCAGCTGGCCACTGAACAGGTCGACCTTCGGCTGGTACCACAGTTCGAACTCGTTTTCCTGCAAGGCCCGGCGCAAGTTGCGCTCCAGTTCCAGGCGCTGGTGCAGCCGCGCGGTCATGTCCGGGTGATAGGGGCGCCAGGCGTTGCGCCCACCCTCCTTGGCCGCATACATGGCCGTGTCGGCATGGCGCAGCAGGCTGCCGACGTCTTCGCCATGTTGCGGGCACCAGGCCAGGCCGATGCTGCCGGTCACCAGCGCGGCGTTGCCATTGAGGTCGAACGGCCGCTGCAGGCAGCGCAGCAACTCGCGCAGCTGGTGGCTGACCTGTCCCTGGGTGCCCTGCAGCATGAACACGAATTCATCGCCGCCCAGCCGGCATACCCGGTCGCTGGTGTCGAGTTCCTGCAAGAAGCGCGCAGTCGCCTGCTGCAGCAGCAGGTCACCCATGGCGTGGCCCAGGCTGTCGTTGACCTGCTTGAACCCGTCGATATCCAGTAGCAGCACAGCCAGCCCATGGCCTTCGGCAGTGGCCTCGGCGAGCTGTTGCTGGAACAGCACCCGATTGGGCAAACCGGTGATGGTGTCGTAATGCGCCAGGCGTTCCAGCTGCGCCTGCGAGCGCTGCAGCTCGCGGTTACGCTGGCGCAACTGGCGCTGCTTGCGGTTGATCTGCGCGATGAACAGGCTGAGCAGGCCGCTGCAGGTCAAGGCGAACCAGAACAACGGCGAGTAGAACAGGCTTGCGTCCTGGTGGTTTTGCTGGCGCTGGATATCCACATGCCCAAGGGCCATGGACACGCCGATACCGGCCAGGGAAACGCCCACCGGCAACAAGCGGCAGAGGGCCCGTCGCAGCGTGCCGGTGGTCGGTTTCTGTTCGTAGGTCATCGGGGAATTGGACGGGGTCATAAGCCTGCAGGCGTGAGCGATTGCCCCTGTATCGGCGCGGCGTCGGCGAAATTGAGCCAGACTGGTGTTTTTCTTGCCCAGGGTGCATGCTCGAAGCTGAAGCGTTTCACCCGTCCAGACACGTGAGGTGCAGTACCCATGGAACATCTGCTCGATTCGCTGTTTCCGACCGCCGAAGACATTCCTGAACACTGGCGCCTGGAAGCACCACTGGAACAACGCGACTATCTGGTGAACGGTGAACTCCGGCGCTGGGACGGGCCGCTGGCCACGGTCCGCAGCCCGGTCTGGCTGAAGCAAGCGGATGGCGAGCGCCAGGTCGTGCTCGGCAGCGCGCCCCTGCTGGATGCCGACACCGCCCTCACCGCCCTGGACGCGGCAGTAAACGCCTACGACAAAGGCCGTGGCGCCTGGCCGAACATGCGCGTTGCCGAACGTATCCAGCACGTGGAAACCTTCCTCGCGCGCATGCGTGAACAGCGCACTGCCGTGGTCAAGCTGCTGATGTGGGAAATCGGCAAGAACCTCAAGGACTCGGAAAAGGAATTCGACCGCACCTGCGACTACATCGTCGACACCATCAACGCCCTCAAGGACCTCGACCGCCGCTCCAGTCGCTTCGAGCTGGAACAAGGCACCCTTGGCCAGATCCGCCGTGCACCCTTGGGCGTGGCGCTGTGCATGGGCCCCTACAACTACCCGCTCAATGAAACCTTCACCACGCTGATCCCGGCCCTGATCATGGGCAACACGGTGGTGTTCAAGCCGGCCAAGTTCGGCGTGCTGCTGATCCGTCCGCTGCTCGAAGCGTTCCGCGACAGCTTCCCACCGGGCGTGATCAATGTCATCTATGGCCGTGGCCGCGAAACGGTCAGCGCGCTGATGGCCAGTGGCAAGGTCGATGTATTCGCCTTCATCGGCACCCACAAAGCCGCCAGCGACCTCAAGAAACTGCACCCTCGCCCGCACCGGCTGCGTGCGGCCCTGGGCCTGGATGCGAAGAACCCGGGCATCGTCCTGCCTCAGGTGGACCTGGACAATGCCGTGGAAGAGGCCGTGACTGGCGCCCTGTCGTTCAATGGCCAACGCTGCACGGCGTTGAAGATCCTGTTCGTGCACGAGGATGTGGTCGAACCCTTCCTCGACAAGTTCCAGCGCAAGCTCGCCGCGCTCAAACCCGGCATGCCGTGGGAGCCGGGCGTCGCGCTGACACCACTGCCGGAGCCGGGCAAGGTCGACTACCTCGACCAGCTGGTGGCCGACGCCAAGGCCAAGGGTGCGCAAGTACTCAACGAAGGTGGCGGGCAGAGCCGCGGTTCGTTCTTCTACCCCGCCCTGCTCTACCCGGTCAACCACGACATGCGCGTCTACCACGAGGAGCAGTTCGGCCCGCTGGTACCGGTGGTGCCTTATCGCGACCTGCAAACCGTGATCGACTACGTGCTCGACTCCGACTACGGCCAGCAGCTGAGCCTGTTCGGCAACGACCCGGCCACCATCGGCAGCCTGGTCGACATCTTCGCCAACCAGGTCGGCCGCATCAACCTCAATGCCCAGTGCCAGCGCGGCCCGGACACCTACCCGTTCAACGGCCGCAAGAACAGCGCCGAAGGCACCCTGTCGGTGCACGATGCCTTGCGCGTATTCTCCATCCGCACCCTGGTCGCGACCCGCTTCCAGGAAGCCAACAAGGCGCTGATCAGCGAGATCATCCGTAACCGCCAGTCGAGCTTCCTGACCACCGACTACATCTTCTGACAGGCGCGCTTATAGAGAATCGATCTAGCCTTGCTGTCGATTTTCCATCTGCGCAGACGACTCTAAGCATCAGGGCGCCCCTCGGCGCCCCTTGCAAAGGAGAGTCGCACATGCCTGTCAAACCCATCCCCGAAGGCCAGCACAGCATCACCCCGTACCTGGCCATCAACGAAGCCGCCAAGGCCATCGAGTTCTACAAGAAGGCCTTTGGCGCCACGGAAATGTTCCGCCTTGAAGGCCCCGATGGCCGGGTCGGCCACGCCGAACTGCGCATCGGCGACTCCTCGCTGATGCTCGGCGACCCTTGCGACCGCGAGGGCGGCCTGACCGCCAGCCAGAAACTCGCCGGCGCCGGCGTCGGCCTGCACCTGTACGTCGAGGACTGTGACAAGGTCTATGCCCAGGCCCTGGCGGCCGGCGGCACCGCATTGCACCCAGTGACGGACCAGTTCTACGGCGATCGCAGCGGTACCCTGAAAGACCCGTTCGGCAATATCTGGTTCGTCTCCACCCACAAGGAAGACCTGACCCCCGACGAAATCCGCGCCCGCGCCGCGAAGATGTTCAGCGGCAACTGAGCGACGAGTTGAAAGCACGGCGCGTTTGCTTGAAGCTTGAGGCTCGTAGCTTGGAGCTGCTTCATGCGAATCATCGACAAAACCGCCGCGCAGGTGCGCAGCCTGACCCCGGCCGAAGAGGAACTGCTGGTCGGTTTCGCCACCGGCAGCCTGGCCGGGCCACGGCTGCTGCAGGCCAACCAGCTGCTGATGAAGGTGCGCAGTGCCAACCAGTGGCTGGCCTGCGACTGCCGCAAGGATGCCTTGCCGGTGCTCAATGTCACCCTCAATGGCAGCACCGGCACGCTGTTCCTGAAGAACAACCCGGGCACCGCCGAGCATGCGCCCGGCTGCCCGTTCACCAAGGACGAACGCGAAGCCAGCGAGCGTGAAGAGGCGCCAACGGTGCCCGCCGCCTGGCTGGCACCTGACACCCCGCTGCGCCTGATCGGTGACTACCGCAGCGCCAGCGACAGCGCTACTGGCGCTGTTGACGGTAATGAGCGCCGCGAACAGCAGCGCCTATTGTCGTTGCTGCTGACCTGGATCGAGACCAGCGGCCTCAACCTCTACGCCACACACCTGAAGAAAGACCTGACCGGCCAGTTCGCCGAGCTGCGCAGTGTCGCCAGCCGTTACCCGCTGCTCGAACGGGTGCCGGCCAGCAACTACCTGGAAACCCGCCTGGACATGAAGCACATGATGATGCTCAAGTCCCGCCTGCGCGAAGCCACGGTGTTCGGCAACCACCGTCGCCATGGCCTGCTGCTGGACTGCGTCGACCAGATCAAAGGGCGCAAACTGTTCAACAACCGCAGTGAGGACGGTTTCGACTTCCAGGGCCACCATTTGTATTGGGGCGGCAACCGGGCGTCTGGCCCGTTGCTGGCGCTGGCCCTCTACTCACCGACCACCGCGGGCAGTCACTTCTATGAACTGATCCATGTGGCCAGCGTGCCGGTGCTGTCGCGCGCGCACCTGTTCCCGGTGTACCGCGACGAAGAACGCGAGCCGCTCAAGGCGCTGGTGTCGCTGATCGACTGGATGGCCAGCAAAGGGGTGAAGGTGCAGATGCGCCGGCCGGTGATCGGCGGCCAGGTGATGGATGAGCTGGTGCTGACCTCGGATCAGGACCGGGTGCTGTCGGTATCGTTGCTGGAGCAGCCGATCGGGCCAGAGCCCGATGCCGAGAACTTCAAGCGCTATGCCGACTTCAAGAGCCTGGAGACCTTTCGCAAGTATGTGGCCGGGTTCTTCATGCGTGAGCGCTGAAGACCGGGTCGCACAGGGACGGCGCCGGACATGAAGCTGGCGCTATCCCTGTAGCAGCGGCTTTAGCCGCGAAAAGGCCGGTGCAGCCACGCATCGTCATCTGTCAGAACGCAGCCCGGAAAATCCCCTCGATCTCATCCTGGCTGGCCGACCGCGGGTTGGTCAGGCCACAGGCATCCTTCAGGGCGTTCTGCGCCAGAATGCCGATATCCTCAAGCTTGGCCCCCAGCTCCGCCAGCCCCGCCGGAATGCCCACAGCCGCCGCCAGGTGCTCGATGGCGGAAATCGCCGCCCCCGCGCCCTGCTCCGCATCCAGCCCACACACCTTGATGCCCATGGCTTTGGCCACATCACGCAGGCGCGCAGCACTGACCTTGGCATTGAAACGCTGCACATGCGGCAACAACACGGCATTGCACACACCGTGGGGCAAGTCGTAGTAACCGCCCAGCTGGTGCGCCATGGCGTGCACATAGCCCAGCGAGGCATTGTTGAACGCCATGCCGGCGAGGAACTGCGCATAGGCCATGTTCTCCCGTGCCTGCAGGTCGTTGCCATCGTTGACGGCCTGGCGCAGGTTCTCGCTGATCAGGCTGATGGCCTTGAGGGCACAGGCGTCGGTGATCGGTGTAGCCGCCGTCGACACGTAGGCCTCGATGGCATGGGTCAACGCATCCATGCCGGTGGCCGCCGTCAACCCCTTGGGCATGGCAACCATCAATGACGGGTCGTTGACCGACAGGATCGGCGTGACGTTACGGTCGACGATGGCCATTTTCACGTGCCGCGCCTCGTCGGTGATGATGCAGAACCGGGTCATTTCACTGGCCGTGCCGGCCGTGGTGTTGATGGCGATCAGCGGCAGTTGCGGCTTGCGCGAGCGGTCGACGCCCTCATAGTCACTGATATGTCCACCGTTGGTGGCGCACAGGGCAATGCCCTTGGCGCAGTCATGGGGCGAGCCACCCCCCAGCGACACCACGCAGTCGCAGCGCTCACGCTGCAACACGGCAAGGCCCGCCTCGACGTTGGCGATGCTGGGGTTGGGCTTGGCGCCGTCGAACACCACCGAGTCGATATCCCGCAAGGCCAGCATGCGCCCGATTCGCGCGGCGACGCCGGCCTTGGCCAAGCCCTGGTCGGTTACGATCAGCGCCTTGCGCAAGCCATATCCGGCAATTGCGGCCATGGCCTCGTCGAGGCAGTCGATGCCCATGATGTTGACGGGCGGGATGAAAAAGGTGCTGCTCATGACCGGTTCCTCCTGGTGGGTCTGTCTACCCGTGAGAATCCGCCGGTTCAATGCAGCGGATATTGATCCAGCGCAACATTAGCCAAGGAACAGCTGGTACGCCGGATTAGCGGTCTCGTCCCAGTAGCGGTAGCCCATCTCGTCCAGCACCTGAGGCAGGCTGGGTTGCTCGTCGGCCGGCACCTCCAGCGCCGCGAACACCCGCGCTTCGGCCGCGCCGTGGTTGCGGTAGTGGAACAGGCTGATGTTCCAGCGCTTGCCCAGCCGCTCCAGAAAGCCCAGCAGCGCGCCTGGCCGCTCGGGGAATTCGAAGCGCAGCACCCGCTCGTCCGCCCCCGGCGCAGCATGCCCACCCACGGTGTGGCGCACGTGCAGCTTGGCCAGCTCGTTGTCGGTCAGGTCGAGCACGCTGTAGCCCTGCCCGCGCAAGCTGGCCAGCAGTTGCTCGCGCGGGTCGTGCACGGGGTGGGTCTGCACGCCCACGAACAGCCGCGCTTCCTTGCCGGGGTAGTAGCGGTAGTTGAATTCGGTGATCTGCCGCTTGCCCAGGGCCTGGCAGAACGCCCGGAAACTGCCCGGCTGTTCGGGGATGGTCACGGCGATGATCGCCTCACGCTGCTCGCCCAATTCGGCCCGCTCGGCCACGTGGCGCAGGCGGTCGAAGTTGACATTGGCGCCGGAGTCGATGGCCACCAGGGTCTGCCCCTGCACGCCCTCGCGGGCCACGTACTTCTTGATCCCGGCCACGGCCAGGGCACCCGAGGGCTCGGTGATCGAGCGGGTATCGTCGTAGATGTCCTTGATCGCGGCGCACAGCTCATCGCTGCTGACGGTCACCACGTCGTCGACAAAATGCCGGCACAGCTCGAAGCAATGGGCGCCGATCTGCGCCACCGCCACGCCATCGGCAAAGGTGCCGACCTGCGGCAGGATCACCCGCTCGCCTGCCGCCATGGCAGCTTGCAGGCAGTTGGAGTCTTCCGGTTCGACGCCGATCACCTTGACCTCGGGGCGCAGGTACTTGACGTAGGCAGCAATGCCCGCGATCAGCCCGCCGCCGCCAACCGGCACGAAGATCGCGTCCAGCGCCCCCGGCTGCTGGCGCAGGATTTCCATGCCCACG
The DNA here is from genome assembly GCF_021602465.1 of Pseudomonas urethralis. NCBI lineage: Bacteria > Pseudomonadati > Pseudomonadota > Gammaproteobacteria > Pseudomonadales > Pseudomonadaceae > Pseudomonas > Pseudomonas urethralis. Next base: position 193,794 of record NZ_BQIJ01000008.1, read on the forward strand.
GTGCCTTGGCCAGCGATCACGTCCAGGTCGTCGAACGGCGGCACGAAGGTCGCCCCGTCGCTGTCGGCCAGTTTCAGCGCGTGGGCCAGGGCATGGGGGAAACTTTCGCCGTGCAGCACCACATGGCCACCCCGCGAGCGCACCCCTTCTACCTTCAGCGATGGCGTGGTGGTGGGCATGACGATGGTCGCCTGCATGCCCAGGTGCGCCGCGGCCAAGGCCACGCCCTGGGCATGGTTGCCTGCCGAGGCGGTGATCACGCCGCGTTGGCGCTGGGCCGCGTTCAGGCGCGACAGCCGGGTATAGGCACCGCGGATCTTGAAGGAAAAGGTCGGCTGCAGGTCTTCACGCTTGAGCAGCACCTGGTTGCCGAGGCTGGCAGACAACGCAGGGGCGGCTTGCAAGGGCGTCTCGATGGCCAGGTCGTAGACCGGCGCGGACAGAATGCGGCGCACCTGTTCCGACAGCAATTGTTGCGCGGTGGTCGGGGTACGAGGGCTGACGTTGAGGCTGGTCATCGGTTGCAACTCCTTGGCTTTTTTGGTGCCCAGGAGTCAGAGAGAAGAAACCCGCCTCCAGGGCGGGTTCGGTGCACGTACGCGCTAGCCCGCCAAGCTGATGATGGCGGTAATAATAATGGCGTTCACGTGCGGGAAGGTGTTCATGGAGTAGGACGTTATCCCGCCTGGCTTGGCCAAGTCAACACTTTGCTTGCTGCGCCGAAAGCGGCACGTCGAAGACCTTGTCGAAGCCCCACTGGAATACGAAGGCATAGACGAAGAAGAACACGAACAGGGCGAGGTTGGTCAGCAATGCCGCCCACAGGCTGACGTCCAGCCAGTACGCCACCAATGGCAGCAGGATCAGCACCAGCCCGCCCTCGAAGCCCAGCGCGTGCAGCCCCCGGCGCAGCAGCGTGCGCTCGCGCTTGCGCTGGCGTGCTTCCCAGCGCTCGAAGGCCCAGTTGTAGGCCATGTTCCAGCTCATGGCGATGCCCGACATCAGCACAGACAGCACCGTCGACTGCGCCATCCCGGCCTCGAACGCCAGCTCCAGCGCTGGCGCCACGCACGCCACGGCGATGGCTTCGTAGAGAATGGCCTGGACGATCTTGCGAGCCTTGCCTTGCATGTGTAGCTCCTTGGAAAGACGACCTATCAAAGTACAAGATGAATGCCTGAAGAAAAAGGGTGGTCTGACAGGTGCTTGCCTTGGGTTCTGCGGTGGTGCGCAGAGCGAGCGCCGCCCGCGCGGCGCTCGATCTCACAGGCGCTGAACCTGTCACGCCGAATACCTGTCACCTATTGGACAACCCCGCCTGCGACTGCTTGTATCTATCACTTGCAAGTGGCGACCTGTCCCACAACTTCGTCCAGGGAATCGAACGAGGATCAAGACGATGGCGTATTGCGTGATGATGGTCTTCGGCACCCGCCCCGAAGCGATCAAGATGGCCCCGCTGGCCCGTGTGCTGCGCACCTGGCCCGAGGTCAACCTGCATATCTGCTCCACCGGCCAGCACCGCGAGATGCTCGAGCAGGTGCTCACCGCCTTTGGCCTGAGCGTCGACCAGGACCTCAAGGTGATGACCCAGAACCAGACCCTCAATGGCCTGTCTCGCGACCTGCTGGACAAGCTCGACCAGGCCTACGACCAGGTCAGGCCGGACATCGTGCTGGTCCACGGCGACACCACCACCAGCTTCATCGCCAGCCTCGCGGCCTTCCAGCGGCACATTCCCATCGGCCATGTCGAAGCCGGCCTGCGCACCGGCAACTTGCAACAGCCCTGGCCCGAAGAAGCCAACCGGCGCCTGACCGGGGTACTCGCCGACCTGCACTTCACCCCGACCCGCGACTCCGACGCCAACCTGATCCGCGAAGGCGTGCCACCGGAGCACATCGCAGTCACCGGCAACACCGTCATCGACGCCCTGCTGTGGATGCGCGATGACCTGGCCAAGCGGCAATGGCAGCCGGCCGCCGACTCGCCCCTGAGCGCGCTGCGCCCAGAGCAGCGCATGGTGCTGATCACCGGCCACCGACGGGAGAACTTCGGCCCCGGTTTCGAACGCATCTGCCTGGCCCTCGCGCAGTTGGCCGAGCGCTACCCCGACGTACAGTTCGTCTACCCGGTGCACCTCAACCCGCAGGTGCAGAAGGCCGTGTATGGCGTACTGTCGAACCGCAGCAACATCCACTTGGTCGCCCCTCAGGACTACCAGCACTTCGTCTGGCTGATGAACCGCGCCCAGGTCATCCTCACCGACTCCGGTGGCGTCCAGGAAGAAGCGCCGGCACTCGGCAAGCCTGTGCTGGTTCTACGCAAGGTCACCGAACGCCCCGCCGTGCTCAAGGGCGGCACGGTCAAGCTGGTGGGCACCGTGACTGAACGCATCGTCGAAGAAACCGCCCGGCTGCTCGACGACCCGGTGGCCTACGCGCGCATGGCGCGGGTCTATACCCCGTTTGGTGACGGCCACGCCAGCGAGCGCATCGCCGAGCGCCTGACGCGCTGGTTCGCGGAAACGGCCACCCAGCGAGACGACGCATGAGCCTGGTTTTCATCGACTTCCTCACCTATGTGCTGTTCGGTCTCAAGGTCCTGGCGATCATCCTCGCCTCGCTGATGTTCCTGCTCGGCCTCGACGACCTGTTCATCGACCTGTGCTACTGGGGCCGCAAGCTGATCCGGCGCTTTCGCATCTACGACAAGTACGAAAAGGCCGACGAGAAACGCCTGTTCGAAGTCGCGGAAAAACCCCTGGCGATCATGGTCCCGGCCTGGAACGAGGTGGGCGTGGTCGGCGAAATGGCACGCCTGGCAGCCTCGACCATCGACTACGAGAACTACCAGATATTCGTCGGTACCTACCCCAACGACCCGCAGACCCAGGCCGACGTCGACGCCGTGTGCCTGCATTACCCGAACGTGCACAAGGTGGTCTGTGCCCGCCCCGGCCCCACCAGCAAGGCCGACTGCCTGAACAACATCATCGACGCCATCCTGCGCTTCCAGGACGATGCCCGTATCGAGTTCGCCGGCTTCATCCTGCATGATGCCGAAGACGTGATCTCGCCCATGGAATTGCGCCTGTTCAACTACCTGTTGCCGAACAAGGACATGATCCAGATCCCGGTGTACCCCTACGCGCCGGAATGGAAGGGTTTCACCGCCGGGCACTACGTCGACGAGTTCGCCGAGAACCACGGCAAGGACGTGATCGTGCGCGAAGCGTTGACCGGCCAGGTACCCAGTGCTGGCGTCGGCACCTGCTTCAGCCGCCGCGCCATCAGCGCCCTGCTCGAAGACGGCGATGGCATCGCCTTCGACGTGCAGAGCCTGACCGAAGACTACGACATCGGCTTTCGCCTGAAGCAAAAAGGCATGAAGTGCATTTTCGCCCGCTACTCCATCACCGACCCGGCGCTGGCCCTCAAGCACGAGTGGCGGCCGGGCATGAGCCGCGAGTTCTCCCAGGTGATCTGCGTGCGCGAGCACTTCCCGCGCGACTGGCAGCATGCCATCCGGCAAAAGTCGCGCTGGATCGTCGGCATCGTCTTCCAGGGCACCAGCAACCTCGGCTGGAGCCGCACCGGCGCGCTCAACTACTTCCTCTGGCGTGACCGCCGCGGCCTGTTCGCCTACCTGCTGAGCTTCCTGGTCAACCTGTTGCTGCTGGTGCTGCTGGCCATGTGGCTGGTGACCGTGATCGCCCCCGATTCCTGGCGTTTCATGTCGATCCTCAGCGACAGCCAGTTGCTTGCCACCCTGCTCTGGCTCAATGGCCTGATGCTGATCAACCGCCTGTTCCAGCGCGGCTGGTTCGTCACCCGCTATTACGGCATCTTCGAAGGCCTGCTGTCGGCGCCACGGATGATGTGGAGCAACTTCGTCAACTTCTTCGCCAACCTGCGCGCCCTGCGCCAGGTCATGGAGATGGGCGATTCGCGGCGGGTGGCGTGGGACAAGACCACCCACGAGTTCCCCGCCCTTGCCTCGCCGGCGCGCACGCCGCTGGGCCATCGCCTGGTGGAAAAGGGCTACATCAGCGAACAACAGCTGGAGCAGGCGATCACCAGCCCGGTGCGCCGGCGCCTGGGCCGCGAACTGCTGCTGCGCGGCTGGCTGAACAGTGAGCAGCTGGTACAAACCCTGGCCGAACAGCTCGACCTGCCCTGGGCACCGCTCAACCCGTTCAAGCTCGACCCACAACTGATCGCCCAACTGCCGCGCCGGCTGGCCACGCACTACGGCGTGCTGCCGGTCGCCGAAGACGGCAACACCCTGGTGCTGGCCAGCGAGAGCCCCGTCAGCCAGGTGTCGCTGGGGGTCATCAGCCGCCAGCTGAAGCGCCCGGTCAGTTGCCGCCTGGCGCCCCAGGGCCGAGTCACCCTGGGCCTGCGCTATCACTACCCAAGCCCCTGGCAAATGCCTGAAACCCAGCAGATGCTCAGCGTGCTGGAGCGGCACCAGGATGACGCCGACCTGATCGAGCAGGTCAGCCATCACCAGGTGATGCTTGGCGCCCTCCTGCAGGTACGCGGCATGGTCCCGGTCACCCTGTTCAACCAGGCACTGATCGATTTCAACCCCGAGCAGCAAAGCCTCGGCGAACACCTGATCGCCCGCGGCATCATTACCGAAGACGTGCTGCAACAGGCCCTCGCCGAACAAGCCAGCGAACAGCAGGCTGCCTTTGACCTGACCCGGGAGGTGGCATGAAGCCGCGCCTTTCCCTCACCCTGTCCGGGCTGTTGCTGTGTTCCACTGCGCTGGCGACCCAGGCAGCCCCCATGAGCGATTTCCAACGCTTCACCAGTTACCCCTTCATGGAACGCAGCTACCGCGAAGCGAAGAAGGACAACTGGGCCGAAGTCGAACGCCTGACCCGCCATGTACTGAGCCGTGTGCCGAACAACGACGAAGCCCGCTCGCTGCTGGTCGAAGCCCTGGCCCACCAGCGCCGCTACAAGGACGCCGAAGCCATGGCCGAGCAGCTTGGCAATGGCTCCGAATACGCTGACGCCCTGCAAGAGCTGCGCCTGACCTGGATCGAGCAGGACCCGCCAGCCGCCAGCCAGGTGGAAGGCTGGCTGGCCAGCGTCGATGGCACCCAGCGCGTGCAGCTGTGGCAAGCCTACAGCCTTAGCCTGGCCAAGTTCGGCGGCGCCGGCAAAGCCCTGGAGTGGCTGAACCAGCTGCCACCGCGGGATGATGGCCGGGTGTTGCGCCTGGCCCGGGCCAACTTCGCCGAACAGCTACGCAACTGGCAGGAAACCATCGATCAACTGCAACCCCTGGCCGACAAGGGGCAACTGCCGTCGATAGACTGGCAGCGCCTGGCCAATGCCTATGTCCAGCAAGTCGACGAAAAGGGCCTGGAAAAGCTGCTGCAAAGCGCCCCCTCCGCTGAAGTGGCCAACCAGACACGCCTGGCCATGGCCAATCGAGCCATTGCCGTCGGCCACAATCAACTGGCGCAACGCTGGTTGCAGAAGCTGCCCACCGAACAGCTGCAGCAACCTGAGCAACGCCAGCAGCTTTGGGAGTTGGCCCGTGAAGGTGATGACGCGCCGCTGGTACGACGCCTGAGCAACGAGCTGCAGCGCCCTTGCCTGGAGACCGTCGACTGGTTGTCACGGCGCGACCCGGACGTTGCCCGCGAGCAGTTCAAGGACTGCCCTGCCAGTGCAGACCCGCGCGCCTATGCGGTGCTCAAACAGCGCCTGTATGGCGACCCGGTGCAGCCGCCACAACCTCGCACGACCGCCGAATGGGAAAGACGCTACCGCCAGAGCGGTGACCTGGCGGCACTGGAGCAAGCGACGTTCCTGTTGCTGCAACAAGGCCACAGCGAGCGGGCCCGCACCTTGCTGGAGCAGGCCTATGATCGCCGCCATGGGCGACTGACGACCTCCCTGTTGCAGCGCCTGGGCAATATCTATGCGCGCAACGATGGCCCGCTGAACAGCGAGCGCATGCTCGGGCTGATCCCCAGGGTCGACGCCAATACCCGCGCCCAGTTACTCGGCCGCCTGGCTGAAAACGGCCAGTGCGCCGCCGTGCGCCAGGCCATCCCGGCGAACCCGAGCGAAGCCGGCCAGTACCGGGCCCTGGGCCGCTGCGCCATGCCCGATCATCCCGGTGAGGCAGTGGTGTAATACCCGGCCGCCGAGCGCCTGGGCGACGGTGGCAACCGCCTGCCCTTGGCCTATGCTCTGGAAGCCGCTGGCGACTCCGAAGCCGCCCAGCCAATCTGGCGCAACCTGCCGGCCAGCGCCTGGACCGACAACGCCCGCCTGACCGCCGCCCGCGGGGCCTTGAATGCTGGCGATGCCGACGCTGCCCGCCGCTACTGGGACGCCGCCGCACACAACAGCGCCGATGACTGGGCACTGGGTGCCGCCATCGCGCAACGCCAGGGCGACCTGCAGGCGGCGCTGGGCTTCCAGCGCCAGGCCCTGGCGCACAGCCCGCGTGCCGACCACTACTACGCTGCCGCCAGCACCGCACAACTGGCTGGCGACAGCGCACAGAGCACTGCCTGGCTGGCCGAAGCCGTGCGCCAGGCGCCCAACCAACCGCGTTATCGCGCCGACTACGGCATGCGCCTGGCTGGTTCGCCAGACAAAGCCCAGCGCCTTCAGTCAATCCCTTATCTGGAACACGCCACCCACGATTTCCCCGAGGACTATCGCCTGGGCGAGACCCTGGCGCTGCGCTATGACGAGGTCGAGAACAGCGCAGCGGCCCGCCGCGAACTGCGCCGGGTGATCGATGTGGAAGAGAACCTGGTCGATGGCGACGACGACTACGGCAGCCTCGAAGCCCGCAAGTACCGCCAGCGCCGCGCCCATGAAACCCTCTCACGGCGCGACACCATCACCCTGGCCAGCACCTGGTCGCCGGCAGGCACCTCGACCAACGACAAGTTCCTCGATAACGGCGAGCGCAGCGGCACCTCACGTCGCGCCCAATCACAGAACGTGCAGCTGGCCATGTGGGACCACGCCCTGGGCGAGGAACCCAGCCGCAACGGCAGCACCTTGTCGGTCTATGGCCGGGTGCTGTTCGGCGGCCAGAGCCGCACCGACTACGCGCAAAGCATGGGCACCGGCGTCGGCCTGCGCTACAAGCCGCTCGGCCAGGCCAACCTGAACCTGTATTCCGAGCTCTACCACCAGCGGCAGATCGACGATGACCACTACAGCGGCCTGAGCCTGGGCCAGCTGCTGAGCCCCTCCAAGGTGGGCGGCAACTGGGGCGACTTGCGCCAGCACGCCGAATCGAGCAACGACCTGCTGCTGCGCGCCACCGCCTCGTTCCTCGACCAAGGCGACTGGCGCAACGACTGGCGCGTCGATGAAGACGACTGGAACGAGCGCTTCCTCTACCTCGATGCCGCCTGGTGGACCCGCGCCGGCGACCACGCCTGGCTGTCGCGCTACCAGCAGGGCCATGCCTGGAAACTGCCGGGTAACTCGCCGCAAACCCTCATGCCTTACGGCTTCGTCGAATTTTCCAGCCAGGACCCAGGCAACGACTGGCGCCAGGACGCTCGGGCCGGGGTCGGTGTGCGCTGGCAATGGTGGTTCGACGACGACCGCTACAACGCCTACCGCGGCTCGCTGAAGGTGCGCGCCGAATACCAGCAGTCGCTGGGTGGCAACCTCTACAAAAGCGCCAATGGCGTGCTGCTTGGCGCGGAGATGAGCTTCTGATGCGTACGTTCCTGGCAATCTGCATGCTCGCCCTGTGCCTGCCGGCCGTGGCCGACCAACGCCTGTTCTACCAGCCACTCAACCGCGACGCCGCAGTGACCCCGACGCAATGGCAGCAACTGTGGCGTGCCACCAAGGCGCAAGGTGGCACGACGCTGATCGTGCAGTGGAGTGCCTACGGCGACAGTGACTTCGGCGGTGCCCAGGGCTGGCTGGCCAACAGCCTGCGCGAGGCCCATGCCCAAGGCCTGGAGCTGGTGCTCGGGCTGTACCTGGACCCGGCCTACTACCAGCGCATCGAGGAACTCGACGGTGACGGCCTGAACAGTTACTGGAAGTCGCAACTGGGCCGCTCCCTGAGCCAGTACCAGCAGGTTCGCCAACACTGGCAATTGCCCGTGGCCGGCTGGTACCTGCCCATGGAACTGGACGACCTGCACTTTCGCGACAGCAGTCGTCGCGAGGCGTTGTACAGCCAGCTGCAGGCCTTCAACCGGCGGCTGGACAAGCCGCTGCACATCAGCGCGTTCAGCGCCGGCAAGCTGGCGCCACGGGTCAATGGCGCCTGGCTGGATCAATTGGCCGGGTTGGGCTTGACTGTGTGGTGGCAGGACGGTGCCGGGACCGGGCGCTTGCCGCCGCTGGTACGCCAGAGCTACGAACAGGCACTGCCCTGTCGGGTGGGGGTGGTGCGCGAGGCGTTTCGCCAGGTGAGTGGGCCAGGGCAGCCGTTCCGGGCTGAGCCTGCGCAGCCGATGGTGAGCGGTGGGTGCCATGCCGAAGCGGTGTTTGCGCTGCGCTACCGGCCTTGGGCCCGGGGTGTTCTGCCACAGAATTGAAGTCTGTCCGTACCGGCCTCTTCGCGGGTTCGCCCGCGAAAAGGCCAGTACAGGCGATGCAGTACTCCCAGGAGCCCATGATGTTCAAGACCATCGAAGAGCACGTGCGCAAGCAGGTCGCCCCCGCCGCCCTGCGCGCCGAATTCCGCCAGCACGAATTCGAATCGATGCGCCCGTTCTGCATGCTGATCTTCTGCGTCAGCATCGCCATCTGGCTGGTCTTCGACCTGATCGTCAGCTTCCTTGGCGGCCAGGGCTTCACCTGGCTGTCCTACCTGTTCATGGGCCTGCTCGGCTGCCTCACCGTGGTACTGCGCTTTACCCGTCGCAGCCACCATTTCGACGTGCTCAACCTGCTGTTCATCGCCGTCATCACCCTGGGCATGCGCCTGGTGATCGAAGGCATTCCCGAACCCTTGCGCCCGGTGTGGCTGGTGCTCGGCGTATCGACCGTGCTCTATGCCGTTTCGGTGCTGCCGGTACGGCGCTGGTCGTTCTTCTGCGCCATGGCCATCACCTGGGCCATGCTCAGCCCCTTCTACCACACCCGCATCGATGTCGATCAGCTCGAAGGTGCCATGCTGCTGAGCTACGCGGTGTTCCTCAGCGGGCTGGTGATCTACAGCTACCTGCAGATGCGCCAGGCCAAGCTGCACAATTTCTACCTGTCCAAGGTACTGCTGGAGCAGGCCTACTTCGACGCCCTGACCGAGATTCCCAACCGCCGGGCGTTCATGACCAACGCCGAACGCCAGATCCGCCTGGGTACGCCCGGGCAATACCTGGCGATGATCGACATCGACAATTTCAAGCGGGTAAACGACCGCTACGGCCATGACGTGGGCGACGCCGTACTCAAGCGCGTGGCGGTGCATATCAAGGCGGGGGTGGAGGAGCACGAATTTGCCCGGCTGGGTGGCGAGGAGTTCGCCATCTTCTTCGCCGGGCTGAATCAGCAGGCTGCCGAGCGATGCGTGGCGGCCTTGTGCGAGCGGGTGCGCAACGATCTTGGCGTGCCACCGGTGACCATCAGTATCGGCCTGGCCCGGGTGGACAGCGGTGACACACTCAGCATGGCGCTGATACATGCCGACCAGGCGCTGTACGAGGCCAAGCACAGCGGCAAGGACCGGTTCGTGCTATGGTCTAGCCAGCTGGCAGCCGAATCCTGAACTGCGCCCCACCCAGCGCCGACTGCGCCACGGTCAACGTCCCGCCCTGCCCCTCGATCGCCCGGCGGCTGATCGCCAGGCCCAGACCAAAGCCGCCGGTATTGCGGTCGCGGCTGCGGTCCAGGCGGTAGAACGGCTGGAAGATCCGCTCACGTTCCTCGGCCGGGATACCGATGCCGTCATCTTCCACGGTCAACAGGCAGGCACCGTCCGCTTCCAGACGCATCCTCAGCAATAGACTTTCATCGCAATAGCGCATGGCATTGCGCACCAGGTTCTGCACGGCCCGGGCGGTCAGGCGCGGGTCCAGCACGAAGCGTGGCAGATTGGCCTCGGCCTGTACCTCCCACTGGATACCCCGAGCATCGAGCTCTTCGGCAAAGCCGCCCAGCACGCTGTCGACCAGCTCCAGCAACGAGACCTCGACCCGCTCACGGGCCTGGTCGGCGTTGTACAGCCGGCTGTACGACAGCAGCTCGAGCACCAGCTCATCCAGCTCGCGCACATGCCCGACCAGCTCCAGCAGGCGCTTGCGGCTGGCGGCTGGCACCTCGTCGAACAGCAGCACCAGGCCGAAATCCAGCCGGGTCAGTGGCGTGCGCAGCTCGTGGGACACCGCGTTGAGCAGCTCGCGCTGCTGGTTGACGTGGCGTTCGAGGTCACTGGCCATGGTGTCGAACACCCCTGCCAGTTCGCCGATGTTCGAGTGCGGCGAGATGTGCGTGCGCTCGGCCATCTGCCCTTGGCCCAGGCGCCGGGCGGTTTCCTTCAGGCGCTCAAGGTCGCGCCAGTGCGGCCACACCCAGAGCAGCAGGCAGCCGAGCATGGCCGCGCCGATCAGTACTGTCACACCCCAGGACAACACATTGATGTCCAGTGGGTCTGGTGGTGAATGCAGGCTGACCAGCCAGTCCTGATCCAATGGTGCCAGTGCCGTTCTGTAATAGCCCCAGTCACCGATGCGCACGGCATACAGGCCGTGCTCCAGACGCGCTTTCTCCTGCGCGCTCAGGCCGGCCTCTTCTCTACGCAGCAGCTTGACCTCCAGTGGCGCAAAGACCTTGGCCAGGTCCTGCTCCACCGCCGGCCATTGCGCCTGCGGCGCCTGCTGGAACTGGCGCACGATGAGCGACTGCACACCCCTGGCCTGGTCCAGGTTGTAGGCCATGAAACGGTCATGGAACAGGCCGACGATGGCGTCCGGGATCAACAGCAATGCCCCGGCGTAAGCAACGATGATGACCAGATACAGGCGCACCAGGATTTTCAGCATGGCGCGTCAGCACTCCCACTCGACACGGCTGAACAGGTAACCCTTGCCCCACACGGTCTTGATCTTGCGGGCCTCGCCGGCACTGTCGTCGAACTTGCGGCGCAGCTTGGAAATGGCCACGTCCACCGAACGGTCGGTACCGTTGAATTCGATGCCGCGCAATTGCTGGAGAATGCGGTCGCGGCTGAGTACCACACCGGCATTGCGCGCCAGCACCACCAGCAGGTTGTATTCGCCGCTGGACAGCTCCACCTCTTCGCCACGCCAGCTGACCAGGCGCTCGGCGAGGTCGATGCACAGGCCACCGATGACGATCTGGTGGTTGTCCAGGCGCGGCTCGTTGACGCTGCTGCGGCGCAGCAAGGTGCGAACACGCGCCAACAGCACCCGGGGCTCACACGGTTTGGTCACGTAATCGTCGGCGCCCATCTCCAGGCCCAGCACCTGGTCATGGCTGTCGTCGCGGGCGGTCAGCATCAGGATCGGCAGGCTCTGCGATTCCTGACGCAGCAGGCGGCACAGTTGCAGGCCGTCGATACCGGGGAGCATCAGGTCGAGAATCACCAAATCGGGGTTGTCCTGCCGGAAAGCGTCCAGTACATGGTCGCCACGGGCAATCACCCGCACATGGAAATCGTTGCGTTGCAGGTAGCTGGCGATCAGCTCGGACAGCGCGCTGTCGTCTTCGACCAGGAGAATGTTTGGCATAGAGGGTTTGCTTGTAGGAGCGGATTCATCCGCAATGGCCGGAACAGGTTCAAGCAGAATATAGAAACCTACAAACCGGCAGGACTCTTCTTAACACTTTTTCACACAGGTCCTACAGGTGTTAACAGCCATCCGAGGAACGGTTGCCTTAGGATATGCAGGGTCATCATCGGAAGATCCGCATGCCTATCACCCTCTCCCCACACCTGCGCCCCCTGGCGCTGGTGGCGCTTCTTGCACTGTCCCTGGCCGGTTGCGATCCTTCGGCCGAGCAGGACGAACAACCACCCACGCCGCAAGTACGGGTAGAAACCCTGCAATTGCAGCCTCTGGCCATCAGCACCGAGCTGAGTGGGCGCATTCTCGCCCCGCGTACTGCCGAAGTGCGCGCGCGCGTCGCTGGCGTGGTGCTCAAGCGCGTCTATCGCGAAGGCAGCGACGTCAGACAGGGCGATGTGCTGTTCCTCATCGACCCGGCGCCGTTCAAGGCTGACCACGACAGCGCCCGCGCCACCCTGGCCAAGGCCGAAGCCACCCTGTACCAGGCCCGCCTGCAAGAGCAGCGCTACCGCCAGCTGGTCGACGACAAGGCGGTCAGCCGCCAGGAGTACGACAACGCCCGCGCCGCCTTCCTCCAGGCCGACGCTGCCGTTGCCGAAGCCAAGGCTGCGCTGGAGCGCGCCCGCCTGAACCTGGGTTACGCCACGGTCACCGCGCCGATTTCCGGGCGCATCGGCCGCGCCCTGGTCACCGAAGGTGCCCTGGTCGGCCAGAACGAGACCACGCCGCTGGCGACCATCCAGCAGCTCGACCCGATCCATGCCGACGTCACCCAGTCGACCCGCGAGCTCAACGCCCTGCGCCGTGCACTGCGCGCCGGTGAACTGCAACAGGCCGGCGACGGCCAGGCCCGTGCCACGCTGATCCAGGACGATGGCAGTGCCTACCCGCTGCCGGGCAAGCTGCTGTTCTCCGACATCAGTGTCGACCCGAGCACCAACCAGATCACCCTGCGCAGTGAATTCCCCAACCCGGACCTCGACCTGCTGCCGGGCAGCTACGTGCGCGTGCGCCTTGAGCAAGCTGTGCAGCCCAAGGGCCTGAGCGTGCCGCAGCGGGCCATCCTACGCGACAGTGCCGGGGTGCCGAAGGTGCTGGTGGTCGACGCGCAGTCGCGCATCAGCGAACGCCAGGTGGTGCTGGGCAATGCCCAAGGTGATCGCTGGCTGGTCAGCGAGGGCCTGGCGCCCGGCGAACGGGTCGTGGTCGAAGGCCTGCAACACGTCAAGGCGGGCGACCAGGTCCAGGTCGACGCCGAGGCTCAGTCCATCGTCCAGCACAACGGCCAGTGAGGGCCTGATCCATGCCGCAGTTCTTCATCGCCCGCCCGATCTTCGCCTGGGTGATCGCGCTGTTCATCCTGCTTGCCGGCGCCCTGGCCATCCCCCAGCTGCCGGTGGCGCAGTACCCCAACGTGGCGCCGCCGCAGGTGGAAATCTACGCCGTGTACCCAGGCGCCTCGGCGGCGACCCTGGACGAAAGCGTGGTCAGCCTGATCGAGCAGGAGCTCAACGGCGCCGACAACCTGTTGTACTTCTCGTCACAAAGCAGCCTGGGCAGCGCCACCATCACCGCGACCTTCGAGCCGGGCACCCACCCCGACCTGGCCCAGGTCGATGTGCAGAACCGCCTCAAGGTGGTCGAGTCGCGTCTGCCGCGCCAGGTGACCCAGCAAGGCCTGCAGGTGGAGAAGGTGTCCACCGGCTTCCTGCTGCTCGGCACCCTCACCTCGGAGGACGGCAGCCTCGATGAAACCGCACTGTCGGACATCCTTGCACGCAACGTGATGAACGAAATCCGCCGCCTCAAGGGCGTCGGCAAGGCGCAGCTGTATGGCTCCGAGCGCGCCATGCGCATCTGGATCGACCCGCGCAAGCTGATCGGTTTCAACCTCACCCCCAACGATGTGGCCGAGGCCATTGCCGCGCAGAACGCCCAGGTCGCCCCCGGCAGCATCGGCGACCTGCCCGCCCGCGGCACCCAGGAAATCACCGCCAACGTGGTGGTCCGCGGCCAGCTGAGCACGCCGGAGGAATTCGCCGCCATTGTCCTGCGCGCCAACCAGGATGGCTCCAGCGTCACTGTCGGCGATGTCGCCCGGGTCGAAATCGGCGCCCAGGAGTACCAGTACGGCACCCGCCTGAACGGCAAGCCGGCCACCGCCTTCAGCGTGCAACTGGCACCGGGCGCCAACGCCATGGAAACCGCCACCCTGGTACGGGCGAAGATGAAAGAGCTGTCGCGCTACTTCCCCGAAGGGGTCAAGTACGACATCCCCTACGACACCTCGCCGTTCGTCAAGGTGTCGATCCAGCAGGTCATCAACACCCTGTTCGAAGCCATGCTGCTGGTGTTTGCGGTGATGTTCCTGTTCCTGCAGAACCTGCGCTACACGCTGATCCCGACCCTGGTAGTACCCGTGGCGCTGATGGGCACGTTCGCCGTGATGCTGGCCATGGGTTTCTCGGTCAACGTACTGACCCTGTTTGGCATGGTGCTGGCCATCGGTATCCTGGTCGACGATGCCATCGTGGTGGTGGAGAACGTCGAGCGAATCATGGCCGAGGAAGGCCTGCCGCCTCGCGAGGCCACACGCAAGGCCATGGGCCAGATCAGCGGCGCCATCGTCGGCATTACCCTGGTGCTGGTGGCGGTATTCCTGCCGATGGCCTTCATGAAGGGCTCGGTAGGTGTGATCTACCAGCAGTTCTCGCTGTCGATGGCGGTGTCGATCCTGTTCTCGGCATTCCTCGCCCTGAGCCTGACCCCGGCCCTCTGCGCCACCCTGCTCAAACCGCTGGCCAAGGGCGAGCATCAGCAACGCCAAGGCTTCTTCGGCTGGTTCAACCGCCGCTTCGAAAGCCTGAGCAACGGCTACCAGCGCTGGGTGCTGCAAGCGCTGAAGCGCAGTGGCCGCTACCTGTTGCTGTATGGCGTGCTGCTGGCCGTGCTGGGTTATGGCTTCAGCCAGTTGCCTACGGCGTTCCTGCCCACCGAAGACCAGGGTTACACCATCACCGACATCCAGCTGCCACCCGGCGCCAGCCGCATGCGCACCGAGCAGGTCGCCGCCCAGATCGAGGCGCACAACGCCGAGGAGCCGGGTGTCGGCAACACCACGCTGATCCTCGGTTTCAGCTTCTCGGGCAGCGGCCAGAACGCCGCGCTGGCCTTCACCACGCTCAAGGACTGGTCCGAGCGCGGTGGCGACGACAGCGCGCAGTCGATCGCCGACCGGGCCACCCTGGCCTTCACCCAACTCAAGGACGCCGTGGCCTATTCCGTGCTGCCACCGCCGATCGACGGCCTGGGCGAGTCGACCGGCTTTGAGTTGCGCCTGCAGGACCGCGGCGGCATGGGTCATGAGGCGCTGATGGCCGCCCGTGACGAACTGCTGGCCGGCGCGCACAAGAGCAAGCTGCTGGCCAACGTGCGCGAGTCCTCGCTGGCCGAAAGCCCGCAGGTTCAGCTGGAAATCGACCGCCGCCAGGCCAACGCCCTGGGCGTGTCGTTCGCCGACATCGGCTCGGTGCTGGACGTTGCTGTCGGCTCCAGCTACGTCAACGACTTCCCCAACCAGGGCCGCATGCAGCGGGTGGTGGTGCAGGCCGAAGGCGACCAGCGCAGCCAGGTGGAAGACTTGCTGAAGATCCACGTGCGCAACAACAGCGGCAAGATGGTGCCCCTGGGCGCGTTCGTCCAGGCCAGGTGGGTCAGCGGCCCGGTGCAACTGACCCGCTACAACGGCTACCCGGCGGTGGCGATTTCCGGAGAGCCGGCAACGGGCTACAGCTCGGGTGAGGCCATGGCCGAAATCGAGCGCCTGGTCGCCCGGCTACCGGCCGGTGCCGGCCTGGAATGGACCGGCCTGTCGCTGCAGGAGCGCCTGTCCGGCAGCCAGGCGCCGCTGCTGATGGCGTTGTCGTTGCTGGTGGTGTTCCTGTGCCTGGCGGCGCTGTATGAAAGCTGGTCGATCCCGACCGCGGTGCTGCTGGTGGTACCGCTCGGTGTGCTCGGTGCGGTGCTGGCGGTGACCCTGCGCGGCATGCCCAACGACGTGTTCTTCAAGGTCGGCCTGATCACCCTGATCGGCCTGTCGGCGAAGAACGCCATCCTCATCATCGAGTTCGCCAAGGACCTGGTCGACCAAGGCGTCGACGCCGCCGATGCTGCCGTGCAGGCCGCCCGCCTGCGCCTGCGGCCGATCGTCATGACCTCGCTGGCGTTCATCCTCGGCGTGGTGCCGTTGGCCATTGCCAGCGGCGCCAGTTCGGCAAGCCAGCAGGCGATCGGCACCGGGGTGATCGGCGGGATGCTCAGCGCCACGTTGGCAGTCGTGTTCGTGCCAGTGTTCTTCGTGGTGGTGATGCGCCTGGCTGGACGCGGCCGCAGCAAGGCCGAACAGACGCAGGCCAGCGAAGCCTGACTGGACAAGCCGGGCGTTGAATGAGAGGGTTCCGGCATTGACTGCCCGGAACCCTTTTTCATGCCTGATGCCCTGCCCCCCTGCTCCGTCCTGATCCTCGCTGGCGGCCGCGGCCAGCGCATGGGAGGGCGCGACAAAGGCCTGCTGGAATGGCGCGGCGAGCCGTTGATCGCGCATGTACAGCGCGCCGTACGGCCGCTGAGCGACGACCTGATCATTTCCTGCAACCGCAACCAGGATGCGTACGCGGGCTTTGCCGATCAGCTGGTGGGCGATGCCGAGCAGGACTATCCCGGGCCGCTGGCCGGGGTGATTGCCGGGTTGCAGGTGGCCAGGCATGAATGGGTGGCGCTGCTGGCGTGCGATGCGCCGCAGGTCGAACAGCCGCTGGTCGATGCCCTGCGACAACTGGCGGTGGACGGTGACAGCGCCGCTATGGTCCGCCAGGGCGGTTTTTGGCAACCCATGTTCAGCGTTTTGCCGCGCCGGCTACTGCCAGTACTGGAGCAGGCATGGGCGGCAGGCGAACGTAGCCTGCAGAGGGCCTTGCTGCATGAAGCCGTGCAAGCGCTGGACTGTGCCGATGACGACGCAAGGCTGAACAACTTCAACACACCCGATAGACTGCACGTTGGACCAGGCCCTCAAGCCTGACAACACACCAGCTGGTGGCCCACATCCCCCGGCCTGCGCCAAAACGGCTGTCCAACCCACCGTTCTTCAGGTAGCGGCCCACCCGCCAGCCCGGCGGCGACAAGCTTGTGTTGTCAGGACTGGCCCTATCGCGGATGAATCCGCCCCTACAGGACAGCGGTGATCCCGTAGGAGCGGATTCATCCGCGATGAAGCCACCACCGTTTTAGCGGATGAACACCTGCGGCGTGGTGGTGGACATGTCCCCGCCCGGCAGCTTGATGTTCTTCACCTTCTCCAGCGTATCGGGGTTGAACACCGCCAGGTCGTTGAAGGTACCGCCCAGGTACAGCTTGTCGCCCTTCTTGTCGAAGGTCACGCAGTAGTAGGTGTGCTCCAGATCAGCCGCCTTGATCAGCTTGCGCTGCTTGATGTCGTATTTGGCCAGGCGGTTGAGCACGCCGTAGATCTGGTTCGGGTCCTTGGGCGAACGCAGGCCGGTGAAGTAGAGTTCGGTCAGGTCGGCGAATTCCCGGGTGTGGGCCTTGCCGGTCTTGAGGTCGATGCTCAGGTAGCCATACAGCGGCTGCGCCTCGTTCGGGTCCTGCCGGGCGTCCTTGAACCTGGCGATGGTGTAGAGCATCGAGAATTCATGGCGCGGGCTCTGGTGCGGCCAGAAGTACAGCACATCCGGGGCGCTGTAGCCTTTGCGCTGCCAGTTGCGCAGCGGCAAGGCCACGCTGTACTTGCCGGTCTTCACGTCCATCTTGTAGATGTCCGGCCCGGCGACGAACAGGCTGCCATCGTCGGCGGTGCGCATCAGGTAGACCTGGCGCGGCATCGGGAAAGTCCGCACCGGCTTGGCCTGCAGGCCATCGGCGGTGTTGTACACCTCCAGGCGCGGTGGCTTGACCACGTAGTGGTCGTTCAGGCGCTGGGTCGGGTTGACAGTGGCGTACACCTCTTTGCCATCCGGGCTAAGGGCGAACGAATACATCGACTTGCCGACTTCAC
This sequence comes from Pseudomonas urethralis, assembly GCF_021602465.1. Classification (NCBI taxonomy): domain Bacteria; kingdom Pseudomonadati; phylum Pseudomonadota; class Gammaproteobacteria; order Pseudomonadales; family Pseudomonadaceae; genus Pseudomonas; species Pseudomonas urethralis. Next base: position 211,643 of record NZ_BQIJ01000008.1, read on the forward strand.
CCGGCACGCTGGACAGGTTGGCGTGGAAAGTGGTCTTGCAGGTGTCCAGGTCGATGCCATAAATGTCGGCATAGTGGTTGTTGAGCACATACGCGGTGCGGTTGTCCGGCGCCATCAATGCGGTGCCGGGGCCGAACCTGTCGGGCATCTGGCAGCTCTTGTACAGCGTGTCGCTGGCCACGTCGATGACGTGCAGGTTGTTCGGGTAGTTGGTGGTGATCAGGTATTCCTGGCCAGCCTTGAGGGCCGGCCCGGCATCGTCGGCCTGTACCGCCCAGGCGCAGGCCGTGGCAGCGATGGTCAGCGCGAGTTGCGCGCAGCGTCCAGCTTTCATGCGGTTTCCCCTTGTCATTCTTGTTCGGCCGGTCACTTGTCTTTAGGGAACACGGTGCCGAGGTTGCGCCAGTCTTCCTGGGAGTTGTTCGCCTGGGCGTTCCAGTCCTGGTAGGTGCTCATCATGTCCGGCACCTGGGCCGGCCACCAGCAAGGGTCGGAGCACCCGTACAGGTCGGCCTCCATCGGCTGGCACAGCGAGCTGACGCCACCAAAGGCGTCCACTTCCCAACCCGGGTCGGTGGTGGCGGTGCAACCGGCCACCGCGCTCATGGCCATGACTGCTTCGACGCGGTCTTCGGCGGCGGCCTGCTCGAGGATGCGCGCCTTGTTGTTCAGGGGCTTCAAGTGCTTCATGTCAGTGCGCCTTCCGCGGGGTGATGTAGCGGTCGATGAAGGCCGGGTTGGCGGCCATGATGCGGCTGTAGACTTCGATGCCGAAGTCGACCCAGTCGCGCATCAGCTCGCAGTAGTGGTAGGTCGGGTGCTGCGGGTCGCCGTAACGGGCATAGCTCTCGTGGTAGCAGCCGCCAGAGCACAGGTTGCGGATGCGGCAGCTGTCACAGCCGGTGTTGCTGCGGTCCAGGCGCTGCGACAGGAAGTCGTTGAGCTGCGCCTGCTTCACGCCCTGGTGGACGTTGCCAAAGGTCGGCAGGCTGGAGCCGGTGAAGCGGTGGCACAGGTTCAGCTCGCCCTCGTGGTCCACGGCCAGCATCTTCAGCCCGGCACCGCACGGCAGGGCCTTCTTGTGGCCTTCGTGGATGTCGGTGATCAGCTGGTGCAGGTTGGAGAAGCCGATGTTGCGGTGCTCCAGCGCCGCTTCCAGGTACTTGCGGCCCAGCGCCTTCATGTTGGCGAACACCTGCACCAGCTCTTCACCGGTGAGGTTGAAGTCGGCCATGTCGCCGGAGGTGACCGGGGCAAAGCCGACTTCGGCAAAGCCCATTTCGTTGAACAGGTGGTTCCAGATGGTCTCGACGTCGGTGATGCCACGAGTCAGGGTGACCCGCGCGCCCACCGGGCGGCTGCGGTAGCGCGACAGCAGCAGGTCGGCCTTGCGCCGCACCACGTCATAGGTGCCCTGCCCGCCCACGGTGATGCGGTTGCGGTCGTGCACGGTCTTCGGGCCGTCGATGCTGATCGACAGGCCGAAACGGTGGGCGTCGAGCCAGTCGATGATTTCTTCGGTGAGCAGGGTCGCGTTGGTGGTCATGATGAACTCCACCTGCTTGCCGGCTTCGCCGAAGCGCCGCTCGCAGTAGGCGACCATGTGCTCGATCAGCGGCCGGTTGGACAGCGGCTCGCCGCCGAAGAACACCACGCTGTAGCGCGCTTCGTCGGGTGATTCCTTGAGCAGCATCTCCACCGAGGCTTCGGCGGTGGCGGTGCTCATCTTCTTGCCGGCGGACGGTTTGTCCAGGTCTTCCTTGTAGCAGTAGGTGCAGCTGAGGTTGCAGCCCGTGTTGACGTTGAGTACCACGGTGTTCAGTGCCGTGCGCTCGACCTGCTTGAGGGCGATTTCCGGGGTCAGCGGCGAGCCGTCGCTGACCAGCTCCAGCGCGATCAGCTCGCGCAGGGTGTCCTGGATATCGTCGCTGGCAAACTGCTGGCCAAGGCGCTGCATCAGCGCCTCGGCCGAACAGCCTTGCTGACGCAGGGTGTCGATGATGCTGCCGGTCACCGCGTCGGCGGTGAACAGCGAACTGCTGGGGATATGGAACAGCATGCGGTCGGCATCGACCTGCACTTCGTGCAGGTTGCGTTCGACCAGGTTCAGTAGCGCGCCCATGGCGACCTCCCGATAATCGATCCGTTGGCAAAACCGTTACACCCAGCCCTTACGGCAGCGGCGGGTTGTTCCAACGCTGAACGGTGACGATCATGTGGCCTTCACCACGCTGGCCGCCGTCTGCCAAGGTGGCGATGACCTTCAGGTTGCCGGCGTTGTTGGTCATCATCTTGCGCGCCGGATTCGGCCCGGCACCGCCTGGCACGAACACCCCGTCGGCCTGCATCTGCCCGGCGAACCTGATGTCTTCGTCCTCGACCGCACGCTCGTTGAATGGCTCGACCTTCCAGCTGGCCGGCAGGTAGCCGATGCGCAGCGGCTGGCCACTGCCATCCTTGCCCCAGGCTTCGGCTTCGAAACGGCCCTGGACCTTGGGCACCGAGGCACCGTTCTCGCCGATACGGGCGATGGAGAATGCCGGTACCACCTTCACTTCCTCGACCTTGTCATAGACCGCCAGCTTGGCGCCCTTGAGTTCACCCACGCCCACGTCGCGCTGGCCGGGCTTGGCATCGGCCGCAGCGCGGGCCTTCACACGCACCAGGGTCGGGGTCTGTTCCAGCACCTCGCTCACCTCGACCCCGGCCCCCAGGTCGGGCTTGCCGGCCAGGCCGGTGCCGACCAGGGTGATCTCGCTCTCGCCACCGGCCTTGATGAACGCAGGCTGAACCGCCAGCAGGCGCGCCTTGCCCTCTTTGGCGGCGATGAAGTCCAGGCCTCGCTCGTCGTGATCGGCCTCGAACATGCGGCCTTTCAATTCGCCGTCCAGCGCCGCGAACACCTGGCGCAGGTTGCTGTCGCCCACCTTGACGTTGCCGCGCCATTCATAACCGTTGTAGAGCAGCGCCGTGCCACTGCCATTGAACGGCGTACCGTCGGCGTAGCTGCCTTTGACCTCGACCTTGAAGGTATCGCCCTGGTCGGCAACCACCGTCATCACCCCACGCACATCGCCCTTGGCCAGCATGTGGCCGCTGAACGCCCACTGCCCCGCCAGCGCGTCGGCGGCTGGCCTGGCCTTCTGCCATTCAGCCCAGGCCGGGCTCTCCAGCGGGAAGCGCTTGGCGAGGTCCGGCACCACTTGCTTGAGGGCGATCTCCAGCCAGTCGCGGTCACGCGCCTGGGCCTGGTATTCGAGGGACGGCCATTGGCCAAGGTGGAAGTTGACCAGGTGCTCCCATTCCTGCGCCGGGCGCCGCTGCAGCGCGACACGGGCACCGGAGTGGCAGCGCCCGCAGGTTTCACTGAGCTGGGTATCGAAGTGCTCGACGGTGTTGAGCCGGCGCTCCATGGCGTAGCGCACGCCATCGGTCTCGCTCGGCGCCAGGCCCTGCTTGTCGGCCAGGTACTTGACCAGGGTGCGACGATCGTCGTCGCTGATCTGCACGCCGTGCATCACCTGCATGCGGGCAATGCTCATCAGCCAGCCTTCCGGCGTCTTGCGCTGATGGCTGATGCGGCTGTAGGTATCGTTGCCCTCGGGGATGTGGCACCCCATGCACGTGTTCTGCAACAGGCTCGGGCCCTGCTCGGCCGCCACCACGGCCTGGGTGCCCAGCAGTGCGGCGGCGGCCAGCGCCAGTTTGCCCGCATGCCGCCGGAGTCGAGTCGTCTTCAAGGTCAGACCTCCACGGTTGTTGTTCTTATCGTTTTCACACGCTTTGGTACAGCAGGTGTGCTTGTGACGGTTGCGATACAGAAACTGTGCCAAGTGCTGCAAAGGCGTTGTATTTCAGGTCCTTAGCCGTTTTCTTCAAGGGTGTTGAACGGTTGCCGGGGGCGCTGGAGCGTGCCATTTCGCGACAGGGTGTTTCATCCTGAGACAGGGCCTGCGCAGCCACTGTTTCAACACCGTCTCACAGCGTCTCAATGTGCAACAGCGCACGCCTGCAAAGTTGGCCTTGCACAAAAGCAAAACCCAGACAGTTCAACACCTTGCGCCCATTGCACCGGTTTGGCACGCGCCTTGCGCCAGTACCGGCCACATCCAATGACAAGAGGCACAGCCCCATGCTTTCCGAACTGCCCATCCTGCCCGCTACCCGCGCCTTCCTCGAACGCAAGCTGAAGATGCGCATCGGTGCCGACTGGCAGGACGCCGCCAGTGGTCGCACGTTGTCGTTCCGCAACCCGGCCACCGGCGAAATCCTTGGTGAAGTGCCCGCCGCCGAGCAGCAAGACGTCGACCGCGCCGTGCGCGCCGCGCGCCAGGCCTTCGATGACTCGCCTTGGAGCCGTGTGCGCCCACGCGAGCGGCAGAACCTGCTGTGGCGCCTGGCCGACCTGATGGAGCGCGACGCGCAGCAGTTGGCCGAACTGGAGTGCCTGAACAACGGCAAGAGCGCCGTCGTGGCCAAAGTCATGGACGTGCAGCTGGCCATCGACTTCCTGCGCTACATGGCCGGCTGGGCGACCAAGATCGAGGGGAGCACCGTCGAAGCGTCCATGCCGTTGATGCCCAACGAGCAGTTCCATGGTTTCGTGCGCCGCGAGGCCGTGGGCGTGGTCGGTGCAATCGTCGCCTGGAACTTCCCGCTGCTGCTGGCCTGCTGGAAGCTCGGCCCGGCCCTCGCCACCGGTTGCACCGTGGTGCTCAAGCCGGCCGACGAAACCCCGCTGACTGCACTGAAGCTGGCCGAACTGGTGGATGAGGCCGGCTACCCGGCCGGGGTGTTCAACGTGATCACCGGCACCGGCCTCAACGCGGGCGCCGCACTGAGCCGCCACCCGGGCGTGGACAAGCTGACCTTCACCGGCTCCACCGAAGTGGGCAAGCTGATCGGCAAGGCGGCCATGGACAACATGACCCGCGTCACCCTGGAGCTCGGCGGCAAGTCGCCGACCATCGTCCTGCCCGACGCCAATCTGCAGGAGGCCGCTGCCGGCGCCGCCACGGCGATCTTCTTCAACCAGGGCCAGGTGTGCTGCGCAGGCTCGCGCCTGTACGTGCACCGCAAGCACTTCGACAACGTGGTGGCCGACATCACCGGCATCGCCAACGGCATGAAGCTCGGCAGCGGCCTGGACCCGGCGGTGCAGATGGGCCCGCTGATCTCGGCCAAGCAGCAGGACCGGGTGACCGGCTACATCGAACTGGGCCGCGAACTCGGCGCGACCATTGCCTGTGGCGGTGAAGGTTTCGGCCCGGGCTACTTCGTCAAGCCGACGGTGATCGTCGACGTCGACCAGCGCCATCGCCTGGTACAGGAAGAGATCTTCGGGCCGGTGCTGGTGGCGATGCCGTTCGACGACATCGACGAAGTGATCGGCATGGCCAACGACAACCCGTACGGCCTGGGCGCGAGCATATGGTCGAACGACCTGGCGGCGGTGCACCGGATGATTCCGCGGATCAAGTCGGGGTCGGTGTGGGTCAACTGCCACAGCGCGCTGGACCCGGCGCTGCCGTTTGGTGGCTACAAGATGTCCGGGGTTGGCCGTGAGATGGGCACAGCGGCCATCGAGCACTACACCGAATTGAAGTCGGTGCTGATCAAGCTCTGAGCTGCACCCTGGTCTGCCAGCCAGCGCATCAACAGCCTCTGATGCGCTGCTGGCAGGCTGCTCATGGCTGCCACGGGTGATCGACCAGCCAGCAACTCACGGACTACCGGCGCCAACTCGATCCCCTGCAAATGCCAGATCCCCAAAGGCTGATCCGCCGTCACCACCACTTCAGCCTCGTCCACCAGCCCATCCCGCAACACCGGCCGCCGCGCCACCCGCACCGCCGCCCAGTCCGCCGCCAGATGCAACGGCTGCGCATCCGGCCAGCCTCGCCGGCGTTCCCAGAATGGCTGCCCGGCACGTTCAAGCTCCTGCCCATAGAAATCCCGCCCAATGCGGGCAAAACGCATGAACAGCTGCTCGATCCGCTGCTGATGAAACTGCTTCGCCAGTGCGGCCCGTTCAGGCCGGCGCAACAAGGTATTGATCACCACCGGCGCCTGCAATGCCGACGACAACGACTGGAATATCCCGTTCCCCGACAAGGGGTCAACCGCCATCGCCGCATCGCCCACCCGCAGCCAGTCATCGCCCACGCAGTCGCCCGCGAGAATCGCCGTACTGCTGCGAGCGTGAACCTGCGCAGGCTCCAGCGCACGCGCATCGAACACCCCGGCCACCAGTGCCGACGCACGACGGCGTGCGACGCAATAGTCTGGCAGCGCCGCCTTGCCCGGCAGCCCCTCGGCATCCAAGGTCACCTGCCAGTAGCATCGCCCGTCGGCCAGCCGGGCCATCCAAGCCCAACCATCGTCCAGGCTCTCCACCGCCGAAGCAGGATTGCCAGGCTCCGACTGCCAAAGGTTGAGCAGGCTGACCGTCTCCGGCCCGCGCATACGGTCGGCCGCCAACGGTGCCTGGCGGCCGCGTGCTTCGACCAGAAAGTCGCCGTGAAGCACCTGCCCGTCATCCAGCCGGACCTGGTAGCCCTCGGCAGCCGCAACTTCGCGAACGCGCCCTTCCACCAGCGTTACCCCTGCTCGCATCAGGTCATCACGCAACGCACGATCAAAGCGCTGACGGTCGAGCAGGTATTCCTGATTGAGTTGCAGATGCTGGCCATTCCAGCGCACCTGGCGTGTCGCCGGTACCGCTGCCTCGCCCAAGGCGCCGCCCAAGCCGGCATGGCGCAACCCTTCCAACACCCGTTGCGAAACCCCTTCCACAGCAGCAAAACGCCGCCAGTCGGAGACCACCGTTACCGGATAGCCCAGCCGGCGCAGACCCAGCGACGTGGCGGCGCCGGCCGGCCCGGCGCCCAGCACCAGAATGCGTGGCTCAGGCATCCGCTGCACCTCGTCGCTCCGGGCCGCTGAAGGCAGCATGGGCCTGCAGCCAGGCATAGACCTGCTGGCGGTCCAGGCCGGGCTGCTGTTGCAACAAGCTGGCAATCCGCCCGCTCACCGCCGCGCAGCCGAGACTCGCCCCGGCCCGACCATGCTCGCCCACATGGCCACCGAAGTCGGCCTGTGCGCTGCCGAGCCACGACCACTGCCCTGGTGCGCAGCGGGCATCGCCGGTGATGCGGATAACCCCCGGATACGCCGCCGGGTAAACCGCACTGCCCTGCGCCGGGCTGGACGCGCACAGCAGCACGCCAGCCCGCTGCACTTCAGCACAGGCCTGGCGCAACACCGCCCGGTCCTGCTGCAAGCCAAGGCTGAGATTGATCAAGGTCACACCCTGCTCCGCCAGCCAGAACAACGCGGCGGCAACCTGTAAAGCGCTGGTGCTGCCGCGTTCGCTGAAGACCTGGGCCAGCAACAGCGGCAGCGCACCGGCCTCGGCTTGCAGGCTGGCCAGCACGGCGCTGCCATGGCCGAGCCGGTCTGGTTGCAACTCGCCCTCGCAGAGCACGCCCTCGTCCAGCCAGAAACGCCGGGCCGCGACCAGTGCCTGCGTTGGTGCACAACCGCTGTCGATCACACCAACCTGGACATCAACGGCCATGCTGGATCGTCTCCCGAGGCAATACGCGCAACTGGCCGCCTTGCAGGTGCAGGTGCAGGTCGGCATCTGCCAGGGTCGATGCGCGGTGGCTGATGAGGATGCGCGTGCGCCCGGCGAACAGTTCGTCGATGGCGGCAATCACTTCGCGCTCGGTGGCTTCATCCACCGCCGAGGTGGCCTCGTCGAGCACCAGGATCGAAGGCGCCTGCAGCACCGCCCGGGCGATGGCGATACGCTGTTTCTGCCCACCGGAAAGCTGCTGGCCGCGCTCACCGAGCAGCCCGTCCAGGCCCAGCGGCAGGCTTTCCACCAGGCTGTCGAGATGGGCCATTCGCACCACCCGCTCCAGCTCGCCACGGCTGGCCTGCGGCGCGCCATAGGCCAGGTTCTGCGCCAGGGTGCCGCGGAACAGCACGATGTCCTGGCTGACCACGGCGATGCGCTGGCGCACGGCGGCCAGGTCGAGCTCGCGCAGGTCGGCGCCATCGAGCAGGATGCGCCCGGCATCCGGGTCGTAGAAGCGCTGCAACAGGTCGATCAGGGTCGACTTGCCGACACCCGAAGCACCGCTGATGGCGACTTTCAGGCCACCGGCGATACAGGCATCGACCTGCGCCAGCACCGCGCCCTGGCGCCCGTCATGGGCAAAGCACACGCCTTCCAGGCGCAGCTCGCCCGGCCCTTGCGGCATGGGCCTGGGCGAGTCGGCCTCGCGCACCGCTACGGCTTCCTGCTTCAACTCCATTACCCGGCCCAGGCTCACCACCATGCGCTGCACCGCCACGTAAAGGCCCAGCAGGCTCTGCACCGGGCCGACCGCCATGCCCATGTAGGTGGAAAACGCGATCAGCGCGCCGAGCTGCCAGGTGCCCTGGATCACCCACCAGCCACCGACCAGGAACGCGCAGGCGCGGCACCACGAGGTCAGGGTGCCGGGGATCGCCTGGGTGAAGAACTCGGTGACCTGCACCTTGAGCAACTGGCGCATGTAGCCCTGCCCCAGCTGGTCCAGACGCCCGGCCTCGCGGTTCTGCTGGCCGGACGCCTGGATGAATTTCATCGCCGGCAAGGTCTCGACCAGGAACGACGACACGTCCGCGGCCCGCTCACGCAGGCTGCGCACCTCGCGCGCGACCTTGCGCCGCATCCAGCGCAGCCACAGCACTTCGATCGGGATCAGCAGTGCCAGCAGCAGCGACAGTTGCCAGGACAGCATCAGCATCAGCGCTACCGCGCCCACCAGGCCGATCACCGCTGATACTGCGGAGAACAGCGAATCAACGGCAAAACGCTGGATCTCGGCGACATCGCCGTCGAGCCGCGAGAGGATGTCGCCAGTGCGCCGACGGCCGTAGAAGGTCGGCGACAGCTGCTGCAAATGGCGGTACAGGTCATCACGCAGGGCGAACAGAATGCGCCCCGACAGGCGCGTGTGCAGGTAGCGGTTGACGCCCGCCAGCACGGTGCCCAGCAGGCCGGCGCCAATCATGATCGCGGCCATGTGCCAGAGGGTCTGGTAATCCTTGGCCAGCAGGCCTTGGTCGATCAGCGTCTTGACCAGCCACGGTTGCACCAGGGCCAGCAGCGAAGCGCCGAAGGACAAGCCCAGCAACACGCCGATGGCCCGTTGCTGGGGGCGGACGAAACCATACAGCCAAGCCAGGGCCTGGCGCATGAGTATGGGGTCGCTGGTGTGCACCAGCCTTGCGAACAGGTTACCCATGTCAGCCGCGCAACTGTTTGAGCTTGCGGTACAGCGTCGCCCGGCTGATGCCCAGCGCTTCGGCGGCCGCCGAGACATTGCCCTGGTGGCGCGCCAGGGCGCCACGGATCAGTTCCAGTTCGTTGTCCTTGAGGCTACCCGAGGGCGCCGTGCCGCTGGCCAGCTCATCCAGCAGGCAATCGGTCAGGTGGTCGAGGGTCAGCACCTGCTCGCCATCCTCGCGCATGGCCAGGGCGGTGCGCACGACCATTTCCAGCTGGCGGATGTTGCCCGGCCAGTCGAAACCTTCGAGCAATGCGGCCAGGGCCGGGTCGAGGCTCACGCCCTTGGCGCCGGACTTGTCCAGCAAGCCCTCGATGATGCTCGCCAGGTCATCGCGCTCGCGCAGGGCCGGCAGGCGCAGGGACACGCCGTTGACCCGGTAGTACAGGTCTTCGCGAAAGTGCTGCTCCTGTACCAGGCGCTTGAGGTCGCGGTGGGTGGCGCAGATCAACGCCACGTCGATGTCCTGCTCATCGCCCGCGCCCAGCGGCGCCACCCGGCGCTCCTGCAGCACGCGCAACAGCCGTGCCTGCAGGGCCAGCGGCATGTCACCGATCTCGTCGAGGAACAGCGTGCCGCCATGGGCCTGCATCAGCCGCCCGACCATACCGCCGCGTCGTGAGCCGGTGAAGGCGCCCTCGCGGTAGCCGAACAGTTCGGATTCGATCAGCCCCTCGGGAATCGCCGCGCAATTGACCGCAACGAACGGTTTGTCGGCACGCGGGCTGGCTTGATGCAGGGCACGCGCCACCACTTCCTTGCCCGTACCGGTCTCGCCCAGCAGCAACACTGGCAGGCCATTGCCCAGGCCCTGGCGGGCCATGCGCAGGTTGCGTGCCAAGCGCGCGTCAGCCCCGGCCAAGGCCTCCAGCGCAGGGGTTTTGTTAGCCACCGCCGGCTTGGCCTGCGCCGCGCTGCCATTGAGCGGGCTGTGCCGCGGCAGCTGCAACGCACGGAAGAAGAATTCGCCCTTGGCCGTCTGCACGTTGCTTACGCCACCCTGCCACAGGCGGGCGATGAAGGCCGGTGAACGCTCACCCAGCAGGTCGCTGCTGCGCCGCCCGATCAGGCCCTGGCGCGGCACCTGGAGCAACTGGCAGGCGCTGTCGTTGGCGGCCAGCACTTCGCCGTCCAGGCTTAGCGCCAGCAGGCCGTGCCAGGCGCTGTTGAGGTATTGCGGGCGGCTGTGGAACGCCAGCACCAGTTGCCCGGGATGGCACAGGCCGAACATCCTGCTCTCGATATTGCCAGCCGCCAGCATCAGCAGGCTCAGGCTGTCCTGCGGCTGGGCCATGACCCCTTCGCGGGTGACGTCGAGCACGCCGATCACTTCACCGCGCGGGTCGCGCAGCGGTACCGAGGTGCAGGAGAACGGGCTGAGCCGGTCCAGGTAATGCTCGCCACAGTTGATCAGCGTCGGCCGGCCTTCGACCACGGCGGTGCCGATGGCGTTGGTGCCGCGCAGCGATTCGCTCCAGCAGCTGCCGGGGTGCAGGTCGCGCAGGCCTTCGCGTTGCAGTACGTGCTTCTGCCCCTCGATGGCCAGCACGTTGGCCTGGGCATCGCCGAGGATGACGATGCCAGCCTTGCCTTGGCGTGATACCAGGTAGTCCAGTTCGGGGGTGACGGCGTCCACGAGCAGCCGGTTGCGTTCCAGCAGCATGCGCAGGTCCTGGCCCTGCTGCAGGCCCACGCCGACTTGCTCGCCTTGCAGGCAGTCCAGGCCATGGCCGAGGCTGCGACGCCAGGAGGCGTCGATTTCTTCGCGCAGCATGCCCAGCGGCAGCTCGCCTTCGCTGGCCAGACGCATGCGGGCCTGACGGGATTCGCGCAGCGGGTCTTGGGCGTTTGTTATGGGAAATTGTCGCGCCATTTTTTGCTCCAGCTGTGGCCTCCGGGGTCAAGGCTACGGGCTTGGTATCTTTTGCGCAGTGTGCGGGAGATTATGGTGGGCGTCGAGGTGCATGCCTTGAGAGGTGTGCCGCCCGTGAGATCGAGCGCCGCCCGCGCGGCGCATCGCGGATAAATCCGCTCCTACCGTTCGTTGCAACGTGCCGAACCTGTTACGCCATGGTCGCCTGCCTTGGCGCATGCCTTGTAGGAGCGGATTTATCCGCGATGCGCCGCGCGGGCGGCGCTCGATCTCCCAGACGCCCCCCTCAAGCCATGCCCCCAACCCACCGCTAACCCCAATACTGGGGAACACCGCCCACCGGAAAATCATCCAGCTCGATCGCCCCGCCGCGCTGAAACCCAAGTGCCACAAGGCCTGCAGCCTGATGTGAAAAAATTGGCACGGCTGTTGCGCTGGTCCTCCCAGACGCCCCAAGTCCATGGGCCCGTTAGCAGGAGGAACCGACTCATGCTCCGACCGATACCCAACACGCTGGCAATGGCGATCGTCGCCGGCCTGTTCCAGCTCCCGGCGCAGGCAGCGCTATATGCCGTCGACACCGGGCCCTACACACCTGAAAACGGTCACTACGCCGCCTGGTACCAGGATACGCACGGCCGTACCCTCGACCTGTGCCTGTCCAAGGCAGTGAGTTCACGCGTCGCCGGCGCCCCTGGCGCACCGGCTTACATGTGCACCCTGTTGCCTGCCCCCGGCATCTTCGACGACACCAAGCCGTTGGTCTTCCCGAGCAACTGGCCGGATGAATCGTTCTGGTTCACCGCCGACGCTGCCATCAACGATGTCGCCCGGGGGGTCAACCTGACCTACGTCAGCGCGCTCGAAGCCGCGTTCGGCGGTGGCGACCCGGCAGAAAACGACCAGATCAGTTTCGCCCGCGTGCGGATCCGGGTCGACGTGCCCGTGGCCGGAACCTACGTGGTCACCCACCCCTACGGCGTCGAAGTGTTCGATGTACCCGCCGCCGGGCGTCGGGCGATCAACATGACCCGCGACATCGGCATCGGCTCCGCCGGCACCTTTACCGGCGCCCTGAAGGGCGATATCGGGCCCTTCCTGCGCAGCGTCAACGGCCCTTACACCGAAGGCAGCGAGACATTCATCGGCGACCCCAACCTCAACGAGCGGGTCACCGGCAGCCCGTTCAACACCAACTTCGTACGCATCGAAGGCCCCAACGGCATCGACTTGCGCACGGACCTGTTCGCCGTTTCCGGCAAGCTTTCCGCAGTAGCCCGACCGACGCCGTTGATCCCCTTGCGCAGCACCTACTCGCGGCACACCGAGAACGGCGATCTGCGCGCCCAGCAGGACATGTTCGTGCTGGCGCCGCCACCGCCTGGCAGCGCCACCCTGACCAGCCAGGCGCCTAACCTGCCGCTGACCGAAGCCAATGGCACAGGTACCTGGTATGCCCAGTCGGCACTCAACCCGGCACTGCCGACCAGCCTGCTGATCAGCGCCGACAACAGCGTGGCCATTCCCACCAGCAGCGTGACCCAGGCCAGCCTGCCGCTCACCGACCTGGTCACCATCACCAAGGCCGAATACAGCTTGGCCAATGCCACCCTGACCTTGATCGCCACCAGCAGTGACGAAACCAACCCGCCGGCAATGACTGCCCACACCGGCAACGGCACCTTCATCGGCAACTTCACCGGCGACGGCGCGCAGAAAAGCCTGAGCGCCAACTTGTCACCCGTCCCGCCAGCCAAGGTGCAGGTCACCAGTGCCAATGGCGGCAGCGACATCGAAGACGTGGTGCTGGTGCCATGAACAGACAAAGGCTCCGCCTTCAAGGAGGCAGCATGAACACTTGGCAACGCCGCGCGCTGTTGGCCGCCGGTTTCTCCCTCACCCTCAGCAGTGCGGCCTGGGCTGCCCTGTCCGACGTCGACCCGGGCCCCTACACCTTCGCCACCGGTGGGTTCCCGCTGTGGTACAAGGACAGCAACGGCCTGGCCCTGGAACTGTGTCGCTCACACGCCGTCAGCACCCTGGTCGCTGGCGCCCCCGGCGCACCGGCCTACCTGTGCACGCTGCTGCCAGAGCCAGGCGTCTTCGACGATACCCTGCCCCTGGTGTTCCCTGACAACTGGCCTTCGGAGATGTTCTGGTTCCTGGCGGAAACCAGTATTCCTGCAGTCGGCAACAGCGGATATGCCCTCGACGCCTATGTGGCCGGCATCGAAGCGGCGTTCGCCGGTGGCAACCCGGTCGATGGCGACCAGCAGAGCTTTGCCCGCATCCGCATCCGCGTCTCGGTGCCCACTGCCGGTACCTACACCATCACCCACCCCTACGGCGTGGAGACGGTCAACGTCAGCGCGCCCGGTCGCCGGGCAATCAATATCACCCGCGACATCGGCATCGGCGCCCCAGGCAACTTCACTGGCGCGCTCAACGGCGCGATTGGCCCGTTCATCCAGGGCTTCGGCGCCCCCTATACCGCAGTCAACCCGGATACCGGCTCCACCGACACCTTCATCGGTGACCCCAACCGCCCGGAAGCGATCAAGGGCAGCCCGTTCAACACCAACTTCATCCGCATCGACGGCCCGCCCGGGCGCATCGAAACCAACCTGTTCACGGTCTCCGGCAAGGTGCTCGACCAACGTCCGCAGCTGCCGGCGTCACTGGAGCGGGCGACCTACTCGCGCAATGCCGGCGGCACCCGGGTGGAGGTATTCGCCAAGGCGCCAAGCGACGCCAGTGTCTGTTTCCGTAACGGCCTGGCACTGGTCGGCACGCCGCCATCGCCTTGCCAGTTCAGCATGACGTCGGACAACAACGGGCTGTTCTTCAGCCAGCAACTGAGCCAGGTGGCGCCGCCGCCGGTGGTGGTGGTGACGGCCAGCAGCAGCGACATCAACACCCAGCCGACCGCCATTTCGAGCAAGCTTTCCGATGTGGTCAAAGTCAGCACCGCACGCTACGAGTGGGCCAACAAGCGGCTGACCCTCGAAGCGCGTTCCAGCGATGAAGTGCTGATCCCGGACATGGTCGCCCAAGGCTATGGCCGGCTGTCCAAGTCCGGCACCCTGCAAACGCTCACCGTCAATGACCTGGCCCAGCCACCGGCCACCGTCACCATCAAGTCCAGCCATGGCGGCGTGGATGTAGAGCCGGTGGTGGTCGTCGGCACCGCACCGGTGTCGGCCGCCAACCAGCCGCCGCTGGCCCAGGCCGATGTCGGCAGCACCAGCGTCGGCGTGCCGCTGACGATGAACCTGCTGCTCAACGACAGCGACCCGGACGGCAACGTGCCACTGAGCATCACCGACGTTACCCAACCAGCCACCGGCCAGGGCAGCGTGGCCCTCAACGGTAGCACCGCCGTGACTTACACCCCACCGCCAGGTGCCACGCAGCCGGTGGTCGCCACCTTCACCTACCGGGCAATGGATGCCAAGGGCCTGAAGTCGCAACCGGCCACCGTGACCGTCAACGTCGCGCCCAACCAGGCACCCACCGCCAACCCGGAAACCGTGACCACCCTGGCCGCGCCGCTGACCATCAACGTGTTGGCCAACGACACTGACCCGGAAGGCAACGTGCCATTGACCGTCGCCAACCTGACTCAGCCTGCCGCCGGGCGCGGCAGCGTGAGCACCGATGGCACCACGGTCAGCTACACCCCTCCGGCCACGGTGACCACGGCCTTCACCACCACCTTCACCTACCAGGCGCGTGATTCCCTGGGCGCGCTTTCCGCCCCGGCCACCGTCACGGTCAACGTGCAGCCACGGCCCGCAGCCGGCGAGACCTTCACGGTCACCGCAGCCACCGTCCTGGCCCGCTCGAACAACCGTTACAACTGGGATGTCAGCGGGACTTCGTCAGTGACCACCGGCAATACCGTGACCGTGCGGGTGACTACCACCACCGGCGTGCAGACCCTCGGCACCACCACGGTACCGGTAACCGGCCGCTGGCGCCTGACGGTGAGCAACAGCACCACGATCGTTCCGACGGCCGCACCGACCGCCACCGTGACGAGCAGCCAAGGCAGTACCCGTACCGTCAACGTGACTGTGCAGTAGGGCCAGGAGAACGCCATGAAGTGCCTGTATCCACTGCTGCTGAGCCTGGCCCTGGCGGGCCAGGCCGGGGCCGATGACCTGATGGACAACGCCGACCTTGCGCCCGGCAGCGACCTCGGAGACCCGGTGATCATCCGCCTGCTGCCGGTCGGTGCCGGTCAGGCGGCGGTGATCGAGCAGCAAGGCAACGGCAACCGCGCCGCCCTCGACCAGAACGGCCAGGCCCTGCTGGGCCGCATCGTCCAGGCCGGGGGGGCGCAGGAGGCGTACATCCTGCAGGAAGGCAGTGACCTGATGGCCAGCATCAGCCAACAGGGATATGGCAACAGCGCTGCGATCCGCCAGAGCGGCACCAGCAACAGCGCCAGCATCGAGCAGATCGGCAACCACAACAGCGCCAGTATCGAGCAGGCCGGCACAGGCCTGAGCAGCTCAGTGACCCAAGCCGGCAATGGCCAGCGTGTTCAGATCACCCAATACCGATAGACCTGGAGGCACCACCATGTTCAAGCTCGCTCCCCTCAGCGCCGCTATCGTCCTGGCCCTGGCCGGCCAGGTCATGGCTGACGACAGCACCTCGAACCAGTCGCAGAACGGTAACCAGAACATCGCCGAAGTGCAGCAGACGGTGGCGCCGTTCGCTGCGGCCACCCAGACCCAGACTGGCAAGGGCCACAACCACCTGGCGGTGCAGGAAAACAGCACCAGCACCATCAACCAGAGCGCCAGCGGGTCGTACAATGCCGGCTACGCTGAGCAGCTGTTCGAAAATGGCAGCCAGATCACCCAGCAGGCCGCCGGGACCTACAACGATGCCTTCGCCAGCCAGTCTGTGGGCGAGAACAACCAGTCGCTGCAGCACCAGCAAGGCAGCGAAAACCGCTCGACCGTGTGGCAGGACAGCCAGACCAACAGCCAGGCCACCACCAGCCAGAGCGGCCAGCGCAACGAAGCCTTCGTCGAGCAGCTGTTCGGCGGCAGCAACAACCGCGCCAATATCAGCCAGGATGGCCAGGACAACTACGCCGCCTCCGAGCACATCCTGCACAACGACGGCTATGTGCAGATCTACCAGCAAGGCAAGCAGAACTTCGCCTACGGTGACCAGCGCGATGGTAACGGCGGCACGATCGCCATCGACCAGTACGGCACCGGCAGCTCGGTGGAGGTCTGGCAGGACACCCAGACCGGCAGCCGCGCCACGGTCAACCAGACCGGCCAGACCAACGAAGGCTACATCGACCAGAGCTTCGGCAAGGACAACGTCGCCAACCTGTATCAACAGGGCCAGTCCAACGCCAGTTGGTCGGATCAGTTCGAGACCAACAATTCGAACACCACCGTCTCCCAGGGCGGCAAGAACAACAGCAGCTTCACCTACCAGACCGGTGACAACCAGAGCCTGACCGTCAACAGCAAGGGCAACGGCAACAAGGTCCTGGCCAGCAACTGGAAAGGCGACAAGCTGGGCGGGCAGTTCGGCAATAACCAGACTGCCACGGTTCACCAGAACGGCACCGACAACAGCGCCAACCTGACCCAGAACGGCGCGTACCAACTGGCCACGCTGAGCCAGAAAGGCACCGGCAACACCATGCAGACCAAGCAGGCCGACAGCTACAACGAGCTGTACTTCGATCAGAACGGCAGCGACAACAGCCTCATCGCCGACCAGCGCGGCACCGACAACTATGCCTACGGCGCGTCCACCGGCAGTGGCAACAGCATCAACCTCGACCAGTCCGGCTACGCCAACCAGAGCTACACCACCCAGCTGTACGGCAGTGGCAACAGTGCAACCATCAAGCAGGCTGACAGCGCCAACGTCGCCTACGTGACCCAGGGCGGCAACAACAACGCGGCCATCGTCAACCAGAGCGGCGCCTATCAGAGCGCCACCATCAGCCAGATGGGCAACGGCAACACGGCTACCGCTACCCAACACTGACCTGCTCCCCCCTTGAACCGCGGCGTCTCCTCTCCCTGGCGTCGCGGTTCCTTTTTATCCCCCTGAGCGATGACGCGGTCCTGTGGGAGCGGCCTTGCGTCGCGAAAGGGCTGCAAAGCAGCCCCGGCAATATCTGCGGCGCACCTGAAATCCTGGGGGCGCTTCGCACCCCTTTCGCGACACAAGGCCGCTCCTACAAGGGCCGCGTTGGCTTACAATGCCTGGAACTCACCCACGCCACCGCGCCGATGATCCAGTCCGACCTCGACCTGTTCGACCCCCAGCCGCAACGCCTGGCCAGCCACACCGTGCTGCTGCCCGGCTTCGCCCTGGCCGTGATCGAGCCGCTGCTCGACGCCCTGCGGCCGGTGCTGCGTGCCGCGCCGTTCCGGCACATGAAGACACCAGGCGGCCTGAACATGGCGGTGGCGTTGACCAATTGCGGGGCGCTGGGTTGGGTCAGTGATGCCAAGGGTTACCGCTACAGCCCCACCGACCCGGTCAGCGGCCAACCCTGGCCCGCCCTGCCCCAGGTGTTGCTAGAGCTGGCGGGCCGCGCAGCGGCGACGGCCGGTTTCGAGGGTTTCGTGCCGGATGCCTGCCTGGTCAACCACTACCTGCCCGGCACCCGCCTGAGCCTGCACCAGGACCGTGACGAGCAGGACTTTGGCCAGCCGATCGTTTCGATTTCGCTGGGGTTGCCGGCGGTGTTCCTGTTAGGTGGGTTGCAGCGTTCGGACAGGACTCAGCGGATACCGTTGAACCATGGTGATGTGCTGGTGTGGGGTGGCGAAGATCGGCTGCGCTTTCACGGGGTGTTGCCGATAAAGCCAGGCGTGCATCCCCGGATGGGGGAGCGGCGGATCAACCTGACCTTGCGCAAGGCGGGTTGACCGAGTTAGCAGGGCCGGCCTCTCCGCGGGTGAACCCGCTCCCACAGGGACCGCGTCGCACTCGAGATCTCGCAACGCCCGTGGGAGTAAGCAGGGCCGGCCTCTTCGCGGGTGAACCCGCTCCCACAGGGACGGCGTCGCACTCGATATCACGCAACGCCTGTGGGAGTAAGCAGGGCCGGCCTCTTCGCGGGTGAACCCGCTCCCACAGGGACGGCGTCGCACTCGAGATCTCGCAACGCCCGTGGGAGTAAGCAGGGCCGGCCTCTTCGCGGGTGAACCCGCTCCCACAGGGACGGCGTCGCACTCGATATCACGCAACGCCCGTGGGAGTAAGCAGGGCCGGCCTCTTCGCGGGTGAACCCGCTCCCACAGGGACGGCGTCGCACTCGAGATCTCGCAACGCCCGTGGGAGTAAGCAGGGCCGGCCTCTTCGCGGGTGAACCCGCTCCC
>NZ_BQIJ01000009.1:0-218741 GCF_021602465.1 Pseudomonas urethralis
ATTGGAACCACCTGATCCCATCCCGAACTCAGTAGTGAAACGATGCATCGCCGATGGTAGTGTGGGGTTTCCCCATGTGAGAGTAGGTCATCGTCAAGATTCATTTCGCAAAACCCCTATCTGCGCACGCAGGTAGGGGTTTTGTCTTTCTGGGCTCAATACTGGCCTTTGTCGCAGCCATGCGCAGCCCTTTTCCTATGCAAGCCAACGACCCCTAGCTATCATGCCAGCCTTATTCCAAGTCGAGACTGGCATGCTGAAGTTGTTGAATCTCCTCAAGGATGGCCGGTTCCATTCCGGAGAAGCCTTGGGGGCAGCCCTCGGGGTGAGTCGCAGCGCCGTTTGGAAGCAGCTGCAACACCTGGAAAGTGAGCTGAACCTCACCATTCATAAAGTTCGAGGGCGTGGTTACCAGTTGGTTGCGCCGTTGAGCTTGCTTGATGCGCAGGCGATCGCTGAGCTTACCGAGGGTGAGCGCTGGCCCGTTTTCATCCACGAAACAATCGATTCGACCAACGCCGAAGGCCTGAGGCTTGCCAGTGAAGGACAGCCAGCGCCATTCCTGGTCCTGGCCGAGCGTCAAAGCGCTGGGCGTGGCCGGCGAGGGCGCATGTGGATAAGTCCATTCGCAGAAAACCTCTATTACAGCCTGGTTTTGCGCGTAGATGGTGGCATGCGTCAGTTGGAGGGGCTCAGTCTGGTGGTCGGATTGGCTGTGATGCGCACGCTGCAGGCGTTTGGTGTAAAGGACGTGGGGTTGAAGTGGCCCAACGATGTCCTGGTTCGCGGGCAGAAGATCACCGGTATTCTTCTTGAGCTGGTGGGCGATCCAGCAGACGTCTGCCATGTGGTGCTTGGCATCGGCGTCAACGTGAACATGCAGGTCAATGAGCAGGTCGATCAGCAGTGGACCTCGATGCGACGTGAGGTTGGAGTGACAATTGATCGCAATCGCCTGGTGGCCGTGCTCAGCCGACAACTGCAACATGAATTGGCCCGTCATCGGCGCTACGGTTTTGCGGCATTCCAGGAAGAGTGGGAGCAGTCGCACCTGTGGCAGGGGCGTAATGTATCGCTGATCGCCGGTGCCACCCGTATCGATGGTGTCGTGTTGGGGGTGGACGGGCAGGGCGGATTGCGCCTTGAAGTCGACGGTGTGGAAAAGAGCTTCAGTGGTGGTGAGCTCAGTTTGAGGTTGCGTGATGATTCTTGAGCTCGATTGCGGTAACAGCTTCATCAAGTGGCGTGTCATTCATGCTGCCGACGCCACCATTGTCGGTGGTGGCATTGTCGATTCGGACCAGGCGCTGGTAGACGAGGTTGCGGCCCTGCAATCATTGCGTCTTACCGGTTGTCGAATCGTCAGTGTGCGTAGCGAGGATGAAACCGCTGCCCTCTGCGCACGGATCGCCAAGGCTTTTGCAGTGGTGGCTCGAGTTGCAGAACCTGCACAAGAAATGGCAGGTGTGCGCAATGGCTATGACGATTACCAGCGCCTCGGCATGGATCGCTGGCTCGCGGCATTGGGTGCGTTCCATCTCGCCAAGGGCGCCTGCCTGGTCATTGATCTGGGCACAGCGGCGAAGGCCGACTTTGTATCGGCCGATGGCGAACACCTGGGTGGCTACATCTGCCCAGGTATGCCACTCATGCGCAGCCAACTGCGTACGCATACCCGCCGTATTCGCTACGACGACGCTTCGGCTGAGCGGGCATTGAGCAGCCTTGCGCCAGGGCGCTCCACAGTCGAAGCGGTAGAGCGCGGTTGTGTATTGATGCTGCAGGGTTTTGCCCGCACGCAGCTCGAGCAGGCGCGGGCTTTGTGGGGTGAAGACTTCACGGTGTTCCTGACGGGAGGGGATGCGCCGCTGGTACGAGAGGCGGCGCCGCAGGGCAGGGTAGTCCCTGACCTGGTATTTGTCGGTCTGGCCATGGCCTGTCCACTGGACTGAGGTGCTTATGCGTTGGTTGTTTCTGCTGTTGCTGGTGCTTAACGTCTTCTATTACGTCTGGCACCAACAGGAGGCCCCGCTGAAGGCGAAGGACGTCGCGCCGTTGTCGTTGTACAAAGGAAATCAGCAAGAGATCCGTCTGCTCAAGGAGACTGGCGCATCTGCACCGGCCCGGCGTCGCGATGAATGTCTGGTGGTCGGTGGACTGACGGCTCGCGATCAACTCGATGCGCTGCGACAGCGCCTGCTGAGCCTGGATATCAATGCTGTGCCGGTGTCTGGCCAGCTGCCTGGCGCTGAAGGTTCCTGGCTCAAGATTTCCCCGGAAAGCGAGCGTTTGCTGGATCAAACCGTTCTCGAGACTCTTTCCAACGATTTCAAAGACTTAAAACATAAAATTATTTTCTGCCAGGGTATTGCAACTGGTGAATAGCTTGATAGAATGGCGCCCGCTTCACAGGGAACACCACTCAGGTGGCAGAACTGGAAGTGAGTGTCAAAGCAGCTAAGTTTCAGATTTGATTGAAAAAATTTGAAAAAAAGCTTGACACTGGGACGGCAGACAAATAGAATGCCGGCCACATCTGGAGGGATTCCCGAGCGGTCAAAGGGGACGGACTGTAAATCCGTTGCGAGAGCTTCGAAGGTTCGAATCCTTCTCCCTCCACCAGTTTTAGCGAGAGCCGCAAGCTCCGCGGGTATAGTTTAGTGGTAGAACCTCAGCCTTCCAAGCTGATGATGCGGGTTCGATTCCCGCTACCCGCTCCAAGTTTGCTGGATTTTGCGCAAAGTGTTTCGCTCTTGTAGCTCAGTTGGTAGAGCACACCCTTGGTAAGGGTGAGGTCAGCGGTTCAAGTCCGCTCAAGAGCTCCATATAAACAAGGCAGATATGAAAATATCTGCCTTTGTTTTATCAGCGTAAGACTATTTTCTTCTGCGGAGGATTGTATCGATGGCTAAGGAAAAGTTTGATCGTTCCCTTCCCCACGTTAACGTCGGCACTATCGGCCACGTTGACCACGGTAAGACCACTCTGACCGCAGCTCTGACTCGCGTCTGCTCCGAAGTTTTCGGTTCGGCCGTCGTTGAGTTCGACAAGATCGACTCGGCTCCAGAAGAAAAAGCACGCGGTATCACCATCAACACCGCTCACGTCGAGTACAACTCGAACATTCGTCACTACGCTCACGTTGACTGCCCAGGTCACGCTGACTACGTGAAGAACATGATCACCGGTGCTGCCCAGATGGACGGCGCGATCCTGGTTTGCTCGGCCGCCGATGGTCCGATGCCACAAACCCGTGAGCACATCCTGCTGTCCCGTCAGGTTGGCGTTCCGTATATCGTGGTTTTCCTGAACAAGGCTGACCTGGTAGACGACGCTGAGCTGCTGGAACTGGTCGAGATGGAAGTTCGCGACCTGCTGTCCACCTACGACTTCCCAGGCGACGACACTCCGATCATCATCGGTTCGGCTCGTATGGCTCTGGAAGGCAAAGACGACAACGAAATGGGCACTACCGCTGTCAAGAAGCTGGTAGAAACTCTGGATGCCTACATCCCTGAGCCAGTTCGTGCCATCGACCAGCCATTCCTGATGCCAATCGAAGACGTATTCTCGATCTCGGGTCGTGGTACCGTTGTTACCGGCCGTATCGAGCGTGGTATCGTCCGCGTTCAGGATCCGCTGGAAATCGTTGGTCTGCGTGACACCTCCACCACCACCTGCACCGGTGTCGAGATGTTCCGCAAGCTGCTGGACGAAGGTCGTGCTGGCGAGAACTGCGGCGTTCTGCTGCGTGGTACCAAGCGTGACGACGTTGAGCGTGGCCAGGTTCTGGTCAAGCCAGGTTCGGTCAAGCCGCACACCAAGTTCACCGCAGAAGTCTACGTCCTGTCGAAGGAAGAAGGCGGTCGTCACACTCCGTTCTTCAAAGGCTACCGTCCTCAGTTCTACTTCCGTACCACTGACGTGACCGGTAACTGCGAACTGCCGGAAGGCGTTGAAATGGTAATGCCAGGTGACAACATTCAGATGACTGTCACCCTGATCAAGACCATCGCAATGGAAGACGGTCTGCGCTTCGCTATCCGTGAGGGCGGTCGTACCGTCGGTGCCGGCGTCGTAGCAAAAATTATTGAATAAGTAGTTGATTTACTTGATCAGGCCGGTATAATGGCCGGCCTGATACAGCGTTACAGGTCAGTAGCTCAATTGGCAGAGCGACGGTCTCCAAAACCGTAGGTTGGGGGTTCGATTCCCTCCTGACCTGCCATTTCACCTCGGTGTGATGGCTTTCTTCTTACAGGATCCTCCTCGATGACCCCCAAAACTGAAGCCCAAGAATCGCGTTTTGATCTGTTCAAGTGGCTGGCTGTAGTGGCTTTGGTGGTTGTTGGTGTCGTGGGTAATCAGTATTACTCCGCCGCTCCAATCCTGTATCGCGTCCTTGCACTTCTCGCCCTGGCTGCTGTCGCAGGCTTTGTAGCTCTGCAGACTGCGAAGGGTAAGTCGTTCTTTGTGCTGGCGAAGGAAGCTCGTACCGAGATCCGTAAAGTCGTGTGGCCGACCCGCCAGGAAACCACCCAGACCACGCTGATTGTTGTGGCTGTCGTGCTGGTTATGGCACTGCTGCTGTGGGGTCTTGATTCCCTGCTCGGCTGGGCGGTCTCCCTGATCGTTGGCTAAAGGTGTCCCGTGGCTAAGCGTTGGTATGTTGTGCATGCTTACTCGGGTTACGAGAAGCATGTAATGCGCTCTCTGATCGAGCGCGTGAAGCTGGCAGGCATGGAAGACGGTTTCGGCGAGATCCTGGTCCCGACCGAAGAAGTCGTTGAAATGCGCAATGGCCAGAAGCGCAAAAGTGAGCGCAAATTCTTCCCTGGCTATGTATTGGTCCAGATGGAGATGAACGAAGGGACCTGGCACTTGGTCAAGGATACCCCTCGTGTGATGGGCTTTATCGGTGGTACTGCAGACAAGCCTGCACCGATTACCGATAAAGAAGCTGAAGCTATCCTGCGTCGCGTTGCCGACGGTAGTGACAAGCCGAAGCCGAAGACGCTGTTCGAGCCGGGTGAAGTGGTTCGAGTCATTGACGGTCCGTTCGCTGACTTCAATGGTAGTGTCGAAGAGGTTAACTACGAAAAGAGTCGCCTGCAGGTCGCGGTGCTCATTTTCGGTCGCTCTACTCCGGTGGAGCTCGAGTTCAGCCAGGTCGAAAAGGTCTAGGCGGACGAAGCATCCCATACCCCGCAGCCCTGTGTGCTGCGGGGTTTTGTCGTCACTGGGATAAAACGCAAGTCATCCGGGGAGCCATCAGGCGTTCGTACCCGATTTTGGAGTAGCTCATGGCTAAGAAGATTCAGGCTTACATCAAGCTGCAAGTTAAGGCCGGCCAGGCCAACCCAAGCCCACCCGTCGGTCCAGCTCTGGGCCAACACGGTGTGAACATCATGGAGTTCTGCAAGGCCTTCAACGCCCGTACTCAGGGTCAGGAAGCCGGCCTGCCGACTCCAGTGATCATCACTGTCTACAGCGACCGTAGCTTCACCTTCGAGACCAAGAGCACCCCTGCCTCGGTTCTGCTGAAGAAAGCTGCTGGCCTGACCAGTGGTTCGGCTCGCCCGAACACCGTTAAAGTCGGTACCGTTACCCGTGCTCAGCTGGAAGATATCGCCAAGGCTAAACAGGCTGATCTGACCGCCGCTGACCTGGACGCAGCTGTACGCACCATCGCTGGCTCTGCCCGCAGCATGGGCCTGAACGTGGAGGGTGTGTAATGGCTAAGCTGACCAAGCGCCAAAAGGCAATCGCCGAGAAAATCGAAGCAGGCAAGGCCTACAACTTCGAAGAAGCCGCAACTCTGCTCGCTTCGCTGCCGGCTGCCAAGTTCGTAGAATCCTACGACATCGCCGTTAACCTCGGTGTTGACCCGCGTAAATCCGACCAGGTCGTTCGTAGCGCTACCGTGCTGCCACACGGCACTGGCAAGACCGTACGTGTTGCTGTCTTCACCCAGGGTCCAGCTGCTGAAGCCGCTCTGGCTGCCGGCGCTGACCGCGTAGGTATGGACGATCTGGCTGCCGAAATGAAAGGCGGCGACCTGAACTATGACGTCGTCATCGCATCGCCTGATGCCATGCGCGTTGTAGGTCAGCTGGGTCAGGTTCTGGGTCCTCGCGGCCTGATGCCTAACCCGAAAGTGGGTACCGTGACCCCAGACGTAGCCGGCGCTGTCAAAAACGCCAAGGCTGGTCAGGTTCGCTACCGTACCGACAAAAACGGTATCATCCACACCTCCGTTGGCAAGATCGGCTTCGAAGCTGACAAGCTGAAGGAAAACGTTGAAGCCCTGATCGCTGATCTGAAGCGTATCAAGCCGGCCTCTTCGAAAGGTATCTACGTCAAGCGCGTTACCCTGAGCACCACCATGGGCCCAGGTCTGATCATCGATCAGAGCTCGCTGAACGTGTAAGAACATGGTGGCGCGACCTGTCGCGCCACCAGCAAAAATTGGGGTCCCTGCCTGGCGGGGGCTATCCAAGACCGTAGGCGGCGCGAGCCTTAAAACCCCAGCCCACGCAGATGGTGCTCCCGATTCGTTTACCGAATCAGACACCAAAACGACATCCGGCTTCGGCCAGATGAAACGGTAAAAACCAGGAGTAAACCCGTGGCAATTAAACTCGAAGACAAGAAGGCCATCGTCGCTGAAGTCAACGAGGCTGCCAAAGTCGCTCTGTCCGCTGTCGTGGCCGATGCCCGTGGTGTGACTGTAGGCGCAATGACCGGACTCCGTAAAGAGGCCCGCGAAGCTGGCGTATACGTACGTGTCGTACGTAACACGCTGCTCAAGCGCGCTGTTGAAGGCACCGAATTCTCGATCCTCAACGACGCGTTCAAAGGCCCGACCCTGATTGCTTTCTCCAACGAACACCCGGGCGCTGCCGCTCGTCTGTTCAAAGAGTTCGCCAAGGGTCAGGACAAGTTCGAGATCAAGGCAGCTGCGTTTGACGGCAAGTTCCTTGCCGCTAACCAGATCGACGTGCTGGCAACCCTGCCAACTCGCGACGAGGCTATCGCACAGCTGATGAGCGTAATCCAAGGTGCAACCAGCAAGCTGGCTCGTACCCTGGCAGCTCTGCGCGACCAGAAAGAAGCTGCTGCTGCCTAAGGCACGCGCAACTCTTTCAAAATCATACGTTTAATTTGATGGCTGCGTAGGCTGTCACCCCAATACAGGATTTAAGTCATGTCTCTGACTAACGAGCAAATCATCGAAGCGATCGGCCAGAAAACCGTTCTGGAAATTGTTGAACTGATCAAAGCGATGGAAGAAACCTTCGGCGTTACCGCTGCTGCCGCTGTTGCCGCTGGCCCAGCTACCGCCGCTGCCGCTGTTGAAGAGCAGACCGAGTTCAACGTTGTTCTGGTTGAAGCCGGCGACAAGAAAGTGAACGTGATCAAAGCCGTTCGCGAACTGACCGGTCTGGGCCTGAAAGAAGCCAAAGAGAAAGTCGACGGCGCTCCTCAGGTTGTAGCTGAAGGCGTTTCGAAAGAAGCCGCTGAAGACGCTAAGAAGAAGCTGGAAGAAGCAGGCGCTAAAGTCGAGCTGAAGTAATTTCGACTTTGCGATGCCAGCCTGAGCGTTGAGCGAAAGGCTGATGGCTGGTGGCTTATGCCACCGGCCTTTTTCCGTTATTGGTGGCTGGTCAAGCCGGCCCCGATAACACGCTGCAAGACACCCATGTGGGTGCGCAAACCAAGGGGTTTGCACGATTTTCTGGCTGCTCCCGCCGGGAGAAGCCAAACAAGCAGGTGACCAAGCTGGGGAACGCTGATGGCTTACTCATACACTGAGAAAAAACGTATCCGCAAGGACTTTAGCAAGTTGCCGGACGTCATGGATGTGCCATATCTTCTGGCCATCCAGCTGGATTCGTATCGCGAATTCCTGCAAGCGGGAGCATCCAAGGATCAGTTCCGTGACGTCGGCCTGCACGCGGCCTTCAAGTCGGTATTCCCGATCATCAGCTACTCCGGCAATGCTGCCCTGGAGTACGTAGGCTACCGCCTGGGCGATCCCGCCTTCGATGTGAAGGAATGTGTCCTGCGTGGCGTGACCTTCGCGGTCCCACTGCGGGTCAAGGTGCGCCTGATCATCTTCGACAAGGAATCGTCGAACAAAGCGATCAAGGACATCAAAGAGCAAGAAGTCTACATGGGTGAAATCCCCCTGATGACTGAGAACGGTACCTTCGTTATCAACGGTACCGAACGAGTAATCGTTTCCCAGCTGCACCGTTCGCCTGGTGTGTTCTTCGACCACGACCGTGGCAAGACGCACAGCTCCGGCAAGCTGCTGTACTCCGCTCGCATCATCCCTTACCGCGGTTCGTGGCTGGACTTCGAGTTCGACCCGAAAGACTGCGTGTTCGTGCGTATCGACCGTCGCCGCAAACTGCCGGCCTCGGTGCTGCTGCGCGCGCTGGGCTACAGCACGGAAGAAGTTCTCAACACCTTCTACACCACCAACGTGTTCCACATTTCGGGCGAGAAGCTGAGCCTGGAACTGGTACCTCAGCGTCTGCGTGGTGAAGTCGCGGTCATGGACATCCATGACGGCGCTGGCAAGGTCATTGTCGAGCAGGGTCGTCGCATCACTGCGCGTCACGTCAATCAGCTCGAGAAGGCTGGCGTCAACCAGCTGGACGTGCCGATGGAATACGTCCTCGGTCGCACCACTGCCAAAGCCATCGTTCATCCGGCTACCGGCGAGATCCTGGCCGAGTGCAACACCGAGCTGACCACCGAGCTGCTGATCAAGATCGCCAAGGCTCAGGTTGTCCGCATCGAGACCCTGTACACCAACGACATCGATTGCGGTCCGTTCATCTCGGATACCCTGAAGATCGACACCACCAGCAACCAGCTGGAAGCTTTGGTCGAGATCTACCGCATGATGCGTCCAGGCGAGCCGCCGACCAAGGATGCTGCCGAGACCCTGTTCAACAACCTGTTCTTCAGCGCCGAGCGTTACGACCTGTCTGCCGTCGGCCGCATGAAGTTCAACCGTCGCATCGGTCGTACCGAGATCGAAGGTTCGGGCGTGCTGAGCAAAGAAGATATCGTCGAGGTTCTGAAGACCCTGGTCGATATCCGTAACGGCAAAGGCATCGTCGACGACATCGACCACCTGGGTAACCGCCGCGTTCGTTGCGTTGGCGAGATGGCCGAGAACCAGTTCCGCGTTGGCCTGGTGCGTGTTGAGCGTGCGGTCAAGGAACGTCTGTCGATGGCCGAAAGCGAAGGCCTGATGCCGCAGGACCTGATCAACGCCAAGCCGGTAGCGGCGGCGGTGAAGGAGTTCTTCGGTTCCAGCCAGCTCTCGCAGTTCATGGACCAGAACAACCCGCTCTCCGAGATCACCCACAAGCGTCGTGTCTCTGCACTCGGCCCTGGTGGTCTGACCCGTGAGCGCGCCGGCTTCGAAGTCCGTGACGTACACCCGACCCACTACGGCCGCGTGTGCCCGATCGAGACCCCTGAAGGTCCGAACATCGGTCTGATCAACTCCCTGGCCGCCTATGCCCGCACCAACCAGTATGGCTTCCTGGAAAGCCCGTACCGTGTGGTGAAGGAAGGCGTGGTCAGCGATGACATCGTGTTCCTGTCGGCCATCGAAGAAGCGGATCACGTGATCGCTCAGGCTTCGGCTGCGATGAACGAGAAGAAGCAGCTGATCGATGAGCTGGTAGCGGTTCGTCACCTGAACGAATTCACCGTCAAGGCGCCGGAAGACGTCACCCTGATGGATGTTTCGCCGAAGCAGGTAGTTTCCGTTGCCGCGTCGCTGATTCCGTTCCTCGAGCACGACGACGCCAACCGTGCGTTGATGGGTTCGAACATGCAGCGTCAGGCTGTACCCACCCTGCGTGCTGACAAGCCGCTGGTAGGTACCGGCATGGAGCGCAACGTTGCCCGTGACTCCGGTGTCTGCGTGGTTGCTCGCCGCGGTGGTGTGATCGACTCGGTCGACGCCAGCCGTATCGTCGTTCGTGTTGCTGACGACGAAGTCGAGACCGGCGAAGCAGGTGTGGATATCTACAACCTGACCAAGTACACCCGTTCGAACCAGAACACCTGCATCAACCAGCGTCCGCTGGTGAGCAAAGGTGACAAGGTCCAGCGTGGCGACATCATGGCTGACGGCCCGTCCACCGACATGGGTGAACTGGCGCTGGGCCAGAACATGCGCATCGCGTTCATGGCGTGGAACGGCTTCAACTTCGAAGACTCCATCTGCCTGTCCGAGCGTGTGGTTCAGGAAGACCGCTTCACCACCATCCACATCCAGGAACTGACCTGTGTGGCGCGTGACACCAAGCTTGGCCCAGAGGAAATCACTGCGGACATCCCGAACGTGGGTGAAGCCGCTCTGAACAAGCTGGACGAAGCCGGTATCGTCTACGTGGGTGCCGAAGTTGGCGCTGGCGACATCCTGGTTGGCAAGGTCACGCCTAAGGGCGAAACCCAGCTGACGCCGGAAGAAAAACTGCTGCGCGCCATCTTCGGTGAAAAGGCCAGCGACGTTAAGGACACCTCCCTGCGTGTGCCGACCGGCACCAAGGGTACCGTCATCGACGTGCAGGTCTTCACCCGTGATGGCGTGGAGCGTGACAGCCGCGCCCTGTCCATCGAGAAGATGCAGCTGGACGAGATCCGCAAGGACCTCAACGAAGAGTTCCGCATCGTCGAAGGTGCAACCTTCGAGCGTCTGCGTGCTGCCCTGAACGGCCAAGTGGTCGACGGTGGCGCGGGCCTGAAGAAAGGCACCGTGATCACCGACGAAGTCCTGGACGGTCTGGAGCACGGCCAGTGGTTCAAACTGCGCATGGCCGAAGATGCACTGAACGAGCAGCTGGAAAAGGCTCAGCAGTACATCGTCGACCGCCGCCGTCTGCTGGACGACAAGTTCGAAGACAAGAAGCGCAAGCTGCAGCAGGGCGATGACCTGGCTCCAGGCGTACTGAAGATCGTCAAGGTCTACCTGGCAATCCGCCGTCGCATCCAGCCGGGTGACAAGATGGCCGGTCGTCACGGTAACAAGGGTGTCGTCTCGGTGATCATGCCGGTAGAAGACATGCCGCACGACGCCAACGGTACTCCGGTTGACGTGGTACTGAACCCGCTGGGTGTACCTTCGCGTATGAACGTCGGTCAGATCCTTGAAACCCACCTGGGCCTCGCGGCCAAAGGCCTGGGCGAGAAGATCGACCGCATGATCGAAGAGCAGCGTAAAGCCGCTGAACTGCGCACCTTCCTCACCGAGATCTACAACGAGATCGGTGGTCGTCAGGAGAACCTGGACGAGTTCACCGACGAAGAGATCATCGCCCTGGCGAACAACCTGAAGAAAGGCGTGCCAATGGCTACTCCAGTCTTCGACGGTGCCAAGGAGCGTGAGATCAAGGCCATGCTGAAACTGGCAGACCTGCCAGAAAGCGGCCAGATGGTGCTGTTCGACGGCCGTACCGGCAACAAGTTCGAGCGTCCTGTGACCGTTGGTTACATGTACATGCTCAAGCTGAACCACTTGGTGGACGACAAGATGCACGCGCGTTCCACTGGTTCCTATAGCCTGGTTACCCAGCAGCCGCTGGGTGGTAAGGCGCAGTTCGGTGGTCAGCGTTTCGGGGAGATGGAAGTGTGGGCGCTGGAAGCATACGGCGCGGCATACACCCTGCAAGAAATGCTCACAGTGAAGTCGGACGACGTGAACGGCCGTACCAAGATGTACAAGAACATCGTGGATGGCGATCACCGTATGGAGCCGGGCATGCCCGAGTCCTTCAACGTGTTGATCAAAGAGATCCGTTCGCTCGGTATCGATATCGATCTGGAAACCGAATAACACGTGACGCGAAGGGGAGTGGGGCAGGTAATGCCCGCTCCCTGCTCCGCCAGGAGGAAAGGCCTTGAAAGACCTACTGAATTTGCTGAAAAACCAGGGTCAAGTCGAAGAGTTCGACGCCATCCGCATCGGTCTGGCGTCGCCTGAAATGATCCGTTCGTGGTCGTTCGGTGAAGTTAAGAAGCCGGAAACCATCAACTACCGTACGTTCAAGCCTGAGCGTGACGGCCTGTTCTGCGCCAAGATCTTTGGCCCAGTCAAGGACTACGAGTGCCTGTGCGGCAAGTACAAGCGCCTCAAGCACCGTGGCGTGATCTGCGAGAAGTGCGGCGTTGAAGTTGCCCTGGCCAAGGTTCGTCGTGAGCGCATGGCGCACATCGAGCTGGCCTCGCCGGTTGCCCACATCTGGTTCCTGAAGTCGCTGCCGTCCCGTATCGGCCTGCTGATGGACATGACCCTGCGTGACATCGAGCGCGTGCTCTACTTCGAGAGCTACGTCGTGATCGACCCAGGCATGACCACCCTCGAGAAGGGCCAGCTGCTGAACGACGAGCAGTACTTCGAAGCGCTGGAAGAGTTCGGTGACGACTTCGACGCCCGCATGGGTGCCGAGGCTGTCCGCGAGCTGCTGCACGCCATCGACCTGGAGCACGAGATCGGCCGCCTGCGTGAAGAGATTCCGCAGACCAACTCGGAAACCAAGATCAAGAAGCTGTCCAAGCGCCTGAAGCTGATGGAAGCGTTCCAGGGCTCGGGTAACCTGCCTGAGTGGATGGTCCTGACCGTCCTGCCAGTACTGCCGCCGGACCTGCGTCCGCTGGTACCGCTGGATGGCGGCCGCTTCGCGACCTCCGACCTGAACGACCTGTATCGTCGGGTGATCAACCGTAACAACCGTCTGAAGCGCCTGCTCGATCTGTCGGCGCCGGACATCATCGTGCGCAACGAAAAGCGCATGCTGCAGGAAGCGGTCGACGCCCTGCTGGACAACGGCCGTCGCGGTCGCGCCATCACTGGCTCGAACAAGCGTCCGCTGAAGTCCCTGGCCGACATGATCAAAGGTAAGCAAGGTCGCTTCCGTCAGAACTTGCTCGGTAAGCGTGTGGACTACTCCGGCCGTTCGGTAATTACCGTAGGCCCGACCCTGCGTCTGCACCAGTGCGGTCTGCCGAAGAAGATGGCCCTCGAGCTGTTCAAGCCGTTCATTTTCGGCAAGCTGGAAATGCGTGGTCTGGCGACCACCATCAAGGCTGCCAAGAAGATGGTCGAGCGCGAGCTGCCAGAGGTATGGGACGTTCTCGCCGAAGTGATTCGCGAACACCCCGTGCTGCTCAACCGTGCACCGACCCTGCACCGTCTGGGTATCCAGGCATTCGAACCGGTACTGATCGAAGGTAAGGCCATTCAGCTGCACCCGCTGGTCTGCGCCGCGTACAACGCCGACTTCGACGGTGACCAGATGGCCGTCCACGTGCCGCTGACGCTGGAAGCCCAGCTCGAAGCACGTGCGCTGATGATGTCGACCAACAACATCCTGTCGCCAGCCAACGGTGAGCCAATCATCGTTCCGTCGCAGGACGTTGTACTGGGTCTGTACTACATGACCCGTGAAGCCATCAATGCCAAGGGTGAAGGTCGCGTATTTGCCGACCTGCAGGAAGTCGACCGCGTATTCCGCGCCGGCGAAGCTGCCCTGCACGCGAAGATCAAGGTTCGTATCAACGAAACCGTGAAAGAGCGTGACGGTTCGGTGGTCAAGAATACCCGCATCGTCGACACCACCGTCGGCCGTGCGCTGCTGTTCCAGGTTGTACCGGCAGGCCTGCCGTACGACGTGGTCAACCAGCCGATGAAGAAAAAGGCGATCTCCAAGCTGATCAACCAGTGCTACCGCGTGGTTGGTCTGAAAGAGACCGTTATCTTCGCTGACCAGCTGATGTACACCGGTTTCGCCTACTCGACCATTTCCGGCGTTTCCATCGGTGTTAACGACTTCGTTATCCCGGACGAGAAAGCCCGCATCATCGGTAACGCTACCGACGAAGTGAAGGAAATCGAGAGCCAGTACGCTTCCGGCCTGGTCACCCAGGGCGAGAAGTACAACAAGGTCATCGACTTGTGGTCGAAGGCGAACGACGAAGTGTCCAAGGCGATGATGGCCAACCTCTCGAAAGAGAAGGTCATCGACCGCGATGGCAACGAAGTCGACCAAGAGTCCTTCAACTCGATGTACATGATGGCTGACTCGGGTGCGCGGGGTTCCGCAGCCCAGATCCGTCAGCTGGCTGGTATGCGTGGCCTGATGGCCAAGCCGGACGGCTCGATCATCGAGACGCCGATCACCGCCAACTTCCGTGAAGGTCTGAGCGTACTCCAGTACTTCATCTCGACCCACGGTGCTCGTAAGGGTCTGGCGGATACCGCACTGAAGACTGCGAACTCCGGTTACCTGACTCGTCGTCTGGTAGACGTTGCGCAAGACTTGGTCGTGACCGAGATCGACTGCGGCACCGACCAGGGCCTGCTGATGACCCCGCACATCGAAGGCGGCGACGTGGTCGAGCCGCTGGGTGAGCGTGTACTGGGCCGTGTCATTGCCCGTGACGTGTTCAAGCCAGGCACCGAGGACGTCATCGTTCCGGCCGGTACCCTGGTCGACGAGCAGTGGGTCGAGTTCATCGAGCTGAACAGCATCGACGAAGTGATCGTGCGTTCGCCGATCAACTGCGAAACCCGCTTCGGTATCTGCGCCAAGTGCTACGGTCGCGACCTGGCTCGTGGTCATCAGGTGAACATCGGTGAAGCTGTCGGCGTTATCGCTGCACAGTCGATCGGTGAGCCGGGTACCCAGCTGACCATGCGTACGTTCCACATCGGTGGTGCTGCAAGCCGTACCTCGGCTGCCGACAGCGTCCAGGTGAAGAACGGCGGTATGGTGCGCCTGCACAACCTGAAACAGGTTGAGCGTGCCGACGGTAACCTGGTTGCCGTATCGCGTTCCGGCGAGCTGGCCATTGCCGACGAATTCGGTCGTGAGCGTGAGCGCTACAAGCTGCCTTACGGTGCGGTGATCTCGGTCAAGGAAGGTGACAAGGTCGAAGCTGGCGCCATCGTCGCCAAGTGGGACCCGCACACCCACCCGATCGTTACCGAGCTGAAAGGTACCGTGACCTTCGTGGGCATGGAAGAGAACATCACCATCAAGCGTCAGACGGATGAGCTGACCGGCTTGACCAACATTGAAGTAATGGACGTCAAGGATCGCCCTGCCGCAGGCAAGGAAATCCGTCCGGCAATCAAGATGGTCGACGCCGCTGGCAAGGACCTGTACCTGCCAGGTACCGACGTACCTGCCCAGTACTTCCTGCCGGCCAACGCCCTCGTGGGTGTGGCTGACGGTGCTCAGATCGGTGTTGGTGACGTTATCGCGCGTATTCCGCAGGAAACGTCGAAGACTCGCGACATCACCGGTGGTCTGCCACGCGTTGCCGACCTGTTCGAAGCGCGCCGTCCGAAGGAAGCCTCGATTCTGGCTGAAGTCAGCGGCACCATCGCGTTCGGTAAGGAGACCAAGGGCAAGCGTCGTCTGGTCATCACTCCGACCGACGGCAGCGAGCCGTACGAAGAGCTGATTCCGAAGTGGCGCCACCTGAACGTCTTCGAAGGCGAACAGGTAAACCGCGGCGAAGTTATCTCCGACGGCCCGAGCGATCCGCACGACATCCTGCGTCTGCTGGGTGTGAGCGCGCTGGCGAAATACATCGTCAACGAGATCCAGGACGTTTACCGTCTGCAAGGCGTTAAGATCAACGACAAGCACATCGAGACCATCCTGCGTCAGATGCTGCGCAAGGTCGAGATCGCCGAGTCGGGTGACTCCAGCTTCATCAAGGGCGACCAGATGGAACTGACCCAGGTGCTGATGGAAAACGAGCGCCTGGCAGCGGAAGACAAGTTCGTCTCCAAGTACACCCGCGTGCTGCTGGGTATCACCAAGGCCTCGCTGTCGACCGAATCGTTCATCTCCGCGGCTTCCTTCCAGGAAACCACCCGCGTACTGACCGAAGCGGCTGTAACCGGCAAGCGCGACTACCTGCGCGGCCTGAAAGAGAACGTGGTCGTGGGTCGTCTGATCCCGGCTGGTACTGGTCTGGCCTACCACAGCGAGCGCAAGCGTCGCCGTGATGCCGACAAACCGCTGCGTGTGAGCGCCAGTGAGGTGGAAGCCGCACTGACCGAAGCGCTGAACTCCAGCGGCAACTAAGTACAGGGCAGGGCCCCGGCAAACCTCGAACGACCGTCGCTGACATGAAATGTTGCCGATGATCGGGCGAGGAGGGCCGGGGCCTCGTCTTGACTGGGTGCAAGATCCTCCGTAGACTTTTGTACCCTTAAATTTGGTGAGGCTCCGTCTCGCCAATTTTTGGCTTTCTTGCAAGACAATAGAGTCGCAAGACAATCAGTGGAGCTAGTAGATGGCAACTATCAACCAGCTGGTACGTCAGCCGCGTAAGCGTTCGGTCGAGAAGTCCGACGTTCCTGCGCTGCAGAACTGCCCGCAGCGTCGTGGCGTGTGCACCCGCGTGTACACCACCACGCCGAAAAAACCTAACTCGGCACTGCGTAAAGTATGCCGTGTGCGTCTGACCAACGGTTTCGAGGTTTCCTCGTACATCGGTGGTGAAGGCCACAACCTGCAAGAGCACAGCGTCGTCCTGATCCGTGGCGGCCGTGTAAAAGACTTGCCAGGTGTTCGTTACCACACCGTTCGCGGCTCTCTGGATACTTCGGGCGTTAAAGGCCGTAACCAGGGTCGTTCGAAATACGGTACCAAGCGTCCGAAGTAATCGGCCGTTTGCAGACATCCATTTTTTTGAGTCGATAAGAGTAAGGTCGGGCAGGGGTCGAAGACCCGCGTCCCGGGCTAACCTGAAGACCGTTTGAGGGCTTATCATGCCAAGACGTCGTGTAGCAGCAAAACGTGAGATCCTTGACGATCCGAAGTACGGATCCCAGATCCTCGCCAAGTTCATGAACCACGTGATGGAAAGCGGCAAGAAGGCCGTAGCCGAGCGCATCGTTTACGGTGCCCTGGATACCGTCAAAGCACGCAAGAACAGCGACCCCCTGGAAATCTTCGAGAAAGCTCTCGACGCCATCGCTCCGCTGGTCGAAGTAAAGTCCCGCCGTGTCGGCGGTGCCACTTACCAGGTTCCGGTTGAAGTTCGTCCATCCCGTCGTAACGCTCTGGCAATGCGCTGGCTCGTAGACTACGCCCGCAAGCGCGGCGAGAAGTCGATGGCTCTGCGCCTGGCCGGTGAGCTGCTGGATGCTGCCGAAGGCAAAGGTGCTGCGGTCAAGAAGCGTGAAGACGTGCACCGTATGGCTGAAGCCAACAAAGCGTTCTCGCACTACCGCTTCTAATTCAAGCATCAATTATTTTGCGAGGGCTTTATGGCTCGTACTACAGCAATTAACCGCTACCGTAACATCGGTATCTGCGCCCACGTTGACGCGGGCAAGACTACCACTACCGAGCGGATCCTGTTCTACACAGGTCTGAGCCACAAGATGGGCGAGGTGCATGACGGCGCCGCGACCACCGACTGGATGGTGCAGGAGCAGGAGCGCGGTATCACCATTACCTCCGCTGCCGTTACCACCTTCTGGAAAGGTTCCCGTGGTCAGTACGACAACTACCGCGTAAACGTCATCGACACCCCCGGCCACGTTGACTTCACCATTGAAGTTGAGCGTTCGCTGCGTGTGCTCGACGGCGCGGTCGTAGTGTTCTGCGGTACTTCCGGCGTTGAGCCGCAGTCCGAAACCGTATGGCGTCAGGCCAACAAGTACGGCGTTCCACGTGTTGTCTACGTGAACAAGATGGACCGTGCCGGTGCCAACTTCCTGCGCGTTGTCGGCCAGATCAAGAACCGCCTGGGTCACACCCCGGTTCCGATCCAGCTGGCTATCGGTGCAGAAGACGATTTCCAGGGTCAGGTCGACCTGATCAAGATGAAAGCCATCTACTGGAACGAAGACGACAAGGGTACTACCTACCGTGAGGAAGAAATTCCTGCGGATCTGGTCGACCTGGCTAACGAATGGCGCAACAACATGGTTGAAGCCGCCGCCGAAGCCAGCGAAGAGCTGATGAACAAGTACCTTGAAGAAGGTGAGCTGACCGTCGAAGAAATCAAGGCAGGCCTGCGCGCGCGCACCCTGGCCAGCGAGATCGTTCCGGCTGTCTGCGGTTCGTCGTTCAAGAACAAGGGCGTTCCCCTGGTTCTCGACGCCGTCATCGACTTCCTGCCTGCTCCGACCGAGATTCCTGCGATCAAGGGTATCCACCCTGATCTGGCCGAAGTGCCGAAGGATGAAGTCACTCCTGAGCAGTACGACGAGCGTCACGCCAGCGATGACGAGCCGTTCTCGGCTCTGGCATTCAAGATTGCCACCGACCCGTTCGTTGGTACTCTGACCTTCGTCCGCGTTTACTCGGGCTTCCTGACCTCTGGTGACTCCGTCATCAACTCGGTCAAGGGCAAGAAAGAGCGCGTTGGTCGTATGGTGCAGATGCACGCCAACCAGCGTGAAGAAATCAAGGAAGTACGTGCAGGCGACATCGCTGCTCTGATCGGCATGAAGGACGTCACCACCGGTGACACCCTGTGCAACGCCGACAAGCCGATCATCCTCGAGCGTATGGACTTCCCTGAGCCGGTAATTTCGCTCTCCGTAGAGCCGAAAACCAAGGCTGACCAGGAGAAGATGGGTATCGCTCTGGGCAAGCTGGCCCAGGAAGACCCGTCGTTCCGCGTCAAGACCGACGAAGAAACCGGCCAGACCATCATCTCCGGTATGGGCGAGCTGCACCTGGACATCCTCGTTGACCGCATGAAGCGCGAGTTCAACGTCGAAGCCAACATCGGTAAGCCGCAGGTTTCGTACCGCGAGAAGATCACCAAGTCCAACGTCGAAATCGAAGGCAAATTCGTTCGTCAGTCGGGCGGCCGTGGTCAGTTCGGTCACTGCTGGATCCGTTTCTCGGAGCCGGATCAGGACGACAAGGGCAACATCACCGAAGGTCTGGTGTTCGCCAACGAAGTCGTTGGTGGTGTGATTCCTAAGGAATACATCCCTGCGATCCAGAAGGGTATCGAAGAGCAGATGAAAAACGGCGTTGTTGCCGGTTATCCTCTGATCGGCCTGAAGGCCGCGGTATTCGATGGTTCGTACCACGACGTCGACTCCAACGAAATGGCGTTCAAGATCGCTGCTTCGATGGCAACCAAGCAACTGGCCCAGAAGGGCGGTGGCGTGGTTCTCGAGCCGATCATGAAGGTCGAAGTTGTAACCCCGGAAGACTACCTGGGTGACGTGATGGGTGACCTGAACCGTCGTCGTGGTCTGGTACAGGGTATGGATGAGTCGGTCTCTGGCCGCGTCGTCCGCGCTGAAGTTCCGCTCGGAGAGATGTTCGGTTACGCGACCGACGTTCGTTCCATGTCTCAGGGTCGCGCAAGCTACTCCATGGAATTCTCCAAATACGCCGAAGCTCCGTCGAACATCGTCGAAGCACTCGTTAAAAAACAAGGCTAATCCCCTTTAGGCAAGAGGTTCACTGTCGTGGCTAAAGAAAAATTTGATCGTTCCCTTCCCCACGTTAACGTCGGCACCATCGGCCACGTTGACCACGGTAAGACCACTCTGACCGCAGCTCTGACTCGCGTCTGCTCCGAAGTTTTCGGTTCGGCCGTCGTTGAGTTCGACAAGATCGACTCGGCTCCAGAAGAAAAAGCACGCGGTATCACCATCAACACCGCTCACGTCGAGTACAACTCGAACATTCGTCACTACGCTCACGTTGACTGCCCAGGTCACGCTGACTACGTGAAGAACATGATCACCGGTGCTGCCCAGATGGACGGCGCGATCCTGGTTTGCTCGGCCGCCGATGGTCCGATGCCACAAACCCGTGAGCACATCCTGCTGTCCCGTCAGGTTGGCGTTCCGTATATCGTGGTTTTCCTGAACAAGGCTGACCTGGTAGACGACGCTGAGCTGCTGGAACTGGTCGAGATGGAAGTTCGCGACCTGCTGTCCACCTACGACTTCCCAGGCGACGACACTCCGATCATCATCGGTTCGGCTCGTATGGCTCTGGAAGGCAAAGACGACAACGAAATGGGCACTACCGCTGTCAAGAAGCTGGTAGAAACTCTGGATGCCTACATCCCTGAGCCAGTTCGTGCCATCGACCAGCCATTCCTGATGCCAATCGAAGACGTATTCTCGATCTCGGGTCGTGGTACCGTTGTTACCGGCCGTATCGAGCGTGGTATCGTCCGCGTTCAGGATCCGCTGGAAATCGTTGGTCTGCGTGACACCTCCACCACCACCTGCACCGGTGTCGAGATGTTCCGCAAGCTGCTGGACGAAGGTCGTGCTGGCGAGAACTGCGGCGTTCTGCTGCGTGGTACCAAGCGTGACGACGTTGAGCGTGGCCAGGTTCTGGTCAAGCCAGGTTCGGTCAAGCCGCACACCAAGTTCACCGCAGAAGTCTACGTCCTGTCGAAGGAAGAAGGCGGTCGTCACACTCCGTTCTTCAAAGGCTACCGTCCTCAGTTCTACTTCCGTACCACTGACGTGACCGGTAACTGCGAACTGCCGGAAGGCGTTGAAATGGTAATGCCAGGTGACAACATTCAGATGACTGTCACCCTGATCAAGACCATCGCAATGGAAGACGGTCTGCGCTTCGCTATCCGTGAAGGCGGTCGTACCGTCGGCGCCGGCGTCGTAGCCAAAATCATCGAGTAATCACTCGACCGATTGAAAAAACCCCCGCTCAGCGGGGGTTTTTTTTATTGGGTTGACACTAAATTGGGGCGTCTATAGAATCACGCCTCCTTTTAGCGGGCGTAGTGCGTCCGTTGGGAACAGCCTGGAGTCTGAAATCCAATGCAAAATCAGCAAATCCGTATCAGGTTGAAGGCTTTCGACCATCGCCTGATCGACCAATCCACCCAGGAAATCGTGGAAACCGCGAAACGTACTGGTGCACAAGTGCGTGGTCCAATTCCACTGCCTACCCGCAAAGAGCGTTTCACCGTTCTGGTCTCCCCGCACGTCAACAAAGACGCGCGTGACCAGTACGAGATTCGCACTCATAAGCGTGTTCTGGACATCGTCCAGCCAACGGATAAAACCGTTGACGCGCTGATGAAGCTCGATCTGGCGGCAGGTGTGGAAGTACAGATCAGCCTCGGCTAAGACTTCGGTCTAGTCGTGTAACGCTCTGAAATGGGCGGCCATAGCGGGTGAAAGCCCCGTACACTCATGAGGTTTACAACATGACTATTGGTGTAATCGGTCGCAAGTGCGGTATGACCCGCATTTTCACCGAAGAAGGTGTCTCCATTCCGGTCACGGTCATTGAGATCGAGCCGAATCGTGTCACCCAGTTCAAAACTGAAGAAACCGATGGCTACCGTGCAGTGCAAGTCACTGTCGGCGAGCGTCGTGCTTCGCGCGTGACTGCCGCTCAGGCAGGTCACTTCGCCAAGGCCAACGTTGCCGCTGGTCGCGGTGTCTGGGAGTTCCGTCTTGAAGAAGGCGAGTTCCAGGCTGGCGACTCGATCAAAGCTGAACTCTTCACTGCAGGCCAGCTGGTTGACGTTACTGGTCAGTCCAAAGGTAAAGGCTTCGCCGGTACCATCAAGCGCTGGAACTTCCGTGGCCAGGACAACACCCACGGTAACTCCGTGTCGCACCGTGTCCCAGGTTCCATCGGCCAGTGCCAGACTCCTGGTCGTGTGTTCAAGGGCAAGAAAATGTCCGGTCACATGGGCGCCGAGCGCGTGACTGTTCAGTCCCTGGAAGTAGTTCGCGTAGACGCTGAGCGCAACCTGCTGCTCGTCAAGGGTGCCGTTCCTGGCGCTACTGGCGGCGACGTGGTTGTCCGTCCAGCTGTCAAGGCTCGCGGTTAAGGGGATACTGACATGCAACTTAATGTAAATGACGCTCAGGCGATCGAAGTTTCCGAACTGGCTTTCGGTGGCGAATTCAACGAGACGCTGGTACACCAAGCAGTCGTAGCCTACATGGCTGGCGGCCGTCAGGGCACCAAGCAGCAGAAGACCCGTTCCGACGTGGCCGGTGGCGGTAAGCGCCCATGGCGTCAGAAGGGTACTGGCCGTGCTCGTGCTGGTACCACTCGTGGTCCGATCTGGCGTGGCGGTGGTGTAACCTTCGCAGCTCGTCCTCAAGATCACTCGCAGAAGCTCAACAAGAAGATGTACCGCGCAGCCCTGCGCTCCATCCTCGCTGAGCTGGTGCGTAGCGACCGTCTGGTCGTGGTTCAGGACTTCGCTGTTGAAGCGCCGAAAACCAAAGATCTGCTGAACAAGCTGAACGGCATGGGTCTGAACGACGTACTGATCGTTTCCGACGCTGTTGATCAGAACCTGTACCTGGCTGCTCGCAACCTGCCGCACGTCGACGTACGTGACGTTCAAGGTTCCGACCCGGTCAGTCTGATCGCATACGAGAAGGTGTTGATCACCGTCTCGGCCGTGAAGAAATTCGAGGAGCTGCTGGGATGAACCAGGAACGCGTATTCAAAGTCCTCCTTGGCCCGCACGTTTCCGAGAAGGCTACCGTTCTGGCTGAGAAAAAAGGCCAGTTCGTATTCAAGGTTGCTACCGATGCAACCAAGCTGGAAATCAAGAAAGCTGTCGAAGGCCTGTTCAACGTAAAAGTTGAAAACGTGTCGACTGTTAACGTTCTGGGTAAAACCAAGCGTACCGCACGTGGTCTGGGCAAGCGTAATGACTGGAAGAAGGCGATCGTCTCCCTTCAGCCAGGCCAAGATCTCGATTTCAGCAGCAGTGCTGAGTAAGGAAGGGGTGCATCATGGCAATCGTTAAATGCAAACCGACTTCCCCTGGCCGCCGTTTCGTGGTCAAGGTGGTCAACAAGGAGCTGCACAAAGGCGCTCCTCACGCACCGCTGATCGAGAAAAAATCGAAGTCTGGTGGTCGTAACAACAATGGCCGCATTACCACTCGTCACGTTGGTGGTGGTCACAAGCAGCATTACCGTCTGGTCGACTTCCGTCGCAACGACAAAGATGGCATCCCAGCCACTGTCGAGCGTATCGAATACGATCCAAACCGTACTGCTCACATCGCCCTGCTGTGCTACGCAGACGGTGAGCGTCGCTACATCATCGCCCCTAAAGGCGTGAGCGCTGGCGACCAGCTGATCGCAGGTGCCCTGGCCCCAATCAAGGCCGGTAACTCCTTGCAGCTGCGCAACATTCCAGTAGGTAGCACCATTCACGGCATCGAACTGAAGCCGGGTAAAGGTGCTCAGATCGCACGTTCCGCTGGTGCTTCGGCTCAGCTGATCGCTCGTGAAGGTGTCTACGTGACCCTGCGTCTGCGCTCTGGTGAAATGCGTAAAGTCCTGGCTGAGTGCCGTGCGACCCTGGGTGAAGTCTCGAACTCCGAGCACAGCCTGCGTTCGCTGGGTAAAGCTGGTGCCAAACGCTGGCGCGGCGTTCGCCCAACCGTTCGTGGTGTTGCCATGAACCCGGTTGACCACCCACATGGTGGTGGTGAAGGTCGTACCTCCGGTGGTCGTCATCCGGTATCGCCATGGGGCTTCCCAACCAAGGGTGCGAAGACCCGCGGTAATAAGCGTACCGACAACATGATCGTCCGTCGTCGCAAGTAACTAGAGGGATACGACAGTGCCACGTTCTCTGAAAAAAGGTCCTTTTATCGATCTTCACCTGTTGAAGAAGGTCGAAGTGGCGGTGGAGAAGAACGATCGCAAGCCAGTTAAAACCTGGTCGCGCCGTTCGATGATCCTGCCACAAATGGTCGGTCTGACCATCGCGGTTCACAACGGTCGTCAGCATGTCCCAGTTCTCGTGAACGAAGACATGGTCGGCCACAAACTGGGCGAGTTCGCCGGTACCCGCACCTATCGCGGGCACGTGGCTGACAAGAA
Organism: Pseudomonas urethralis; assembly: GCF_021602465.1. Lineage (NCBI taxonomy): Bacteria > Pseudomonadati > Pseudomonadota > Gammaproteobacteria > Pseudomonadales > Pseudomonadaceae > Pseudomonas > Pseudomonas urethralis. The sequence goes on from NZ_BQIJ01000009.1 coordinate 23,891, forward strand.
AGCCAAGCGTTAAGGGGTAAGGAAATGGAAGTAGCCGCTAAGTTGTCGGGCGCTCGCATCTCCGCCCAGAAAGCCCGCTTGGTCGCCGACCAGATCCGCGGGAAGAAGGTGGGCGAAGCGCTCAACCTGTTGGCCTTCAGCAGCAAAAAAGCCGCTGAAATCATGAAGAAAGTCCTCGAGTCGGCCGTAGCCAACGCCGAACACAACGAAGGCGCAGACGTTGATGACCTGAAGGTCTCCACCGTCTTCGTCAACGAAGGGCGTTCGCTGAAGCGCATCATGCCACGTGCCAAAGGCCGTGCTGATCGCATCGTCAAGCGGTCTTGCCATATCACTGTCAAGGTTGCGGACAAGTAACGGAGTCGATCAGATGGGTCAGAAAGTACATCCCACTGGCATTCGCCTGGGAATCGTCAAGGAGCACACCTCCGTCTGGTACGCAGACGGTGCTACTTACGCAGATTACCTGTTGAAGGATCTGAAAACGCGTGAGTACCTCCAAGACAAACTAAAAAGCGCGTCCGTAAGCCGTATCGATATTCATCGTCCGGCTCAAACTGCACGCATCACCATCCACACCGCTCGTCCAGGTATCGTTATCGGGAAGAAGGGTGAAGATGTCGAGAAGCTGCGTCAGGACCTGACCAAGCAGATGGGTGTGCCTGTGCACATCAACATCGAAGAGATCCGCAAGCCGGAACTCGACGCTATGCTGGTTGCGCAGAGCGTAGCTCAGCAGCTGGAACGCCGCGTAATGTTCCGTCGCGCCATGAAGCGCGCAGTACAGAACGCCATGCGTATTGGTGCCAAGGGCATCAAGATCCAGGTGAGCGGTCGTCTCGGCGGTGCTGAGATTGCTCGTACCGAGTGGTATCGCGAAGGTCGTGTGCCGCTGCACACCCTGCGTGCCGATATCGACTACAACACCTACGAAGCTCACACCACTTACGGTGTGATCGGTGTGAAGGTTTGGATCTTCAAAGGCGAAGTTATTGGTGGTCGCCAAGAAGAACTGAAACCACAAGCACCAGCGCCTCGTAAAAAAGCTGCTAAGTAAGGGGTACGCCAAATGTTGCAACCAAAGCGTACAAAATTCCGCAAGCAGATGACTGGCCACAACCGTGGTCTGGCACTGCGCGGTAGCAAAGTCAGCTTCGGCGAATTCGCCCTGAAAGCTGTTGCTCGCGGTCGCCTCACCGCTCGCCAGATCGAGTCCGCACGTCGTGCGCTGACCCGTCACGTCAAGCGTGGCGGTAAGATCTGGATCCGTGTGTTCCCGGACAAGCCGATCTCCAAGAAGCCTCTCGAGGTTCGTATGGGTAAAGGTAAAGGTTCCGTGGAATACTGGGTTGCCCAGATCCAGCCAGGCAAAGTCCTGTACGAGATCGAGGGTGTTTCTGAAGAGCTGGCGCGCGAAGCTTTCGCCCTGGCTGCTGCAAAGCTGCCTCTCGCCACCTCCTTTGTTAAGCGGACGGTGATGTGATGAAAGCGAATGAACTTCGTGAAAAATCTGCACAGCAACTGAATGAGCAACTGCTCGGCTTGCTGCGCGACCAGTTCAATCTGCGTATGCAGAAGGCAACTGGCCAGTTGGGGCAGTCGCACCTGCTCTCGCAAGTTAAGCGTGACATCGCTCGCGTGAAAACTGTGCTTAACCAGCAGGCAGGTAAGTGATCATGGCTGAAGCTGAAAAAACCGTCCGTACGCTGACTGGCCGTGTCGTCAGCGACAAAATGGACAAGACCATCACCGTTCTGATCGAGCGTCGCGTAAAGCACCCGATCTACGGTAAATACGTTAAGCGTTCGACTAAGCTGCACGCGCACGACGAATCCAACCAGTGCAAAATCGGCGACAAGGTTTCCATCCGTGAAACCCGTCCGCTGGCCAAGACCAAGTCCTGGGCACTGGTTGAAGTCCTCGAACGCGCTGTTGAAGTCTAAGGGCTAAGGGTCGGAGAAATTTTATGATTCAGACTCAATCCATGCTCGATGTGGCCGATAACAGCGGCGCTCGTCGCGTCATGTGCATCAAGGTTCTCGGCGGTTCGCACCGCCGTTACGCCGGCATCGGTGACATCATCAAAGTAACCGTCAAGGAAGCAATTCCACGCGGTAAGGTCAAAAAAGGCCAAGTGATGACTGCTGTTGTCGTCCGTACCCGTCACGGTGTACGTCGCGCTGACGGTTCCATCATTCGTTTCGACGGCAACGCTGCTGTTCTGCTGAACACCAAGCAAGAGCCGATCGGCACTCGCATCTTCGGGCCAGTGACCCGTGAACTTCGTACTGAGAAGTTCATGAAGATCGTCTCGCTCGCCCCTGAAGTGCTGTAAGGAGATCCGACATGCAAAAGATTCGTCGTGACGACGAGATCATCGTGATCGCCGGCAAAGACAAAGGTAAGCGCGGTAAGGTGCTGAAGGTTCTGGCTGATGACCGTCTGGTCGTTGGTGGTGTGAACCTGGTCAAGCGTCATACCAAGCCTAACCCGATGGCGGGCGTTCAGGGCGGTATCGTCGAAAAAGAAGCGCCTCTGCACGCTTCCAACGTTGCCATCTTCAACGGCGAAACCAACAAGGCTGACCGCGTTGGTTTCAAAGTAGAAGACGGTAAGAAAATTCGTGTCTTCAAGTCGACCCAAAAAGCGGTTGATGCTTGAACACTGCTAGGTAGAAGACCATGGCACGACTGAAAGAGATTTACCGGAACGAAATCGCTCCTAAGCTTAAGGAAGAACTTAAGCTGTCGAACGTGATGGAAGTTCCGCGCGTTACCAAGATCACCCTGAACATGGGTCTGGGCGAAGCGATCGGCGACAAGAAAGTCATCGAGCACGCTGTTGCCGACCTGGAAAAGATCACCGGTCAAAAGCCGGTCGTGACTTTCGCTCGTAAATCCATCGCGGGCTTCAAAGTCCGTGAAGGGTGGCCGATCGGCGTCAAGGTGACCCTGCGTAGCGACAAGATGTACGAATTCCTGGACCGCCTGCTGGCGATCTCCCTGCCTCGGGTACGCGACTTCCGCGGCCTGAATGCCAAGTCCTTCGATGGCCGTGGCAACTACAGCATGGGCGTGAAAGAGCAGATCATCTTCCCGGAAATCGATTACGACAAGATCGATGCTCTGCGCGGTTTGGACATCACCCTGACCACCACTGCTCGTTCGGATGACGAAGGCCGCGCTCTGCTGCGTGCATTCAAATTCCCGTTCCGCAACTGATTGGAGTAGGAAAATGGCCAAGAAGAGCATGAAGAACCGCGAGCTGAAGCGTCAGCTCACGGTAGCCAAGTTCGCCAAAAAGCGTGCTGAGCTGAAAGCGACCATCGTCAACCTGAACGCCTCTCCAGAAGAGCGTTTCGCTGCCGTTGTCGCTCTGCAGAAGCAGCCACGTGATGCCAGCGCTGCGCGTCTGCGCAACCGTTGCCGCCTGACCGGTCGTCCTCACGGTGTATACCGTAAGTTCGGCCTGGGCCGTAACATGCTGCGTCAAGCTGCAATGCGCGGTGACGTACCAGGCCTGGTCAAAGCCTCCTGGTAATCGCTACAGGTGTGATCCCGGTGGACGGGGAGGAATCTTCCGACCATCGGTGACCTCGCCAACAAACAAGCCCCCTCGTGGGGCTTGTTTCGTTTCTGCCTTATGTCTAGAATGACCGGCTCACCTGAGCCTGGGTTTTTTACCCTGCCCGCTCGGGTGGTTGTGATAGCCGCAAGGCTAATATTTCTTGTATCAGGAGCATCTAGCCCATGAGTATGCAGGACCCGTTAGCGGACATGCTAACTCGCATCCGTAATGCCCAGATGGCTGAAAAGTCCGTCGTAAGCATGCCTTCCTCCACCCTGAAGGTCGCGGTTGCCAAAGTTCTGAAGGACGAAGGTTACATCGCTGGCTACCAGGTTACTGGTGAAGCCAAGCCTTCCCTGTCGATCGAACTGAAGTACTTCGAAGGCCGTCCGGTCATCGAGGAACTGAAGCGCTCCAGCCGTCCAGGCCTGCGCCAGTACAAGTCCGTCGCTGAGCTGCCGAAAGTACGTGGCGGCCTGGGCGTGTCTATTGTCTCCACCAACAAAGGTGTGATGACTGATCGCGCTGCGCGCGCTGCCGGTGTCGGCGGCGAAGTTCTCTGCACAGTGTTCTAAGGGGGGATAGACATGTCTCGCGTCGCTAAGAACCCCGTTAAGCTGCCTTCTGGTGTCGAAGTCAAATTCGCCGGTCAGCAGCTTTCGGTGAAGGGTGCCAAAGGTACTCTCGAACTGAACGTTCACTCGTCTGTTGAAGTTACCGAAGAGTCTGGTGAGCTGCGTTTCGTCGCTCGCAATGGTGACCAGCAAGCTCGCGCCATGGCCGGTACTACCCGCGCTCTGGTCAACAACATGGTCCAAGGCGTAAGCCAAGGCTTCGAGCGCAAGCTCCAGCTGGTCGGTGTTGGTTACAAGGCACAGGCCAAAGGCACCGTCCTGAACCTGGCCCTGGGCTTCTCTCACCCAGTGGACTACGAACTGCCAGCCGGCATCACCGCTGAAACTCCTAGCCAGACCGACATCCTGATCAAGGGTATCGACAAGCAGCTGGTAGGTCAGGTGGCCGCTGAAATCCGCGGGTTCCGTCCGCCAGAGCCTTACAAGGGCAAGGGTGTGCGTTACGCGGACGAAGCAGTCCGTCGTAAAGAAGCCAAGAAGAAGTAGGGCCTAGCAAATGACCGACAAAAAAGTTATTCGACTGCGTCGCGCTCGCAAAGCACGTCTCAAGATGCACGAACTCGAAGTCGTGCGCCTGTGCGTGTTCCGCTCCTCGCAGCACATCTACGCCCAGGTCATTTCGGCCGACGGCAGCAAGGTTCTGGCAAGCGCCTCGACCTTGGACAAAGACCTGCGTGATGGCGCCACTGGCAACATCGACGCGGCCACTAAGGTTGGCAAGCTGGTAGCTGAGCGCGCGAAAGCCGCCGGTGTATCTCAAGTTGCCTTTGACCGTTCCGGCTTCAAGTACCATGGCCGCGTCAAAGCGCTGGCTGATGCTGCTCGTGAAGGCGGGCTGGAGTTCTAAGTTATGGCAAATAACGATCAAAAGCGCGACGAAGGCTACATCGAGAAGCTGGTTCAAGTTAACCGCGTAGCTAAAACCGTAAAAGGCGGCCGTATCTTCACCTTCACCGCACTGACCGTGGTGGGTGATGGCAAGGGTCGCGTTGGTTTCGGCCGTGGCAAGTCGCGCGAAGTACCTGCTGCGATCCAGAAAGCCATGGAAGCTGCACGTCGCAACATGATCCAGGTTGACCTGAAGGGCACCACCCTGCAGTACGCCACCAAGGCCGCCCACGGCGCCTCGAAGGTTTACATGCAGCCTGCTTCGGAAGGTACCGGTATCATCGCCGGCGGTGCAATGCGTGCCGTCCTGGAAGTTGCTGGTGTTCAGAACGTCCTGGCCAAGTGCTACGGTTCGACCAACCCAGTGAACGTGGTTTACGCCACCTTCAAGGGTCTGAAAGCCATGCAATCTCCTGAGTCCATTGCTGCCAAGCGCGGCAAGAGCGTTGAGGAGATCTTCTAATCATGGCAACCGTAAAAGTAACGCTGATCAAGAGCGTCTCGGGCCGGCTGCCTAACCACAAACTGTGCGTTAAAGGTCTGGGTCTGCGTCGCATCGGTCACACTGTAGAAGTCCAGGATACTCCCGAGAACCGCGGGATGATCAACAAGGCTTACTACATGCTGAAGGTCGAGGGTTAATCGATGAAACTCAATGATCTGAGTCCAGCGCCGGGTTCCCGTCGCGAGAAGCATCGTCCAGGTCGTGGTATCGGTAGCGGTCTGGGTAAGACCGGCGGCCGTGGCCACAAAGGTCAGACCTCCCGTTCCGGTGGTTCGATCGCTCCTGGCTTCGAAGGCGGTCAACAGCCGCTGCACCGTCGTCTGCCGAAATTCGGCTTCGTTTCCCTGAAAGCCATGGACCGCGCTGAAGTGCGTCTGTCCGAACTGGCCAAGGTGGAAGGCGACGTGGTTTCCGTACAGTCCCTGAAGGACGCCAACGTGATTGGCCAGAATGTACAGCGTGTGAAAATCATGCTGTCTGGCGAAGTCACTCGCGCAGTCACCATCAAGGGCATCGCAGCCACCAAGGGTGCGCGTGCGGCTATCGAAGCAGCTGGCGGCAAATTCGAGGAATAAATGGCTAAGCAAGGTGCTCTCTCTTCGCTCGGTAAGGGCGGGATGTCGGAACTCTGGGCTCGTCTGCGCTTTCTGTTCATGGCGATCATCGTCTATCGGATAGGTGCGCATATCCCGGTTCCTGGCATCAATCCAGACCGTCTGGCGGATCTGTTTCGGCAGAATGAGGGGACCATTCTTAGCTTGTTCAACATGTTTTCCGGTGGCGCGCTTGAGCGCATGAGCATCTTTGCATTGGGGATCATGCCGTACATCTCGGCATCGATCATCATGCAGCTGATGACGGCGGTCAGCCCGCAACTGGAGCAGTTGAAGAAGGAAGGTGAAGCTGGCCGTCGCAAGATCAGCCAGTACACCCGCTACGGCACCGTTATCCTGGCACTGGTTCAAGCCATTGGCATGTCCATTGGCCTGGCCAACCAGGGCGTGGCGTTTTCTGTAGGGCTCGGCTTCTATGTCGTTGCTGTCTCCACCTTCGTGGCAGGCGCGATGTTCATGATGTGGCTGGGTGAGCAGATCACCGAGCGCGGTGTGGGTAACGGTATCTCGATGTTGATCTTCGCAGGTATCGTTGCCGGTCTTCCGAGAGCAATCGGGCAGTCTTTCGAGTCTGCACGCACAGGCGATATCAACATTTTCGCCCTGGTCGCAATCGGTTTGCTTGCAGTAGCGATCATCGGTTTCGTGGTGTTCATTGAGCGTGGTCAGCGTCGTATCGCCGTTCACTACGCCAAGCGTCAGCAGGGCCGCAAGGTCTTTGCCGCGCAGACCAGCCACTTGCCGCTGAAGGTGAACATGGCAGGGGTTATCCCGGCCATTTTCGCGAGCAGCATTCTGCTGTTCCCGGCTTCGCTGGGTGCCTGGTTCGGTCAGTCCGAAGGTATGGGCTGGCTGCAGGACATCTCGCAGTCGATCGCTCCTGGTCAGCCGTTGAACATTCTGCTGTTTAGTGCAGGGATCATTTTCTTCTGCTTCTTCTACACAGCGTTGATGTTCAACCCGAAAGACGTAGCGGAAAACCTGAAGAAGTCCGGTGCCTTTATTCCGGGTATCCGTCCTGGTGAGCAGTCCGCACGCTACATTGATGGCGTTCTGACTCGTCTGACCATGTTCGGTGCTCTTTACATGATGGCCGTCTGCCTTCTGCCCCAGTTCCTGGTGGTGGCAGCAAATGTGCCGTTCTACCTTGGCGGGACCTCGTTGCTGATTGTGGTAGTGGTTGTGATGGACTTCATGTCCCAAGTACAATCGCACCTCGTTTCGCACCAGTACGAATCCCTGATGAAGAAAGCCAACCTGAAAGGCTACGGTGGCAGCGGTCTGCTGCGCTGATACGCCCCTAAGGTTCGAGGAGTCGGTAATGAAAGTTCGTGCATCGGTGAAAAAGCTGTGCCGCAACTGCAAGATCATCCGTCGCGAAGGCGTCGTACGAGTGATCTGCAGCGCGGAACCGCGTCACAAACAGCGCCAAGGCTGAGTGTGATCTGCGCTTCAAACCCAGCAGCTAGTGTGCTGCTGGGTTGATTATTCGTTTCTACAGCGATATTATCTCGCGCCCTATTTCTTGGCTTCCGGGGCGTAGGTAGCTGTCAATTGGAGTCCCACTGAATGGCCCGTATTGCAGGCGTCAACATTCCAGATAACAAGCATACTGTTATCTCGCTGACCTACATCTATGGTGTCGGTCGCACTACTGCACAGAAGATCTGTGCAGACGCTGGTGTCAACCCAGCCGCAAAGATCAAGGATCTGAGCGACGAGCAAATCGAAACCCTGCGTGGCGAAGTCGCGAAGTTCACCACCGAAGGTGACCTGCGTCGTGACATCAACATGAAGATCAAGCGCTTGATGGACCTGGGTTGCTACCGCGGCCTGCGTCATCGTAAAGGTCTGCCGGTTCGCGGTCAGCGCACCAAGACCAACGCACGCACCCGTAAGGGCCCGCGTAAGCCGATCCGCAAGTAATCGCCCAGGAATATAGACATGGCAAAACCTGCTGCTCGTCCTCGTAAAAAAGTCAAAAAGACAGTGGTTGATGGCATCGCCCACATCCATGCGTCTTTCAACAACACCATCGTGACCATCACCGACCGTCAGGGCAACGCACTGTCCTGGGCTACTTCCGGTGGTTCGGGTTTCCGTGGTTCGCGCAAATCCACCCCGTTCGCAGCCCAGATCGCTGCTGAGCGTGCTGGTCAAGCTGCGCTGGAATATGGCCTGAAGAACCTCGACGTCAACGTCAAGGGCCCAGGTCCAGGTCGTGAATCCGCCGTTCGTGCATTGAACAGCTGCGGCTACAAGATCGCCAGCATCACCGACGTGACGCCTATCCCGCACAACGGGTGCCGTCCGCCGAAGAAGCGTCGCGTGTAATCAGGAGACAGAAGAATGGCACGTTACATTGGTCCAAAATGCAAACTGTCTCGTCGTGAAGGCACCGACCTGTTCCTGAAGAGCGGCGTTCGCGCTCTGGAATCGAAGTGCAACATCGAAGCAGCCCCAGGTATCCACGGTCAGCGCCGTGGCCGTCAGTCCGACTACGGTACCCAGCTGCGCGAGAAGCAAAAAGTCCGTCGTATCTACGGTGTTCTGGAGCGTCAGTTCCGCGGTTACTACCAAGCTGCTGCCTCGAAAAAAGGCGCAACCGGTGAGAACCTGCTGCAACTGCTCGAGTGCCGTCTGGATAACGTCGTTTACCGTATGGGCTTCGGTTCGACTCGTTCCGAATCCCGTCAGCTGGTTTCGCACAAGGCGATCAGCGTCAACGGTAAGACTGTAAACATTCCATCCTACCAAGTTCGTCCGGGTGACGTGGTCGCGGTTCGCGAGAAGTCGCTGAACCAGCTGCGCATTGTTCAAGCCCTTGAACTGTGCGCCCAGCGTGGCCGCGTTGAGTGGGTAGAAGTAGATTCTGCTAAGAAGTCGGGCGTTTTCAAGAACGTTCCTGCTCGCGGCGATCTGTCTGCCGACATCAACGAAAACCTGATTGTCGAGCTCTACTCCAAGTAAGGGCTAGAAAATAGGTGCATCCATGCAGATTTCGGTAAATGAGTTCCTGACTCCCCGCCATATTGATGTGCAGGTAGTCAGTCCGACCCGCGCCAAGATTACGCTCGAGCCTCTCGAGCGTGGTTTCGGCCATACCCTGGGCAACGCGCTGCGCCGCATCCTGTTGTCCTCCATGCCTGGCTGTGCAGTAGTCGAGGCCGAGATCGATGGCGTACTCCACGAGTACTCCGCGATCGAAGGTGTTCAGGAAGACGTCATTGAAATCCTGTTGAACCTGAAAGGCCTGGCTATCAAACTGCACGGTCGTGACGAAGTTACGCTGACCTTGTCGAAAAAGGGTTCGGGGGTGGTTACCGCTGCCGATATTCAGCTGGATCACGATGTCGAGATCGTCAACCCCGATCACGTAATCGCGAACCTGGCGTCCAACGGCGCCCTGAACATGAAGCTCACCGTAGCTCGTGGTCGTGGTTACGAGCCGGCTGACTCCCGTCAAACCGACGAAGACGAAAGCCGTAGCATTGGCCGTCTGCAGCTGGACGCTTCGTTCAGCCCGGTGCGTCGTATCGCCTATGTGGTCGAAAACGCCCGTGTTGAACAGCGTACCAACCTGGACAAGCTGGTCATTGATCTGGAAACCAACGGCACCCTGGATCCTGAAGAGGCTATCCGCCGCGCTGCGACCATCCTGCAACAGCAGTTGGCCGCGTTCGTCGACCTCAAGGGTGACAGCGAGCCTGTCGTAGTCGAGCAGGAAGACGAGATCGATCCGATCCTGCTGCGCCCGGTTGACGACCTGGAACTGACTGTACGTTCGGCCAACTGCCTCAAGGCGGAGAACATCTACTACATCGGCGACCTGATTCAGCGTACCGAAGTAGAGCTGTTGAAGACTCCTAACCTGGGCAAGAAGTCCCTGACTGAAATCAAGGACGTCCTGGCCTCTCGTGGTCTGTCTCTCGGCATGCGCCTCGACAACTGGCCGCCTGCAAGTCTTAAGAAAGACGACAAGGCGACCGCCTGATCGTCGTAATCACCGAACGTAGTGTTTGGTAAGGAATGAATCATGCGTCATCGTAAAAGTGGACGTCACCTGAGCCGTACCAGCTCTCACCGCAAGGCTATGTTCCAGAACATGGCAGTGTCGTTGATCGAGCACGAGCTGATCAAAACCACCCTGCCGAAAGCCAAGGAGCTGCGCCGCGTTGCCGAGCCGCTGATCACCCTGGCCAAGGAAGACAGCGTTGCTAACCGTCGTCTGGCCTTCGATCGTACCCGTTCGAAGTCCGCTGTTGGCAAACTGTTCAACGACCTGGGCAAGCGTTACGCCACCCGTCAGGGCGGCTACCTGCGCATCCTGAAGTGCGGTTTCCGCGCTGGCGACAACGCGCCTATGGCGTACGTCGAGCTGGTTGATCGTCCGGTCGGCGGTGCTGTAGAAGCTGCTGAGTAAGACGTTCTGTCTGCTACAAAGAACCGGGCCTAGTGCCCGGTTTTTTGTTCTTGCAGGTATTATTTATTTCTATTGATGTAACTCATGTAATGAATTTGTTCTGAGATGGCCGCTCATCGATACTTCTTCTCAAGCCGTCTAGCCGGCACTCGAAGACCGATAAGGAGAGCCCATGAGCAAACTTCTCACCACCGCCAGCGGTGCACCTGTAGCCGACAACCAGAATTCCCGCTCCGCCGGCCCGCGTGGCCCGCTGCTGCTCGACGACTTCCACCTGATCGAGAAGCTTGCCCACTTCAACCGCGAGAACATCCCTGAGCGCCGTGTGCATGCGAAAGGTTCGGGCGCCTACGGCACCTTCACCGTCACCCGCGATATCACCTCGTACACCAGCGCCAAGCTGTTCGAACAGATTGGCAAGCAGACCGAGACCTTCCTGCGCTTCTCCACGGTCGGCGGCGAGCGTGGCTCGGCGGATACTGAGCGCGATCCGCGTGGCTTCGCGGTCAAGTTCTACACCGAGGAAGGCAACTGGGACATCGTGGGCAACAACACCCCGGTATTCTTCATCCGCGATCCGCTCAAGTTCCCGGATTTTATCCACACCCAGAAGCGTCACCCGCAAACCAACCTGAAGAACGCCCAGATGATGTGGGACTTCTGGTCGCATTCGCCCGAGGCCCTGCACCAGGTCACGATCCTGTTCTCCGACCGCGGCATTCCGGACGGTTACCGGCATATGCACGGTTTTGGCAGCCACACCTACAGCCTGATCAATGGTCAAGGCGAGCGCACTTGGGTCAAGTGGCACTTCAAGACTCAGCAAGGTATCAAGAACCTGACGCCGGCCGACGCAGCACGCCTGGCCGGTACCGACCCGGACTACGCCCAGCGTGACCTGTTCGAGGCCATCGAGCGGGGTGACTTCCCGCGCTGGACCGTGTGCATCCAGGTGATGAGCGAGGCCGAGGCGGCCAACCGCGACGAGAACCCGTTCGATGTGACCAAGACCTGGTCGCAAAAGGACTACCCACTGATCGAAGTCGGGGTGCTGGAGCTCAACCGCAACCCGCTCAACTATTTCGCCGAGGTGGAGCAGGCGGCATTCGGCCCGAGCAACATGGTTCCGGGTGTCGGCTTGTCGCCTGACCGCATGCTGCAGGGCCGCGTATTCGCTTACGCCGATGCACACCGCTACCGTGTGGGTACCAACCACCAGCAGCTGCCGGTGAACGCCCCACGTAGCCCGGTGAACAGCTACCAGCGCGATGGTTCGATGGCCATGGGCAGTTACGGCAGTGCGCCGAACTACGAGCCCAACAGCTACGCCGATGCGCCGAAGCAGTCGCCACGTTACGCCGAACCCGCACTGGCTCTCAGCGGTGCGGCGGACCGCCACAATCACCGCGAGGACAACGATTACTACAGCCACGCCGGTGCGCTGTTCCGCCTGATGAGTGACGAGCAGAAGGCACTGCTGATCAGTAATATCGCCGGCACCATGGCGGGCGTCAGCGAAGACGTGATTCAGCGCCAGTTGCAGTACTTCTACAAGGCTGACCCGGCCTACGGCGAAGGCATCGCCAAGGCATTGGGGGTGAATCTCGCCTAAGTCGAAGTGATAAGAAGAACCGCCCTCATTTGGGCGGTTTTTCAATGAATATCACTACTGTTTAACCGATTTTTTGCTTCTAATTGCGCGTTTTTCAGTGACCGCGCGCAAAAGCTGGTTCACACTATGTGCATCAGTCGTTTTCACAGGGAGAAGCAGGGCGATGCAAGGTCACCCGGACGTTATCAACTACCTCGTCACGTTGCTGAAGGGCGAACTGGCGGCTCGCGACCAGTACTTCATCCACTCACGCATGTACGAAGACTGGGGCCTGACCAAGCTCTACGAGCGTATCAACCACGAGATGGAAGAAGAGACGCAGCACGCTGATGCCCTGATGCGTCGTATCCTCATGCTCGAAGGCACTCCAGACATGCGCGCGGATGATCTCGAAGTGGGCAGCACCGTGCCGGAAATGATCGAGGCCGACCTCAAGCTCGAGTACAAGGTGCGTGGCGCTCTGTGCAAAGGCATCGAGCTGTGCGAACTGCACAAGGACTACATCAGCCGCGACATCCTGCGCGCGCAGTTGGCTGACACCGAAGAAGATCACACCTACTGGCTGGAAAAGCAGCAGGGTCTGATCAAGGCCATCGGCCTGGAGAATTACCTGCAGTCGCAGATGTAAGTTATCCACAGCGTCACGAAAAAGCCCCTGGCACCAACGGTACCAGGGGCTTTTTCATGCCCCGTGCCAACCGTCAGGCCCGGTCACGCTCCAGCAGCGGCTTGAGGTAGTGCCCGGTATAAGACTGCTTCATCTTGGTCAGCTCTTCAGGCGTCCCGCAGGCGATGATCTGCCCGCCCTTGGAACCGCCCTCCGGCCCCAGGTCCACCAGCCAGTCGGCCGTCTTGATCACATCCAGGTTGTGCTCGATCACTACCACGGTATTGCCGTGGTCACGCAGGCGATGCAGAACGTCCAGCAGCTGCTGGATGTCGGCGAAGTGCAACCCGGTAGTCGGCTCGTCGAGGATGTAGAGGGTCTTGCCGGTGTCACGCTTGGACAACTCGCGAGACAGCTTCACCCGTTGTGCCTCGCCACCGGACAGGGTGGTCGCCGATTGCCCCAGCTTGATGTACGAAAGCCCCACGTCCATCAGCGTCTGCAGCTTGCGCGCCAGCGCTGGTACCGCATCGAAGAACGCACGGGCATCCTCGATGGTCATTTCCAGCACTTCATGGATGTTCTTGCCCTTGTACTTGATCTCCAGAGTTTCGCGGTTGTAGCGCTTGCTCTTGCAAACGTCGCAGGGCACGTAGATGTCCGGCAGGAAGTGCATCTCGACCTTGATCAGGCCATCCCCCTGGCAGGCTTCGCAACGACCACCCTTGACGTTGAACGAGAAGCGCCCCGGACCGTAGCCGCGCGAGCGCGATTCCGGCACGCCGGAGAACAGCTCGCGAATCGGCGTGAAGATACCGGTGTAGGTAGCCGGGTTCGAGCGCGGTGTGCGGCCGATCGGGCTCTGGTCGATATCTACCACCTTGTCCAGGTGCTGCAGGCCGTCGATGCTGGTGTGCGGCGCAGCTTCCAGGGTGCTCGCGCCATTCAGGGCGGTGGCCGCGAGGGGGAACAGCGTGTTGTTGATCAGCGTCGACTTGCCCGAGCCGGACACGCCGGTCACGCAGGTTAGCAGGCCGATCGGGATTTCCAGGTCGACGTTCTGCAGGTTGTTGCCACGTGCGCCCTTGAGCTTGAGCTGCAGTTTCTTGTCGCGCGGGGTGCGCTTGGCGGGCACGACGATCTTCTTGCGCCCGGACAGGTACTTGCCGGTCAGCGAATCAGGGTGGTCCATGACCTCCTGCGGCGAGCCCTCAGCGACGATCTGGCCACCGTGCACGCCGGCACCCGGGCCGATGTCCACCACGTAGTCGGCCAGACGTATGGCGTCCTCGTCGTGTTCAACCACGATCACCGTGTTGCCCAGGTCCCGCAGGTGGTTGAGGGTGGCCAGCAGGCGGTCGTTGTCGCGTTGATGAAGGCCGATGGACGGTTCGTCGAGGATGTACATGACCCCGACCAGGCCGGCACCGATCTGGCTGGCCAGGCGAATACGCTGGGCCTCACCGCCAGACAGCGTATCGGCGCTGCGGTCGAGGGTCAGGTAGTCGAGGCCGACGTTGACCAGGAACTGCAGGCGCTCGCAGATCTCCTTGAGGATCTTTGCCGCGATCTCGCCGCGCCGGCCGGTCAGGCTCAGGTCAGCGAAATAGCTGCTGGCCTCACCGATCGGCAGGTTGGTCACCGCTGGCAGGGTCTTCTCGCCAACCCACACGTGGCGGGCTTCGCGGCGCAGGCGGGTGCCGCGACAGTCCGGGCAGGGCTGGGTGCCGAGGAACTTGGCCAACTCTTCACGCACGGTGGCCGACTCGGTCTCGCGATAGCGGCGTTCGAGGTTTGGCACGATGCCTTCGAACGGGTGCGAGCGCTTGACGATATCGCCGCGGTCGTTGAGGTACTTGAAGTCGACGCTCTGCTTGCCGCTGCCTTGAAGGATCACCTTCTGGTGCTCGGCTGACAGTTCACCGAACGGCTCTTCCAGACTGAAGCCATAATGTGCGGCCAGCGAGCCGAGCATCTGGAAGTAATACACGTTGCGCCGGTCCCAGCCGCGAATCGCGCCTTCGGCCAGGGTCAGCTCGCTGTTGACCAGGCGCTTGGTATCGAAGAACTGCTTCACCCCGAGGCCGTCGCAGGTCGGGCAGGCACCGGCCGGGTTGTTGAAGGAGAACAGCTTCGGCTCCAGCTCGCTGATCGCGTGGCCGCACACCGGGCAGGCGAAGCGCGCGGAGAAGATCATCTCCTCGCCGGGCTCGTCGTCCATGGGCGCTACCAAGGCGATGCCGTCGGCGAGCTTCAGCGCGGTTTCGAACGACTCGGCCAGGCGCTGTTGCAGGTCGGCGCGGACCTTGAAACGGTCCACTACCACGTCGATGCTGTGCTTCTTCTGCTTGTCCAGCTTCGGCAGTTCGTCCAGCTCATGAAGCTTGCCGTTGACCCGCGCACGCACGAAGCCCTGGGCGCGCAACTCGTCGAATACCGCCAGGTGCTCACCCTTGCGCTCGCGCACGACCGGCGCCAGCAACATCAGCTTGCTGCCTTCCGGGCGCTCCAGTACCAGGTCGACCATCTGGCTGATCGTTTGCGCTTCCAGAGGGATGTCGTGGTCCGGGCAGCGCGGCGTACCGACGCGGGCGTACAGCAGACGCAGGTAGTCGTAGATCTCGGTGATGGTGCCGACCGTTGACCTTGGGTTGTGCGATGTCGACTTCTGCTCGATGGAAATCGCTGGCGACAGGCCTTCGATGGTGTCGACGTCGGGCTTTTCCATCATCGACAGGAATTGCCGGGCATAGGCCGACAGCGATTCCACGTAGCGGCGCTGGCCTTCGGCGTAGAGTGTGTCGAACGCCAGGGACGACTTGCCGGATCCGGACAGGCCGGTGATCACGATAAGCTTGTCCCGCGGCAGGGTCAGGTCGATGTTCTTCAGGTTGTGGGTACGTGCCCCACGAATCAGGATCTTGTCCACTGCGGCCTCGCTCGGCGGGCATAAACAAGGAAGTATACGGCGCGCTGCCAGTACGCGGCAAAGCGTCGCGTAGATGCCGTCAAGCTGTCGGACTGATAGAATCGCCGCCGGTTCACACGAGGTTTATCCATGCACGACACCCACAACGAGCGCATGAGCAGCGGCGAAACCCGCGCTGCTGGCGGCCTGGCCCTGGTCTTTGCCTTTCGTATGCTGGGCATGTTCATGGTGTTGCCGGTGCTGGCCACCTACGGCATGGACCTGGCCGGCGCTACCCCTGCGCTGATCGGCCTGGCCATAGGCGCCTATGGCCTGACCCAGGCGGTATTGCAGATCCCGTTCGGGATGATTTCCGACCGCATTGGCCGCCGGCCAGTCATTTACCTGGGGCTGGTGGTGTTTGCTCTGGGTAGCCTGCTGGCGGCTCAGGCAGACTCCATCTGGGGGGTGATCGCCGGGCGTATCCTGCAGGGCGCGGGGGCGATTTCCGCGGCGGTCATGGCCTTGCTCTCGGACCTGACCCGCGAGCAGCACCGGACCAAGGCGATGGCGATGATCGGCATGAGCATCGGCCTGTCGTTTGCCGTGGCCATGGTCATAGGCCCATTGCTCACAAGCCACTTCGGCTTGTCAGGATTGTTCCTGGCCACCGCAGGACTTGCCCTGGTGGGTATCCTGCTGATCGCCTTTGTCGTACCCAATACGCACAGCACATTGCAGCACCGCGAGTCGGGTGTGGCGCGCCAGGCCCTCGGCCCGACCCTGCGTCATCCGGACCTTCTGCGCCTGGATGCGGGCATTTTCATCCTCCACGCCATCCTCATGGCCAGCTTCGTCGCGCTGCCCCTGGCCTTCGTCGAACGCGGCGACCTGCCCAAGGAGCAGCACTGGTGGGTATACCTGACCGCGTTGCTGATCTCATTTTTTGCAATGATCCCGTTCATCATCTACGGCGAAAAAAAGCGCAAGATGAAACGCGTCCTGGCCGGTGCGGTCAGTGTCCTGCTGCTGACGGAAGTGTTCTTCTGGCAGTGGGCTGACGGTTTGCGCGGACTGGTGATTGGCACCGTGGTATTCTTTACCGCATTCAACCTGCTGGAGGCCTCGTTGCCTTCGCTGGTGAGCAAGGTGTCGCCTGCTGGTGGCAAGGGGACGGCGATGGGGGTGTATTCCACCAGCCAGTTCCTCGGCGCTGCCCTGGGAGGCATCCTCGGTGGCTGGCTGTTCCAGCACGGCGGGCTGAACATGGTGTTCCTTGGTTGCGCAATCCTGTGTGCCATCTGGTTGGTCGTCGCCTTGCGCATGAACGAGCCGCCCTATGTGACCAGCCTGCGCATGCCGCTGACGCCAGAGGCCGTTCGGGAAGCCGGCTTGACCGAGCGCCTGATGGCCGTGCCGGGTGTGACCGACGCCGTGGTGGTGGCAGATGAAGCCGCCATCTATATCAAACTGGATACGAAAATTTTGGACCGTGCGACCCTCGAGCGACTGGTGAATCCAGTCTCATCGGCGTGCGAAGCCTAGGAGAACGTTATGGCCCGTGGGGTTAACAAAGTCATTCTGGTCGGCACGTGTGGCCAGGATCCCGAAGTCCGCTACCTGCCCAACGGTAACGCCGTGACCAACCTGAGCCTGGCCACCAGCGAGCAGTGGACCGACAAGCAGTCGGGCCAGAAGGTCGAGCGTACCGAGTGGCACCGTGTCTCGCTGTTCGGCAAGGTTGCCGAAATTGCCGGCGAGTACCTGCGCAAAGGTTCGCAGTGCTACATCGAAGGCAAGCTGCAGACCCGCGAGTGGGAAAAGGACGGTATCAAGCGCTATACCACCGAAATCATCGTCGACATCAACGGCACCATGCAGTTGCTCGGCGGTCGTCCGCAGGGCCAGCAGCAGGGCGGTGACCCGTACAACCAGGGTGGCGGCAACTACGGTGGCGGCCAACAGCAACAGTACAACCAGGCCCCGCCACGCCAACAGGCTCAGCGCCCGCAGCAGCAACAGCGCCCGGCGCCGCAGCAGCCAGCACCGCAACCAGCGGCTGACTTTGACAGCTTCGATGACGACATTCCGTTCTGATTGAACGGTCAGGCGTCTGGCTGGCACAGAAACCCAGGGCATTTGCCCTGGGTTTTTTTATGCCTATATTTCCGTGTTCCTGCGGTCGACTCAATAAAACAACCGGGGCTCTGACGAATCCAGCAGGCTCGCCAGTTTGGTCAAGGCAAACCCCAATTCCTGGCGGGTTGGGGCCATCAAGGCAATGCGTACCCCGCACGTGGCATGGCTGCGCTCGGGCAGGAACTGGCTGCCACTGACTACCGTAACGCCATTGTTGCGCGCCAGATTGGCGAACTCGTCGCTGGTCCAGGGTTCGGGCAGTTCCAGCCAGATATGGAAGCTGTTGGCTTGGCTGCGGATCCTGTACTTGCCGAGGATCTCGCATGCCATATGCTGGCGTGCAGCCGCTTCTTCCCGTTGTACCTGCACCAGCTGGTCGGCCATGCCACTGTTGATCAGGTTGCTAGCCAGCTGCGCCATCAATGGCGAAGGCATCCAGACACTGCTGCGCACCATCGACGACAGCCGCGAGAGGGTTTGCGGCGGGGCATACAGGTAGCCGATGCGCAGCGCCGGCAGCACGCTTTTGGACAGGCTGGTGAGGTACACCGAACGTTCAGGGGCATAGGCGGCAAGCGGCTTGTAATCCGGGGAGGGCTCGAGAAAGCCGTAGATGTCGTCATCGACGATGAACAGGTCGAACTCGCGAGCGATCTGTGCGATGGCCTCGCGCCGTGCGTGGGGCATGATCGAGTTGGTCGGGTTCTGGTGCGTGGTGACGCAGACCAGCAGCGAAGGCCGGTATTCCATGCATGCCGCACGCAGTGCTTCAGGAATCAGGCCGAACTCGTCCATGGCTACGCCGCGCAGGCGGCGGCCCATGCTGTGGGCCAGGGAGATGATGCCTGGGTAGCAGAATGACTCGCACAGCACTACGTCATCGCTCTTCGAGAGGCTGCTGATGGCCACCAGCAGGCCGTGCTGGGCGCCGGACGTCAGTACTACTTGCTGCCAGCTGGCTTCGGGGAGCCAACGCCTGATCCAGGCCGCGCCGGCCTGCTTGTGCGTCGCATGGCCGCCCTCGGTGACATAGTCCAGCACCTGGGCCAGGTCGGGCGCTTGGGCCAGCTCGTTGATGGCGCCGCGTAGCCAGTCGGTCATGTGCCCGTCGTTGGGCTTGATGATCGACAGGTCGATCTGCCCGTTGTCGCGCTCGACGAGGGCGGCCCCAGAACGCGCAGGCGCAGGCGGGGCGGGGGGCTGCGCCTGTGGTTGCGGCAGCACGAAGGTTCCGCGCCCGACTTCGCCCACCACCAGGCCACGCTTGGCGGCTTCGTCATAGGCTCGGCCGATGGTACCGGGTGTCACGTCCAGTGACTCGGCGAGGTCCTTGAGGGTTGGCAAGCGTTCGCCAGCCACCAGCCGGCCGCTGCCGATGTCCTGCTCCAGGGCATCGGCGATCATCAGGTAGACCGGCTGCGCCAGGTCGCTGTAGTGAGGAACCCACATAGAAATGGCACCAGAATCTGCGAGAGCCCGGAAGCCTAGCACGAATGGTCTGATGCCAGTAATTGTGTTTTCTTACTGGTAAATTGCATCGATTAAATCGCTTCGATCTTACGGTATCCGGCTTTTCAGCTGATGGCCGCCAGTCGTGCAAGCTGGCTTTGATTGGGCGTTTTCATATCGAACTTGAAATAAATCTTCTTAAAATCAATAGGTTAATAGCGTAGAACCATTTGCGTGTTTGCGTCATCGATAAAATGCATTGAGTCGATGTTATTTTTGTAATTACAATGATTGAGTCGATTCAATGCGCAGGCCGTCCCCCGGCATGCTCGATCGTCCCGCTGTGACCGGCTTCATAAAACATCAACATCTGCCGACGACACCGACTGGCCTCAGCCAGCAACATGGAATATCACTGCAAATGGAAAGTGCACACCTGCATCAAGGCGCCGAGTTTCAAGCCTCACTGGAGATCCGTCTGCCCTGGGTCATCTCCAGCGCCTGGCAAACCCTGCTGAACAACACCCCGCTCGACTCCGAGACGAACAAAGAACTTTATCCGCAGCTCAAGGACCAGGCGCAGGACGTGTTGGGCAAGGCGCTGTGCCAACAGATCCATGGCTTTGTCGCGGATCCGTACCAGACCAGCATGATCGTGCGTAACTGCCCGCGTGACCGTGATATCCCGCCCACGCCATACTCGGGGGTGCTCAGTCCGCGCAGCACCCCGGTTGCGTGCCTGGTCAGCCTGACCATGCAGAGCCTGATGGGGATCAACCCTGTGGTGTACGAGGGCGAAAACGACGGCCGGCTGTTCCGCCATGTCATCCCGTCGCGCCATTCCTCCAGCCACAAGAGTTCCCATGGCTCGCGGCTGCGCTTCTCCTATCACGTGGACAACCCGGACCTGCCGCTGTCATCCGAGCCCCTCGGCGCCGCTTCGTGCTGCCCGGAGTACCTGTCGTTCTTCGGCATGCGCTGCGACCCGCGCATCAGTACCACGCTGGTCAGCCTCGATGCCGTGGTGGCGGCACTGCCCGCGACCACGGTGCGCGAGCTGTGCCTGCCACAATTCGAGATCCGCCGCCCGGACTCGTTCAGTGGCAACCGCCGTTGCACGGCCGAACTCCCGGTGCTGGTGCGTGGCCATGCCGGTGAGTGGTTGTGCCGTTTCGACAGCGAGAACACGCACGGTCTCAACCTGCGTGCCGAGCAAGCGCTGGCCAGCTTGCGCGGTGTGCTGGAAACCCGCCGCTTCGATGAACCGCACCTGCTGCTGCCGGGCGACTTCATGGTCTTCAAGAACCAGCGTGTGCTGCATGCCCGCGATGGCTTCGAGCCGCAGAACGATGGTGCTGACCGTTGGCTGCTGCGTCTGTTCGCGGTCAACGACCTTAACCGCGTGCATTTCGCCCGGGCCGACCATCCCTACGAAGTGCTCTCCTGAATTTTTTACTGACTCGACGGACGTACCGATATGGAACTGTTAGGCGCCTTCTGGGCGGAACACTGGTTGCTGGCGATCCTCATGCTGGGCGCTATTGCATTCGTTGCAGGCTTTGTCGACAGCATCGCCGGGGGAGGCGGGCTGTTCCTGGTGCCCGGCTTTCTGCTGGTGGGCATGCCGCCGCAGGTTGCCCTGGGGCAGGAGAAGCTGGTCAGCACCCTCGGCACACTTGCGGCCATCCGCAACTTCCTGGCCAACAGCAAGATGGTCTGGCAGGTAGCGCTGGTCGGGGTGCCGTTTTCATTGCTTGGGGCTTACCTGGGCGCGCACCTGATCGTGTCGATCCCGCAGGAACTCGTGGGCAAGATCATCCTGGCGCTGATCCCGTTCGGCATCCTCATCTTTCTTACCCCCAAAGACCGCCCGGTGGCAGAGCGTGAGCTGTCGCCGCGCATGCTGTTCAGCGTGGTTCCGCTGACCTGCCTGGCCATCGGCTTCTATGACGGGTTCTTCGGCCCCGGTACCGGCAGCATGTTCATCATCGCGTTCCACTACCTGCTGCGCATGGACCTGGTGTCCAGTTCCGCCAATTCCAAGACGTTCAACTTCGCCTCGAACATCGGCGCGCTGGTGGCGTTCGTCATGGCGGGCAAGGTCGTTTACCTGCTGGCGCTACCGCTGGTGGCCTGCAACATCCTCGGCAACCACCTGGGCAGCGCCCTGGCCCTGCGCAAAGGCAATGAAGTGGTGCGCAAGGCGCTGGTGTTCTCGATGCTCTGCCTGTTTACCAGCCTGGGTGTGAAGTACCTGGCCTGACCCTTCCAAGGAGATAACTGATGAAAACTGCATTCGTGACCGGCGCGTCTTCGGGCTTTGGCCGGGCCATCTGCCGTACCCTGATCGGCAAGGGTTACCGTGTGATCGGCGCCGCCCGGCGCATGGACAAACTGCAAGCGCTGGAAGCCGAGTTGGGCGTCAACTTCATTGCGCTGGCGCTGGATGTCACCGATCCACTGTCGATCGAGGCGGCGTTCGATCAGGTCCGTGACGCCTCGCTGCAGATCGACCTGCTGGTGAACAATGCCGGGCTGGCGCTGGGCGTCGACCGTGCCCAGGCCAGCAGTAGCGCGAACTGGCAGCAGATGATCGACACCAACGTCACCGGCCTGGCCATGGTGACCCACAAGGTCCTGCCGCAGATGGTGGAAGCCGACAGCGGCATGATCATCAACATGGGGTCGATTGCCGGCACTTATCCGTACCCGGGCGGCAATGTGTATGGCGCCAGCAAGGCCTTCGTCCGCCAGTTCAGCCTCAACCTGCGCGCCGACCTCGCAGGCACCCGCGTGCGGGTGAGCAATATCGAACCGGGCTTGTGCTCGGGCACCGACTTCTCGGTGGTGCGCCTGAACGGTGATCTGGACGCTGTGCAAGCGCTCTACCGCGACGTGGAGGCCATCCTGCCGGAGGACATCGCCGCTACGGTGGCCTGGATTGCCGAGCAGCCGGGGCATGTGAATATCAATACCGTCGAGATCATGCCGGTGGCCCAGAGCAGCGCGGCGCTCAATGTGGCGCGTAATCTGCCGCGGTGTTGATGGCGTATGCAATGGCCTGACTGGGCCTAATCAACATTATCCTCAGCCCCAGCCGCCTCAAGCCCTCAGGAATGCGCAACCCGCCGTCTCCAGCGAGGCGGCTAATTAACCCAATGTTGTTCGCCAATGATGCAGTAAATTTCGGTGTAAGATTTTGGGAATGGCTTTGTAAGAAGTTTCCTATATTGACCTTTTGATGTTTATTGTTGTTTCAGCTGTATTGACTAATTCTGCTAGCTGAGTTGCTGAGATGGCAGTCTTATAAAGAAACGTCGGGATGTAAAGTTTAATCCCAATCAGGTGTTTGATTTTTGACATGATCCCGATTACTGTCTGGAGGGAAGCAGAGGGAAGTAATAATAAGGAACGTTACTGTGGACGTATTCATGGGCTTGTTAGCGGCGGCGTTCTGGGGAGCGACGGACTTTTTGGCCGGCGTGAACGCACGAGCGGTTGGGGTCAAGCGGGCGGTCTTTTTCGGGCAGTTACTGGGGCTTTTGTTAATGACGATCATTATCGTCATCTCTGCCAGCCAGTGGGAAAAGTTTATTGCTGCGCCATGGCGTGCAGTAGGGTTGGGCGTAGTAGCTTCTCTGTGTACCGTAGTGGGGGCGCTGGCGCTGTCGAAGGCTTTTGCTATTGGTAAAACTGCAGTTGTAGCCCCCTTGGTCACCTCGTATGGCGTTTTTACTACTCTGCTGGCGTGGCTGGGCGGTGATGCTCTGTCAGCTTGGCAAGTGAGCGGTATTCTCGTTTGCTTCTTCGGCGTTCTACTGGCCAGTCGCAGTGATCACGGAGGTGATTTCGAGCGTAAGACCACCAGTACCATATCTGTAGGGTTTGCCTTGTTAGCGGCCATGCTTTATGGCATCAGCTTCTGGATTCAAGGCAAGTTCGCCTTGCCAGCGCTAGGGCCGGTGAACATGCTGGCGCTGGGCTATGCAGTGGGAGTCCTGTTTCTCATCCCTGAAACCTTCAGGTTACTGCGGGACCACACGACGATGAGGTTGAAGACCTTTGGCTCACTGTGCGGCGCCAGTTTTTTCAACCTGGGCGGGTTCTCCGCGTTCTCCTGGGGTGCGCTCAATGGCTCGGTTTCTGTCGTCACTGTCATCAGCACCTTATCGGGCGGCATTGCCGCGATACTCGGGTACTTCTTTTATCGCGAGCGGCTGTCGGCCATTCAAATTGGTGGGGTTAGTCTGGTGTTGTTCGGGGCTGTGCTTCTACATCTTTACGGGTGACATTTTCGTAGGGCACCTCAGCAAAATGTGTGAGGGCCTCTAAGTGATTGCCACGAATCTTGAAGCATGCGCCTGGATGCGAGACTGACGCATTCGAGTTGCATGTTTAAGTGTTGTAGGATATTTCTGAAATTGGTTTTATGCCAACTATCTGTTGCCGCGATTGCTTAGTATCGGCCTTTTTAAGGAGTGGGCCATGCAAGCATCGGATAGCAATCTCGTGCAGGAAGTAAAGCTTCAGCCAGGCAAGCAGGATTATCAGGTACCCGGCTTTTCCAATGCCTATGAAGTCCACTCAGAAGAGTGCGCTGACAGGCGGCACGGTGCTGGTGTACTTATGGTTATAGGTATTGCTATAGCAGCATTGGGCCTTGGTATCTGGATGTTCGGTCCGTCGACCATTTACTACAACCGTCTTTCTGGGCCGAGCTTCATACAGCACATGCAGATTGCCCCTCATCTTGTGGTATCGGTGGGGGTTCTTTTCTTGGCCCTAGCCCAAAAAGTACGTGGTGAAGACCAGCTAAGCCAAGAGTTGTTTCTGCTTGCTCATTACAAGGTAATTGGCATTGATGGGAGTGACGCCAGAGAGCATGTCGACATACGCCATATAGCAGAGGATGACTTCAACATTTCATTGAGTACATCAAAACCGACGCCGGCGTTGTAGGAGCGCCCGTATGCGGCCCTAGATTTTCGGTTGTGCGTGAACAATGGCTGGGGCTGCCATGCAGCCTTTCGCCACACAGAGTCGCTACAGAACGCTTGAGGTCAGCTTCGAGCTGCAATGCTCGCGACCGCCTGGCACAGGCGTTACTGGCCAGAAACAAACGTAGGAGCGGGCGCAGCTCGCGATGCGCCGCGCGGGCGGCGCTCGCTCTCACAGGCGCTACAGAACTCAAGCCATACACCCAGCAGCCTCAACGCAACCCCCAGACACAATCAATCCTCACACCTCCTGACCCATGTCATCGCACCTTCGCGATTCTTGACTAGTCTTACCCATTGGCGGCCATCAATTGGCCGCCACCGTGACTACCAAGAGGCGCCGGCCATGTTCCGTGCGTTCAAACCTGATCAGGAGTGCACGATGGATCTCAACCGTCGGCAGTTCTTCAAGGTCGCCGCTGTCGGCCTTGGAGGCTCGAGCCTGGCGGCGTTGGGCATGGCCCCGACGCCGGCCTTCGCCGAGCAGGTGCGTCACTTCAAGCTGGCGCATACGAAGGAAACCCGCAACACCTGCCCCTACTGCTCGGTCGGCTGCGGCCTGATCATGTACAGCCAGGGCGATGCGGGCAAGAACGTCAAGCAGAACATCATCCACATCGAAGGCGACGCCGATCACCCGGTCAACCGTGGCACCCTGTGCCCCAAAGGTGCCGGCCTGCTCGACTTCATCCACAGCCCCAGCCGCCTCAAGTACCCCGAGGTGCGCAAGCCGGGCAGCAATGAGTGGGTGCGGGTCAGCTGGGACGAGGCGCTCGACCGCGTTGCCGACCTGATGAAAAAGGACCGCGACGCCAACTTCATCGAGAAGAACGCCCAGGGGCAAACGGTCAACCGCTGGCTCACCACCGGTTTCCTCGCTGCTTCCGCCGCCTCCAGCGAGGCAGGCTACCTGACCCACAAGGTCGTTCGCGCTACAGGCATGCTGGGGTTCGACAACCAGGCACGTGTCTGACATGGCCCGACGGTGGCAAGTCTTGCCCCGACGTACGGCCGTGGCGCCATGACCAACCACTGGTCCGATATCGCCAACGCGAATCTGGTCCTGGTGATGGGTGGCAACGCAGCAGAAGCGCACCCGTGCGGCTTCAAATGGGTGACCGAAGCCAAGGCGCACAACCAGGCGCGGCTGATCGTGGTCGACCCCAGGTTTACCCGTACCGCTTCGGTGGCGGACTACTACGCGCCGATCCGTACCGGTACCGACATCGCCTTCATGGGCGGGCTGATCAATTACCTGCTGAGCAATGACAAGATCCAGCACGAGTACGTGCGCAACTACACCGACGTGTCGTTCATCGTCAAAGCAAACTACGGCTTCGAGGACGGGCTGTTCAGTGGCTACGACGAGGCCAAGCGCGTGTATGCGGATAAATCCGGCTGGGGCTACGAGCTGGGCGAGGACGGTTTCGCCAAGGTCGACCCGACCCTGCAGCATCCGCGCTGCGTGTACCAACTGATGAAGCAGCACTACAGCCGTTACACCCCGGAACTGGCCAGCATGACCTGCGGCATGCCGCAGGACGCCATGATGAAAGTCTGGGAAGAGATCGCCACCTGCTCGGTACCGGGCAAGACCATGACGATCCTCTACGCACTCGGCTGGACGCAGCACTCCATCGGCGCGCAGATCATCCGCAGTGCGGCCATGGTCCAGCTGCTGCTGGGCAATGTCGGCATGCCGGGTGGTGGGGTCAACGCCCTGCGCGGGCACTCCAACATCCAGGGCCTGACCGACCTCGGCCTGCTGTCCAATTCGTTGCCGGGTTACCTGACCTTGGCAGGCGACGCCGAGCAGGACTACGCCGCCTATATCGACAAGCGCGCTTCCAAGCCGCTGCGCCCGGGGCAGCTGTCGTACTGGCAGAACTACGGCAAGTTCCACGTCAGCCTGATGAAGGCCTGGTACGGGCCGAACGCGACGGCGGAAAACAACTGGGGCTATGACTGGCTACCCAAGCTCGATGTGCCGGCGTACGACGTGCTGCGCATGTTCGAAATGATGAGCCAGGGCAAGGTCAACGGCTACATGTGCCAAGGCTTCAACCCGATCGCTGCGCTGCCGGACAAGAACCGCGTCACCGCCGCTCTGGGCAAGCTCAAGTGGCTGGTGATCATGGACCCGCTGGCCACCGAAACCTCGGAGTTCTGGCGCAACGCCGGGCCGTTCAACGATGTCGACACGGCCAATATCCAGACCGAGGTGATCCGCCTGCCCACCACCTGTTTCGCCGAGGAGGACGGTTCCCTGGTCAACAGCAGCCGCTGGCTGCAGTGGCACTGGAAGGGCGCCGACGGCCCGGGCGAGACCCGCACCGACGTGCAGATCATGAGCGAGTTGTTCATTCGCCTGCGCCAGCGTTATCAGGCCGAAGGCGGGGCCTATCCAGACGCCATCATGAACATCCACTGGCCGTACAAGATTCCTGAAGAGCCCTCACCGGAGGAGCTGGCCAGGGAGATGAACGGCTGGGCAGTGACTGATGTCACCGACCCGACCGGTGCGGTCGTCAAGGCTGGCCAGCAACTGTCCGGCTTCGGCCAGCTCAAGGATGACGGCAGTACCGCCTCCGGCTGCTGGATTTTCGCCGGCTGCTGGACCGAGCAAGGCAACCAGATGGCCCGCCGCGACAACAGCGACCCGTATGGCATGCACCAGGTGCAGAACTGGGCCTGGGCCTGGCCGGCCAACCGCCGCATCCTCTACAACCGCGCATCCAGCGACCCGCAAGGCAAGCCGTGGGACCCAGACAAAAAGCGCCTGGTGTGGTGGAACGGCAAGGCCTGGACTGGCACCGACGTGCCTGACTTCAAGGTCGACTCGCCACCCGAGGCGGGGATGAACCCGTTCATCATGAACCCCGAAGGTGTGGCGCGGTTCTTCGCCATCGACAAGATGGCCGAAGGCCCGTTCCCCGAGCACTACGAGCCGTTCGAGACGCCGATTGGCATCAACCCGCTGCACCCGCAGAACAAGAAGGCCACCAGCAACCCGGCAGGGCGGATCTTCGATTCGGTGTGGGACACCCTTGGCAAGCACGAGGAGTTCCCCTATGCGGCGACCACTTACCGGTTGACCGAGCACTTCCACTTCTGGAGCAAGCACTGCCGCCTCAATGCCATCGCCCAGCCCGAGCAGTTCGTCGAGATCGGCGAGGTGCTGGCCAACGAAAAAGGCATCAAGGCCGGTGACCGGGTGCGGGTGTCGAGCAAGCGTGGTCACATCGATGCGGTGGCGGTGGTGACCAAGCGGATTCGCCCGCTGCAGGTCAACAACCAGACGGTGCACCAGATCGGCATTCCGCTGCACTGGGGCTTCACCGGGACCACGCGGCATGGCTACCTGACCAACACCCTGGTGCCGTTCCTCGGTGACGGCAACACCCAGACGCCAGAGTCCAAGTCGTTCCTCGTCAAAGTGGAGAAACTCTGATGGCCAGCCAAGACATCATCGCCCGCTCGGCCACCACTACCGTTCCGCCTTCGGTACGCCAGCTGGACGAGGTCGCCAAACTGATCGACACCACCAAGTGCATCGGTTGCAAGGCCTGCCAGGTGGCGTGCTCGGAGTGGAACGAACTGCGTGACGAGGTCGGCCACAACCACGGCACCTATGACAACCCCCAGGACCTCACCGCCGAAACCTGGACCCTGATGCGCTTCACCGAGCACGAGCGCGACGACGGCAACCTGGAGTGGCTGATTCGCAAGGACGGCTGC
This sequence comes from Pseudomonas urethralis, assembly GCF_021602465.1. Taxonomy (NCBI): domain Bacteria; kingdom Pseudomonadati; phylum Pseudomonadota; class Gammaproteobacteria; order Pseudomonadales; family Pseudomonadaceae; genus Pseudomonas; species Pseudomonas urethralis. The sequence continues at coordinate 51,973 of NZ_BQIJ01000009.1, forward strand.
ATGCACTGCGCCGAGCCGGGCTGCCTGAAGGCCTGCCCAAGCCCGGGCGCGATCATCAAGCACGCCAACGGCATCGTCGACTTCAACCAGGACCACTGCATCGGCTGTGGCTACTGCATCACCGGCTGCCCGTTCAACATCCCGCGCATCTCGCAGAAGGACCACAAGGCGTACAAGTGCACCCTGTGTTCCGACCGCGTGACCGTGGGCCTGGAGCCGGCCTGTGTGAAGACCTGCCCGACCGGGGCGATCGTGTTCGGCACCAAGGAGGAGATGAAGGTGCATGCCGCCGAGCGTATCGTCGACCTCAAGTCACGCGGCTTCGAGCAGGCCGGGCTGTACGACCCGGACGGTGTCGGCGGCACCCACGTGATGTATGTACTGCACCACGCCGACACACCGAAGCTGTACGCCGGCCTGCCGGACCAACCGGTGATCAGCCCGCTGGTGGGCTTGTGGAAGGGCTTCACCAAACCGCTGGCGCTGTTGGCGATGGGGGCGGCGGTGCTGGCCGGGTTCTTCCATTACGTGCGGGTTGGGCCGCAGCGGGTGGAGGACGACGAGCAGCCCACAGCGCCGAACGACAGCGTGCACCAGGTGGACCCGTCGGTCCATGTCTATGATCCGACCAAGCCCGGCGGGCAAGGGGAGCAGCGGCCATGAACGACAACAAACCGATCCTGCGCTACAACGCCAATGAGCGGACCAACCACTGGATCGTCGCCATCCTGTTCATGACGGCAGGTCTTTCCGGGCTGGCATTGTTCCATCCGGCACTGTTCTGGCTCAGCCATCTGTTTGGCGGCGGGCCATGGACACGCATCCTGCACCCGTTCCTGGGCGTGGCGATGTTCGTGTTCTTCCTTGGCTTGGTGTTCCGTTTCTGGCGCGCCAACTTCATCACCGCCAACGACCGCCTGTGGCTGCGCCGCGTGGACCGGGTGATGCTGAACCAGGAGGAGGGCGTGCCGCCGATCGGCAAGTACAACGCCGGGCAGAAGCTGCTGTTCTGGACCCTGCTGGTGTGCATGCTGGTGTTGTTGCTCAGCGGCGTGGTGATCTGGCGCGCGTATTTCAGCCAGCTGTTCGGTATCGAGGTCATTCGCCTGTCGGCGCTGGCCCATGCACTGGCGGCGTTCGTGCTGATCCTCAGCATCATCGTGCACATCTACGCCGGTATCTGGATCAAGGGCTCGATCGGCGCCATGCTGCATGGCGGGGTCAGCCGCGCCTGGGCACGCAAGCACCATGAGTTGTGGTACCGCGAAGTGACCGGCGACAAGACGCCGGGCAATCACGGACGGAAAGAAGGATGAGCGCTTGAGCACGATACTCGAACCCGGGCAGATCGAAGCGTCGGCAGTGATGCCGCCGTTTCTGCACCTGCCGCCTGCCAATCTGTTTGCACTGCGCGCAGCGCGTCTGGAGCACTTGGCTGAGGGCAATGCCCTTGGCGATTACCTGCGGCTGATCGCTCAACTGTGCCGCGTCCAGCAGCAGCTTGTGGATAACCCTCCTGGTGGGTTGCCGGTGGCTGAGGAACGTCAGCGCCTGTGCATAAGTCATGGCCTGCCACCGCTGGCAGCTGACAGCCTGGTGCGTGAAGGGCCGTGGCTGGTCTGGTTGCAGGCCTTGCTGATGCACTTGGACAGTGAGGCCAGTGGCGCGCTGGGCGAGGCGTTGCAAGCCCTGCGCGACAGTGAGGATAGTCAGCGCAAGGGCTGGGGTATTGCCTTGCTCGCTGGCCAGTATGATGCGGTGCCGGCGGCGCTGGTGCCGTTCATTGGCGCCGCCTTGCAGGCCGCCTGGTCGAGCTGGTTGCTGGCGCTGCCAGCCCCCGAGCTGAAGCCCGCCGGTAGTCTGGCGCAGTGCCCGGCCTGCGGTTCGCCAGCGATGGCGGGGGTGGTGCGCAACCGTGGCAAGCACAACGGTCTGCGTTACCTGGCCTGTTCGCTGTGTGCCTGTGAGTGGCATGTGGTGCGGGTCAAGTGCGTGTATTGCGAGTCGAGCAAGGATTTGCGTTACAGCAACCTCGAAGATGATCGCCATGCCCCGGGCAAGGCGCCGCTGCGCGCTGAATGCTGCCCGGGGTGTGAGAGCTACCTGAAACAGCATTATCTGGAGAACGATGCGGCGGCCGAGCCGCTGGCCGACGACCTGGCCAGCCTGGCGCTGGATATCCGCCTGGACGAGGAGGGCTTCCATCGCCTGGCACCCAACCTGATGCTCGCGCCCGGGTAGTGTCTACACTGTAATACCGAGTCGCCTGCTTCGCGGGTAAACCCGCTCCCACAAGGTGCCGCGCAAACCTGAAGGCTGGCGCGGGACCTGTGGGATCGGGTTTACCCGCGAAAGGGCCATCAAAGACAACGGATCAGTCCAAGGTAGTACTGCATGTCCTCCAGCCTAGCCAGCGACACCCCACGCTTGCCCTCCATCGACAACCTTCTGCGCCACCCGGCCTGCCTTGCACTGATCGACCGCCACGGCCGCGACATCGTGCTGGCCACCCTGCGCCAATTGCTCGATGACCTGCGCGACCCCGCCCGTCACGGCCAACTCGACGCCGCCGAACTGGCCGCTGAAATCCTCCTCGGGCGTGCTGGCGAACGCCTTTCGATCCAGCAACGCAGCCAGGTCCGCCGCGTATTCAACCTCACCGGCACCGTGCTGCATACCAACCTGGGTCGTGCGCTGCTGCCCGAGGAGGCCATCGAGGCCATGCAGACCGCCGCCCGCTATCCCCTCAACCTGGAGTTCGACCTGGCCACCGGCAAGCGCGGCGACCGTGATGACCTGATCGAAGGCCTGATCCGCGAACTGACCGGCGCCGAGGCCGTCACCGTAGTCAACAACAATGCCGCTGCCGTGCTGCTGGCGCTCAACAGCCTGGGTGCGCGCAAGGAAGGCATCATCAGCCGTGGCGAACTGATCGAGATTGGCGGTGCCTTCCGCATTCCCGACATCATGGCAAGGGCCGGGGTGAAGCTTCACGAAGTCGGCACCACCAACCGCACCCACGCCCGCGACTATGAAGCCGCCATCGGCCCGCGTACCGGCCTGCTGATGCGCGTGCACTGCAGCAACTACAGCATTCAGGGTTTCACCCATCAGGTACCGACTGCCGACCTGGCGCATATCGCTCACCAGCATGACTTGCCACTGCTCGAAGACCTCGGTAGCGGCAGCCTGCTTGACCTCACGCGCTGGGGCCTGCCCGCCGAACCGACGGTGCGCCAGGCCTTGGCCGATGGCGCCGATATCGTCACGTTCAGTGGCGACAAGCTGCTGGGCGGCCCCCAGGCCGGGATCATCGTCGGTCGCAAAGCCTTGATCGCCAGGATCAAGAAGAACCCGCTCAAGCGCGCACTGCGGGTCGACAAGATCACCCTCGCCGCACTCGAGGCGGTGCTGGCGCTATACCGCAACCCCGACCGCCTGGCCGAACGCTTGCCGAGCCTGCGCCTGCTGACCCGCGGCCAGGCCGAGATCCAGGCCCAGGCCGAACGCCTGGCTCCCGAGCTCAAGGCGCACCTGGGTGAGCAATGGCAAGTCGGTGTCGAGCCGGCGCTGGGCATGATCGGCAGCGGCAGCCAGCCAGTGGCGCGGCTGCCCAGTGCAGCGCTGTGCCTGCGCCCGCTGGTGTCGAAGAAGCTGCGCGGGCGCAGCCTGCATGTGCTGGAGCGCGCCTTGCGCGACCTGCCGGTGCCGGTGCTTGGGCGCATCGCTGGCGACGCCCTGTGGCTCGACTTGCGCCAGCTCGACGATGAAGCCCAATGGCTGGCGCAGTTGCCGGCCCTGCAACTTGGGCCCGTGCAATGATCGTCGGCACCGCCGGCCACATCGACCACGGCAAGACCGCGCTGCTTCAGGCCCTGACCGGCCAGGCCGGGGACCAGCGCCAGGAAGAGCGCGCGCGTGGCATGACCATCGACCTCGGCTACCGCTACGTGGCGCTGGCCGAAGGGGCGGCCTTGACCGGCTTCATCGATGTGCCGGGCCATGAGCGGTTCATCCACAACATGCTGGCCGGCGCCCATGGCATCGACCTGGTGCTGCTGGTGGTGGCCGCCGACGATGGGGTGATGCCACAGACCCGTGAGCACCTGGCGATCATCCAACTGCTGGGGATTCCCCAGGCGCTGGTGGTGATCAGCAAATGTGACCGGGTCGAGCCCGCTCGTTTGGCAGAAGTGCAGGCGCAGGTCAGGGAGTTGCTGGCAGCGGGGCCTTATGCCAAGGCACGGCAGTTCCCCGTGTCGAGCATCACCGGGCAGGGTATCGAGGTGTTGCGTCGGGCCTTGCTGGAGGCCGAGGTGCGGGTGCGGCAGCGCAGCGCACGCGGGGGCTTTCGCCTGGCCGTCGATCGCGCCTTCGCCGTGACCGGTGCCGGGGTGGTGGTGACCGGCACGGCACTGGCCGGGCGTATCAGTGCCGGCGACACCTTGCTGCTGGGCAAGGCCGGCAAGCCGGTACGGGTGCGTGGCTTGCACGCGCAGAACCAGGTGGCGTTGGTGGCCGAGGCCGGCCAGCGGGTGGCGTTGAACATTAGCGCCGAGCGCCTCGCGGTAGAGCACGTGCACCGAGGCGACTGGCTGGTGCCGGAATGGCTGCATGCGCCCAGCGTGCGAGTCGATATCGAATTTTGCCTGCTTCCCGGTGAAACCCGCCTGTTCGAGCATTTCAGTGCGGTACATGTGCACCTTGGTACTCAGGATGTGACGGCACGGGTGGCTTTGCTCGAAGGTGAAACCCTGGCTGCCGGCCAGCGCATGTTTGCCCAGCTGCTGCTCAACGCACCGTTGCAGGCGGTACATGGAGACCGCCTGGTGCTGCGCGACCAGCGTGCCCAGCGCACCCTGGGCGGCGGCAAGGTGCTCGACCCGTTTGCGCCCAGTCGGCAGCGCCGTAGTGAACAACGCCTGCGCCAACTGCAGGTGCTGCGTGATGCCGATGGCCTGGAGGAGGCCCTGCCGGCCTTGCTCGCCAGTGCGCTTGGGGGGCTCGACCCGCAGCGCCTGGAGCGCCAGTTCAATCGCCAGCGCGATACCTGGCTGTTGCCCAATGACGCGATGGTGGTAGCCACGCGCCAAGGCCCGCTGCTGTTTTCCCAAGGCCAATGGCAAGCACTGAGGCAGCAGGTGCTGGAGCAGCTGGCGCGCTTCCATGAGCAGGAGCCTGACCAGCTCGGCCCGGACCGCGACCGCCTGCGCCGCTTCGCTGCCTTGCCGCTAGAGCGCCCGGCGTTTGTCAGCTTGCTCGATGAGCTGCTCAATGACGAAATGATCGCCAGCAGCGGTCCCTGGCTGCATCTGCCTGATCACAAGGTGCAGTTGAGCGCCGTCGACAGCGCGCTATGGGAGCGGCTGCAGCCGAAGTTGCTCGCAGGGGAATATGACCCACCTTGGGTCCGGACGCTGGCCACCGAAGAACAGTGCGCGGAGGCGGATGTGCGCCTGTTGCTGCGCAAGCTGGCCCGGCTGGGCCTGGTACATCAGGTGGTGCGCGACCTGTTCTATCCTGAGGTAACGCTAAGGCGCATGGCAGAGCTGCTGCTGCGGCAGGCCAACGACACGCCAGTAGTGCAGGTTGCTGCGTTTCGCGATATGTTGGGCATCGGTCGCAAGCGCAGTGTGCAGATTCTCGAATACTTCGACCGTATCGGCCTGACCCGTCGGGTGGCTGACCAGCGCTACATCCGCGCCGACAGCGCGCTGGCCCAACATCAGGCCAGGCACTGAGTTCAAGGAAGGCAATCGCGCCCGGTGGCGCGGCCGGGCTTCAAACCCGGTTGGGGACGGCAGCCGTTCCCGGGCAGGTTCGACTCCCGCTGCCTTCCGCCATTTTCCGGTTTCAGGCCCGCTCGCCGCAAAGGTCCAGCGCGAACCATTGCTCCACCGCGTCTACATCCAGCCCCGCACCCAGCAGCGCAAACATCTTGCCCAGCGCCGCTTCGCGGGTCATGCCGCCAGCACTGACCAGTCCAGCCGCGCGCAGGCGGTTGCCTGCCGCATAGGTATCGAACACGACCGAACCTTCGGGGCACTGGCTGATGGCAGCCAGCAGCACACCCCGCTGGCGCGCTGCACGCAGCACTGCCAGCAGCGCCTGATCATCCGACGGGCCGGTGCCACTGCCATAGCATTCCAGCAGCAATCCTTGCACACCGCTGTCGAGCAAGCCCTTCAGATGACCGGCTTGCAAGCCCGGATACACCGGCATCACCGCCAGGTTGACTGGCTGACGCTGCTGGCGATAGCTCAGGGCGGCAGGCAATTCGGCGGCACGCTCGCCTTCACGGTGGCGCGGCAGTGCAGCGAAGGCGTCGAAGGCCTCGCTGCGCAGCTTCGAAGCCCGGCAGCCATGCAGCAGCTGGCCATGGAAGTACAGCTGCACGCCCGCTTCCAGGCCCTGTTCGAGCAAGCGCAAGGCCCCGCACAGGTTGCCCCAGGCATCGCTGCCCGGCGCGCCAGCCGGCAGCATCGAGCCGGTCAGCAGTACCGGCACCGGCAGGCCCAGCAACAGGAACGACAGCGCTGCGGCGCTATAGGCCAGGCTGTCGGTACCGTGCAGCAGCAGCACGCCGTCATGGCCGGCGTCCACCGCCGCGACGATGGCATCGCGCATCGCCAGCCAGTTGTGCTGCTGCATGTTGGCGCTATCGAGCAGCGGGTTCATTTCCTGCAGTGTCCATTGCACCTGGGGTGCGTCGGTCAACTGGGCCAGGTGTTCGCGCATCCGCGCGTCGAAGCCGCCAGCCGGCGCCAGGCCCTCGGCGGTTTCGAGCATGCCGATGGTGCCACCGGTGTAGAGCACGAGAAGATTCTTGACAGCACGCATGGAAAGCATCCGTAGCGGTGAGCGGAGGTGAAGCAGCCGCCCACGGACGGGGCGGCCAGGCAGGGGAGGATATCAGCGCTGCGTCTGAACTTGGCCAGCGGCCGCGTCAGTGGCGGTTTCCGCCTGCGGATTGGCAGGCCAGGCGTTACGGTCCAAATCCAGGTCGGCGAATTTCGACGAATCGAACACCGGCTGCTGGATACCGGCCTTGCGCTGTTCGTCGTAGTCGCGCATTACCCGCAGGCCGACTTTGAACAGCAGCGCCAGGGCCACCAGGTTGACGAAGGCCAGGCAGGTCATGGTGATGTCGGCGAAGGCGAATACGGTCGACAGATCCTGCATCGAACCCCATACCACCAGCGCCAGCACCAGGGCGCGGAATACCAGCAGCACTACGCGGTTGCGGCTGAGGAACTGCAGGCTGTTTTCACCCAGGTAGTAGTTGTAGAGGATGCAGGTGAACACGAACAGCGACAGTGCCACGCTGACGAACAGGCGGCCCCAGTCACCGACCACGGCGGCCAGCGAGTTCTGGGTCAGGACGATGCCGTCACCTTCGAAGCCCGGGGTGTAGAAGCCCGACAGCAGGATCAGCAGCGCGGTGCAGGTGCAGATCACGAAGGTGTCGAGGAACACGCTGAACGCCTGGACCACGCCCTGGGCGCCCGGGTGTTTCACGGCGGCCACGGCAGCCACGTTTGGCGCACTGCCCAGGCCTGCTTCGTTGGCGAACACGCCACGCTTGACGCCCATGACGATGGCGCTGCCGAGCAGGCCACCGAACGCCGGGTCAAGGCCGAATGCGCTCTTGAAGATGGTTTCCAGCATGGCCGGCACGTGTTCGATCTGGGTGCCGATCACGTACAGGGTCACGCCGATGTAGGCCAGAGTCTTGACCGGTACCAGCAGGTCGGACACTGCGGCAATGCGCTTGATGCCACCGATGAAGGTGATGGCCAGCAGCACGGCAAGGACGATGCCGGTGTGCTTGGGGTCGAAGGCGAAGGCATTCTGCAGCGAGTGGGTCACGGTGTACGACTGCAGGCCGATGAAGGCGAAGCCATAGGTGACCAGCAGCAGGATCGAGAACACGATGGCCATGCTCTTGAGCTTCAGGCCGTGCTGGATGTAGTAGGCCGGGCCGCCACGGTACAAGCCGTCGCCGTCAGCGCGCTTGTAGACCTGGGCCAGGGTGCATTCGAAGAAACTGCTGGCCATGCCGACCAGGGCAGTGACCCACATCCAGAACACCGCGCCTGGGCCACCCAGGGTCACGGCGATACCGACACCGGCGATGTTACCGGCGCCAACGCGGCCGGCGAGGCTCAGCATCAGGGCCTGGAAGGAGCTCAGCTGGCCTGCCTGGCCACGCAGCGATTCCTTGAATACAGCAAACATGTGGCCGAAGTGGCGGAACTGGACGAACCGCGAACGGATGGTGAAGTAACCGCCGAGACCGACGATCAGCACGATGAGGAGTTTTCCCGAAAGGAAATCGTTGAGTGCTTCGAGCATTGGAAAATGACCTCGATTCTTATTCTTCGCATGGAATGAACAGCGGACGGCAGGCGTATCGCTATTCGTTGGCGCGCATGGTTGGCCATGACAAAGGTGGTTACAATTTCGCGGGTTGCTCTAATTTGGTGCGACTTGATGCTACACTGGCGTCAATCGCGTCACCCGAGCCCCTAAGCATGAGCGATCATTTCGCTACCAACCTCAAACTGGCCTGCAGCCATTACCGCTCTATCTCCGAAGTTTGCCGCCAGCTTTCGATAAACCGCGCGCAATTCAACAAGTACCTGAGCGGGCAGAGCCGTCCGACGGCTTACAACCTCAAGCGCATCGGTGATTTCTTCGGCGTTGAAGATTACGAGCTGAACTTGCCGCCTGAGCAGTTCAGCCGCCTGATCGGTGCACGTGCGGCGACACCGGCCGAGCAGAGCGGTGACCCGATCAGCGAACTGTTCCGCCCGCTGCACGATCACGCGGGTAACCTGTCGCGTTATTGCGGCTACTACCTGGAATACTCCAACTGCATGTCCGTCCCGGGCACCATCCTGGTGTCGTTGGTGCACCTGTGGGAGGAGCGTGGCCGCTATCTGTTCGAGCGCCAGGAACGCCAGGAGCGCTCCAGTGCCACCGACCCCCATGCCGAGGTGCGCTGCCGCTACCTGGGGGCGGCGTTCCAGCTGCAGGACCGGATGTTCCTGGTCGACTACGAATCCTTGACCTTCAACGAGATGAGCCAGACCATCCTCATCCCCAGCTTCAAGAGCCGCATCACCCGCCTGAACGGCCTGAAGGCCGGGGTCTCCAGCGGCGACCGGCGCAACCCGGCCTGCACCCGGGTGGTGTGGGAGTACCTGGGGGAGGAGATCAACCGCATCAATGCCTATCGGCAGGTGAGGTTGTACCAGCCGGATGATCCACGGATCGATGACGATGTGCGTGAGCGGTTGAGTGTGGGGCCGTTGCGTAACAGCTTGTTTGAGATTGAGTGAAACATCTAGCGCAGCGCTGTGTAAGCGCGCAGCCATTCAGCTACCGGATGACCATCACCCAGCAACAACTTCACGGCCATCAGGCAACACACTGTGATCAACAGTGGTTTGATCAGTTGCGGCCCGAAGAAGAGGGCGCAACGAGCGCCGAGTTGAGCGCCGAGTTGAGCGCCGAGGATGGCGCAGGCTGCCATGGCCAGCGCCAAAGGCCATATGATGGCCCCACCGAAGGCAAACACCGACAATGCTCCAAGGTTGCAAGATGCATTGAGCAGTTTGCTGCTACAGATTGCCTGCATGAGAGGCTGCCCCAGCAGCAGTGTGAAGGCGACCATGAAGAATGAACCGGTACCCGGGCCAAAGATCCCGTCATAGAAACCAATGCCTGGAGCAACCACGAGCGTAAAGTAGAAATACGACAGCCGCCGTTTGCGGTCCTGATCTTCAAGCTTGGGGCTGAGTGCAAAGTAGGCAGCGACTGCTATCAGCAAGAACGGCGCAGTTGCTTCCAGGACCGCTCTGTCGAGCAAGCTGATCGATAAGGCCCCTGCCGCACCACCTGCGAATGACAGCAAAGCCATTGGCCAGTCTGTTCGCCATTGGATCATTCGCTTGCGGGCGAACGCCCAGACTGCTGAAGAACTGGCCGAGGAGGCCTGGAACTTTTTGGTAGCCATTGCTGCCAGCGGATCGACTCCAGCAATGAATAACGCCGGAAGCGTGAGTAAACCACCGCCGCCTGCGATGGCGTCGAAGAAGCCTGCCAGCAATGCAGTGACGGCAAGGATCAACAAAGTTGAAGTTTCGATTTCCATACTTGGTTATCCAGCCTTATCCGCGAACGACCAGTGGGTCTGATTGAAGCACCAGAGGCTCCGTGTGTGGTGCATATGCAAACAGCCGAACCAGAAGCCTCCTGTGATCAAGAATGGTGTCCCGAGAATGCAAGCTGAAATGAGCAACATCGTTTAATGCTTCGCTATAGCTCCCTGTCATTGTTTTGTCCTTGTCTGCAGGGATTCGGTGAAACTTTCGAAGATACGGAAGCTATTTAGGCAACTTTTTTGATGTTGGATGCAGGACCTGGCCACTCGAAGGTGTAGGAACTTTCCTGCGAGGTGGTGGCTCCGAGGCGCATTAGTAGCAGCGCACCCTAGGGTTGGACTTCCCCGCCCGGAAACCGCAAAATGACTCCTTTCCTTCTATCAACCTGTTCGGATCTGCTGACTCTATGCGTATGCGCCTGATGCTGTTGGGTGGTGGCAATGCCCTTGGGCAAGCGCTGATTCGTCTCGGGGCCGAGGAGGACATCGCATTCCTGGCACCGCGCCCGCCGGAGAGCGGCTGGGCGCCGGCCAGCCTCACTCAGCTGCTTGACGATCATCGCCCCGATGCCTTGGTCAACCTGGCCTATTACTTCGACTGGTTCCAGGCCGAGTCGGTCAGCGACCAGCGCCTGGCCCAGCAGGAGCGGGCGGTAGAGCGGCTGGCGGAGTTGTGCCAGCACCACCAGATCACCCTGGTGCAGCCTTCCAGCTACCGGGTGTTCGACGGTTCGCGGGCCACGGCCTACAGCGAAAAGGACGAACCGGTCCCCCTGGGCCAGCGGGGCCAGGCCTTGTGGCGTATCGAGCAGAGCGTGCGTGCGGCGTGCCCGCAGCATGTGCTGCTGCGCTTCGGCTGGTTGCTGGACGAAAGCATTGACGGTGCCTTGGGCCGCTTCCTGACCCGCGCCGAGCAACCCCAGGAACTGCTGCTGGCCGATGACCGCCGTGGCAACCCGACACCGGTCGACGACGCCGCGCGGGTGATCCTGTCGGTGCTCAAGCAGCTCGATTGCAGCGCGCCGCTGTGGGGCACCTACCACTACGCCGGTAACGAGGCGACCACGCCGCTGGCACTGGGCCAGGCGATTCTCAGCGAGGCCGGGCAGTACCGTCAGCTGGCCGTGCAGGCCCCGACCGCGCAGGCTCATGCCGCACGGCCGGATGCCAGCGAGGAGCCGCAGCACGCGGTACTGGCCTGCAAGAAAATTCTTCACACCTTCGGCATCAAGCCGCGTGCCTGGCGCGCTGGCTTGCCGCCACTATTGGATCGATTCTACCGCCATGGCTGATGCCCCCATCCTGATCACCGGCGGTGCCGGCTTCATTGGCTCCCACCTGTGCGATGCGTTGCTGGCCAAGGGCTATGCCGTACGTATTCTCGACGACCTTTCCACCGGCAAGCGCGAAAACCTGCAACTGGGCAACCCGCGCCTCGAGCTGATCGAAGGTGATGTGGCAGACGCCGCGCTGGTTCAGCGTGCCGCCGCCGGTTGCCGGGCCGTGGTCCACCTGGCCGCGGTGGCGTCGGTGCAAGCCTCGGTCGAAGATCCGGTGAAGACCCACCAGAGCAACTTCATCGGCACGCTCAACGTCGCCGAGGCCATGCGCGTGCATGGCGTGCGCCGCGTGCTTTTTGCATCGAGCGCAGCGGTATATGGCAACAATGGCGAAGGCGAGTCGATTGCCGAGGACACGCCCAAGGCGCCGCTGACGCCCTATGCCGTGGACAAGCTGGCCAGCGAGCAGTACCTGGATTTCTACCGCCGCCAGCATGGCCTGGAGCCGGTGATTTTCCGCTTCTTCAACATCTTCGGCCCGCGCCAGGACCCTTCCTCGCCGTATTCCGGGGTGATCAGCATCTTCAGCGAGCGGGCGGCCCAAGGCTTGCCGATCACTGTGTTCGGTGATGGCGAGCAGACCCGTGACTTCCTCTACGTCGGCGACCTGGTGCAGGTGATGGTGCAGGCGCTGGAGCAGCCGCAGGTGGAAGAGGGCGCGGTGAATGTCGGCCTGAACCAGGCGACTTCGCTGAACCAGATGCTCAAGGCGCTGGAGCAGGTGGTGGGCAGCTTGCCGGCGATCAGCTACGGCCAGGCGCGTTCGGGTGACATTCGCCATTCCCGGGCGGACAACCAGCGTTTGCTGGCGCGCTTCGACTTCCCGCAGCCGACCCCGATGGTCCAGGGCTTGGCCAAGTTGCTCGGCAAGGCCTGAGAGAGCCGGGGCCGCGGAGCGGCCCCAGCCTACCTATGCCGGACAACCTTGCGTAGGCAATCCTCCGCCGTGAGCAGCCGGCCATCTTCTGCTCGCACCTGTAGAATCCCGACTGGCCGCCCCTTGGCACTGTCCACCAGTTCAGACCGCGCTTCCCCCGGCTCGAACAGAAAGCGCTCCCCCCACTGGCGCAACCCCACCACGATCGGAAACACCGAGCGCCCTTTCTCGGTCAGCACATATTCCTTGTAGGCACTGCCATCCGACGCCGGCTGCAAAGCCAACAGCCCACTCTCCACCAGCCATTTCAGCCGTGACGCCAGGATGTTCTTCGCCAGCCCCAGGTTCTTCTGGAACTCGCTGAAACGGCGAAGGCCATCGAAGGCATCGCGCAGGATCATCAGCGCCCAGCGGTCACCCAGCACTTCCAGCGCCCGGGCCACGGGGCATCGAGCGTTCACTTCATCGAGCATGGCGGCACCTGCGTTGTTCATCTGGTTGCAGATTAAAACCACATTTGCTAAATATCCATCATGTGGTTTCAATTTGAAACCAGGCATGAAGGAGTCAGCCTGATGAATCGCTGGATAACCCTGTTGCTTGCCGCCACCTGTGCCATGGCCGTGGCCACGGTCTATTTCGCCCAACCTTTGCTCGATTCGATAGCCAGTGATCTGGGTGTGGCGCAGCAGCAGATCGGTTGGGTGGTCGGCGCAACGCAGGTGGGTTATGCCCTTGGGTTGATCCTGATCGTGCCCCTTGGCGACCTTGTCGAACGCAAGCGCCTGCTGCTGGGGCAGCTGCTGGTTGCCGCCCTGGCCCTGATCGGTGTCAGCCTGGCGCAGCAATGGCTGATTCTGCTGGCTGCTCTGGCCTTGGTCGGGCTCATGGCTGTCATGGTGCAAGTGATGGTCGCCCACGCCGCCACCCTGGCCACCCCGGCCAGTCAGGGGCAAGTGGTGGGCACGGTCACCAGCGGGGTGGTGCTGGGCATTCTGCTCGCGCGTCTGGTTTCCGGCGCACTCGCCGACCTGGCCGGATGGCGCAACGTGTACTTCGTGGCAGCAGCTGTGCTCACGCTGATGGCCGTGGTCCTCTGGCGCTGCCTGCCAGCCAGCCGGGTACCCGCGCAACGTCCAGGCTACCGGCAAGTGCTCGGTTCGTTGTTCACCTTGTACCGGCATGACAGCTTGCTGCGTCGGCGCGGCTTGTTCGGTTTGTTGATCTTCGCTGCCTTCAGTGTGCTGTGGAGTGCCATGGTGCTGCCCCTGAGTGCACCACCCAGGGCGCTCAGCCATACCGAGATCGGCCTCTTCGGCCTGGCAGGTCTCGCCGGCACCCTGGCAGCGTCGAGGGCCGGGCGGCTGGCTGATCTAGGGCAGGGCGAGCGCACCACTGGCCTGGCGCTGGCCTTGTTGACGCTGTCATGGCTGCCGACAGCCTTGCTCGGGCAATCGCTGACAGCGTTCGTGCTGGGTGTGCTGATGCTGGATTTCGCCGTGCAGGCGGTGCATGTCACCAACCAGAGCCTGTTGCTGGCGGGGCGTGGCGCGATGGCCAGCCGCTTGATCGGCGCTTACATGTGTTGCTACTCGGTCGGCAGCGGTTCAGGGGCGGTGCTGGCGAGCTGGGTGTATGCGCGCTGGGGCTGGACGGCGGTATGCGGGCTGGGGATGGCGATCAGTGCGCTGGCGCTGGGGTACTGGGCGTGGGGGCAACGAAAAAGGGCGACCGAAGCCGCCCTGCCGTGTTCAGGTCAGAATTTGTAGCCAAGGCCGACCATGTACACCCATGGGTCGACATCGACGTCGACCTTGGTCTTGCTGTAGCCCAATGCGGTTGGGCCGTTGACGCTGGCTTTGGTGTCGATGTCGACGTACCAGACCGAGGCGTTCACCAGCAGGTTGTCGGTGATCATGTAGTCCATGCCCAACTGGCCGGCGATACCGACCGAATCCTGCAGCTTGAGGTTGCTGAAGCCCTGTTGCTTGCGTTCACTGGTCAGGTCTTCGTCGAAGAACAAGGTGTAGTTGATGCCGACGCCGGCATAGGGCTGGAACTTGGAGTTAGGCTCCATCGGGTAGTACTGCACGGACAGGGTCGGTGGCAGCTGCTTGATGTCGGCCAGTTTACCGTCCAGCCCACCGCCCAGGCCCTTGACGCCTACGCTGTGCTTGAACGGGGTGGCGGCCAGCAGCTCCAGGCCGATGTGGTCGGTGAGCATGTAGGCGAAAGTCAGGCCCAGCTGGGTGTCACTGTCCAGGGTCGCCTTGGTGCCCGACACCTTGTTGCCGTCGAATTTCAGGTCGCCGCTGCTCTCGTTCGGGGCGGTGGTGATGGCACCGGCGCGGACGATGACATCACCCGCCTGGTGGGCGTGGGCAACAGGGGCGGCGAGCGCAAGGGCCACAAGCGAGGCGCCGAGCAAGGACTTGTTCATGGAAGCTCCCAAAGGACGTGAGTAATCGAGTAGTCCAATGGTACGGAGCTGGCCAAACGGAATGTTTGACCCAGCTCAAAGAAGCGTCGTCATGAATCCGACACAGTTCTCACTTGAGAACATAAGCGTATATTTTCTCCGCTTCCATCTGGTATCCGGCGTCGGCCAATTCGCTGCTGGAGGCTCTAACTTGCATCTTTCCCTCGATCCAGTAGGGCTGATAGAGGTCCTCCACGCGCACACCCATTTCGCTGAAAATGTGCACGATCTGGTTCGACGGTGGGGGAGGCACATGGATGCAGGCGCCGTAGTAAGGCACCAGCAAGAATTCCGTGGTGCGGCCTTCTTCACTCACCTCCAGCGGCACGATGTAGCCCGGGATCTTCACCTGCTGGCCATCGAGGCTTTTCACCACCGGGGCGTCGGGCGCCTGCTGGCGTGCCGGCGGGGCCGATTCGGCTGACAGCGCATCGCTCAACTGCGACATGTCGTGCAACGGTGCCAGTTGTGGCGGGATGACCGGCGCGCCTTCGGGGATCAGCGCAGGCCAGTCCAGTTCGCGCACCTCGTCCGCCCACACAGGGGCGGCGAGGAACAGGATCGATAACAGCAGTACGCGGAGCATGATGCCTCTCACAGATGAATGGACAGGCCATCGGCCAGCGACTGCCGATAGGCGCGCCAGGCCGGCACGCTGCCCATCAGCAGCGCTGCGCCAAGGATGATAGCCAGCAGTGTCCATTCATGTGCGCTGGGCAAGGCCAGTGGCAGGTACAGGCCGTAGTTGGCCTGGACGTAGCCCTGGGCCAGCGCGATGCCCGCATACAGCAACCCAAGCCCCGCCGCGATACCCGTCACCGCCAGCGCCAGCGCTTCGAGCACCAGCAGCCCGGCGATATGCCATGGCCGCGCGCCCACCGAACGCAGGATCGCCATTTCCCGGCGGCGCTCGTTGAGGCTGGTGAGAATCGCCGTGAGCATGCCGATCAGGCCGGTCAGCACCACGAACAACGACACCACGAACAACGCCTGTTCGGCAGTGCCCATCAGGCTCCACAGCTCCTGCAGGGCAACGCCGGGCAGGATCGCCAGCAACGGCTCGTTGCGGTACTCATTGATCTCGCGCTGCAGGCTGAAGGTGGCGATCTTGTTGTTGAGGCCGAGCATGAACGCGGTAATGGCGGCTGGCTGCAGGTCCATGGTCCGCGCTTGTTCGGCACTGATGCGCCCGGCACCACGAGCCGGCACGCCGTTGTGCCAGTCGATGTGGATGGCCTCCATGCCGCCGAGGCTGATGTGCAGGGTGCGGTCGACCGGCGTGCCGGTGCGCTTGAGCACGCCGACCACGGTGAACGGCTTGTCGTCATGCTTGACCAGGCTGATCGCGGCGACACCGTGCGCCAATACCAGCTTGTCACCGAGCTTGTAGTGCAGCGCGTCGGCCACTTCCGCGCCGAGTACCACTTCGAACGGGTCGCTGGCGAATTCACGGCCCTGGCTCAGCTCCAGGTGCTGCTTGCGGCCGTACTGGTAATGGCTGAAGTAATCGGTGGTGGTACCCATCACCCGATAGCCACGGTGCGAATCACCCAGCGAGATAGGGATTGCCCACTTCACCCGTGGGTCCTGGGCGTAGTGCTGGAAGCTGTCCCAGCGGATGTTGTTGGTGGCGTTGCCGATGCGGAACACCGAGTACAGCAGCAGGTTCACCGACCCCGAGCGGGCGCCGACGATCAGGTCGGTGCCGCTGATGGTGCTGGCGAAGCTGGCGCGCGCTTCGGTGCGCACCCGTTCGACCGCCAGCAGCAGGCATACCGACAGGGCGATGGCGAAGGCGGTGAGGAAGGCGGTGAAGCGGCGGTTGGCCAGGCTGGCCAGGGCAAGGCGGAGCAGGTACATCAGGCCTCCCGGGGCTTGGCGGCGCGGTTGAGTTCGGCCAGGGACAGGTGACGGTCGAACAGCGGTGCCAGGCTCTGGTCATGGCTGACGAACAGCAGGCTGGAACCGGCCGCGCGGCATTCGTCGAACAGCAGGCGGATGAAGGCCTCACGGGTGTCGGCATCCAGTGCCGAGGTCGGCTCGTCGGCGATCACCAGTTCCGGCTGGCCGATCAGTGCGCGAGCAGCCGCAACGCGCTGCTGCTGGCCGATCGACAGGCTGTCGGCACGCCGTGCGAGCAGCGCCGGGTCACCCAGGCCCAGGTGCGCGAGCAGCTCGCTGGCGGCCTGGTCGACGCTGCCGTGGCGCTGAATGGCCCGTTCGGCGCGGCTGCGCGAAAAGCGGCAGGGCAGCTCGACATTCTCGCGCACCGAGAGGAACGGCAGCAGGTTGAACTGCTGGAAGATGTAGCCGGTATGGTCGACCCGGAAGCGGTCACGCGCGCCCTGGCCGAGCACGGCGAGGTCCTGCCCGAGCAACTGGATGCGCCCCTGTCCCGGCCGGTTGACCCCGCCGAGCAGGCCCAGCAGGGTGGTCTTGCCACTGCCGCTGGGGCCTTTGAGGAACAGTGCTTCGCCGGCTTCCAGGCGGAATGCCGGGATATCCAGCAGTGGCGCCTGGCCAGGCCAGGCGAACACCAGGCCTTGCAGATCAATCAACGCCTGGCGCATTTCAGAATGCGACCACGGCCTTGGCGGGCGAAGTCTCGACGCCTTTCTGGCCGTTCGGGCCGATCAGTTGCACGTTGATCTTCTGGGTGGCCGGGAAGGCCTTGTACAGCGGGGCAAGGTCGATCTGGGCCAGTTTTTCCGGGGTGGCGCAGGTCAGTTGGTAGTGGGCATTGATGTCGCTGTGCACGTGGCCTTTCTCATGCTCGTCACCGTCGTCGTCAGCTTTGGCTGCGTCGCCGAACAGTGGGCTTTCCAGCTCTTGCTGGTCTTCCTTGCAGCCGGCGGCCGAGGCCAGGGCGAACAGCTTCAGCGGCTGTTCGAGCTGCTGGCGCACGGCGGCGACCTTGGCCTTGTCAGCATCGCTGCTGGCCATGTGCTCGAAACCGACCAGGTTCATTGCCGGGCTGTCCAGCTCCAGCTCCAGGGTGTTGCCATCGAGCACGGCATTGAGCTTGGCCACGCCATGCTCGTGGGCGGCGAGAGTGCCGTGGGCGTGGTCATGGTCGTGATCGTCGTGGGCATGGGCCACGGCCAGGGGCAGCAGGGCGAAGGGCAGGGCGAGCAGCAGACGATGCATGGACGACTCCGGGGGCGGGCTGGAAGTTTCGGTTATGTTATAACAACTTTTCTTTGCGCCGCCAGCCTGAGTGGCGCAGGTTTCATGTTGCGGTAGCATGGCGGCATTGACCTGAGCTCAAGGAACGCATCGTGAGAATTCGTGGACAGATTGGTGACTGGCCGGTGGACCTGACCATCGAGCTGGAGCCGCAGGAGTGGGCGCAGTTGGGGCGGCAGATCGAGGTGCCGGCGGTTCAGCCGGTAGCCACGGCAGCGGCAACGCGCCAGGACGATGGGCAATGGAATGCGGCGCGTGAGGTGTTGCGCCTGGCAGGGCAGATGAACGGGCCGGAATTGCTAGACCGGCTGGAAGGGCTTGCCGGCAGTACGGTGGCGGGCAAGCGGCTGCTGGTGCGCTTGCGGCACAGCAGTGAGGTGAAGGTAGAGAGTGGCGTGGATGCGCCGGTGTATCACTGGGTAGGGTGAGGTTGCCCATGCGGGCCTCCTCGCGGGTAAACCCGCTTCCACAGCTACTGCACAGCGCTCAAGTGCTGCGCGATCCCTGTAGGAGCGGGTTTACCCGCGAACGAGGCCGAAGCCCTCGCAAAGATTGGCAGGTCAGAACATGGCCGAAGACAGCCGGCGGCGGTAAACACCTACCAGCGGGTGATCACTGCCCAGCAGTTCGAACACCTGCAGCATCGCCTTCTGCGGCAACCCGTTCTCATAGCCACGATTGCGCTGGAACAGCTTCAGCAACCCGTCCAGCGCCGCTTCATACTGCTGACGCGCCAGCTGCTGAACGCTCAGCTGGTAAGCCGCCTCATCATCCTGCGGGTTCTGCGCCAGGCGGCTCTTCAGGTCGGCAACTTCCGGCAGGCTGGCGGCCTGGCGCAGGAAGGTCAGCTGGGCCTTGGCGCCGGCCAGTGCCGCCTTGTGCTCGTCGGTCTTGACCGCATCCAGCACCACTTGGGCCTCGCCCAGTTCGCCACGTTCGGCCAGGCAACGGGCATAGAAGATCAGCGCTTCAGCATTGCTGTTGTCTTCACCCAGCAGTGCCTTCAGCGCAGCCTCGGCCTCGGCGAAGCGGCTTTCGCTGAACAGCACCTTGGCCTGCTCCAGCGGCGAAGCGGTTGGGGCGGGCGGCAGTTGCACATGCGGCTCGAGCATGGCACGGATCGCCGACTCCGGCTGCGCACCGGCAAAGCCGTCAACCGGCTGGCCATCCTTGAACAGCACCACGGTCGGCAGGCTGCGGATGCCGAATTGGGCGACTACCTGCTGTTCGACGTCGCAGTTGATCTTGGCCAGCAGCAGTTCGCCCTGGTAACCCTCGGCGATCTTTGCCAGCAGCGGCATCAGCGCCTTGCACGGCGCGCACCACTCGGCCCAGAAGTCCACCAGCACCGGCTTGTGGAAGGAGTTCTCGATCACCAGTTGCTGGAAGGTGGCATCGGTGGCATCGAAGATATATGGGGTGTCCTGGCTCATCGCGACTCTCGCAAATCCGTGAATGGCACCACTATAAAGGCTCGCGGCTGGCGTGGTACAGGCTGACCCGGCGGAATTCGTGCGGTTCGGCCAGGTCTGGCAGGGTCAGGGCTTCCAGCACGCCAAGCCGCTGGTACAGCGGGTGACTGAAATCACGGACACGTGAGTCGGCCACCAGTGCCTGGCGGCCACGGCCAAGGAAGGCATCGAGCAGCGGCAGGTTGGCGCGGTCATAGAGCACGTCGGCGACCAGGATCAGGTCGAAGCGGTCGGCTTCGGCGAAGAAATCGCTGCTATAGCCCAGCTCGACATGGTTGAGCATGGCGTTGGCACGGCAGGCTTCCAAGGCCAGCGGGTCAAGGTCACAGGCGACCACTTCCAGCGCCCCGGCCCGGGCTGCCGCGATCCCGGCGATGCCGGAGCCGGCACCGAAGTCCAGCACGCGCTTGCCGGCGACCCACTCGGGGTGCGCCGCCAGGTAGCGGGCCATGGCCAGGCCGCTGGCCCAGCAGAAGCTCCAGTACGGTGGTTCTTCGAGGATGCGCCGGGTTTCTTCGCTGCTGAAGGCGCGGTCCATGTTCTGATCATCGATCAGCCACAGCTTCAGCGCACACTCAGGCAGATGGCTGACGACCAGCCGCGCTTCACCGATCAGGCTGCTGAGGGCCTGTTGCAGGGCAAGCGGCGCCACTTACGGCATCTTCTCGAAACGCAGCGGGCCGGTGGCCTGGGTCTGGGCCTGGAGGATCCGCACGGGGGACAGATGCATGATCAACTGGCCGGAACTGCTGGCGCGGCCGCGCAGCTCGACGCGGGCGCCGGCCGGGAAGGCCTCGGGGTTGAAACGCAGGTGATAGGGCAGGGCCTGGCCGGTGCCGGTCAGGTTGCTGCTGGCCAACAGCTGTTGCGGGCGGTCGCGGTCGTCGATGACCAGCAGCGCCAGCTCCACGTCGGCGCCGGCGGGGATTTCCAGCAAGGTGCCGCTCAATTCACGCTGATAGGCCGGCAGCGGCCCAAGCGGTTCGGCGTTTTTCGCCACCTTGGCCGCTGCTGGTGCGGGGGCTGCTTCAGGCTTGGGGCGGTCACTGCCGCAGGCGGCGAGCAGGGAAGCGCAGCACAGCACGACGAGCGCACGAAGATGCATGGGTGGGGTCCTTCACGGGCAGAATTGTATGGATGTTAACCCCTTTGGCTTGTCTTGCCAGTGCAATGCGCTACCATGGCCCTCCCTTTTTTTGTTGCCTGCCACCATGCACTGTCCCTTTTGCGGTGCCAACGACACCAAGGTCATCGACTCGCGTCTGGTCGCCGAGGGCGAACAGGTGCGCCGCCGCCGCGAATGCGTCGCCTGCGGCGAGCGCTTCACCACCTTCGAAACCGCCGAGCTGGTGCTGCCCCGGCTGATCAAGCAGGACGGCACGCGCCAGCCCTTCGATGAAGAGAAGCTGCGTGCCGGCATGCAGCGAGCGCTGGAGAAGCGCCCGGTCAGCATCGAGCGCCTTGAAGCGGCCCTGGCGCATATCAAGAGCCGCCTGCGCGCCACCGGCGAGCGCGAGGTCAAGTCCCTTGTGGTAGGCGAAATGGTCATGGCCGAGCTGCGCAAGCTCGACGAAGTGGCCTATATCCGCTTTGCCTCGGTGTACCGGCGCTTCCAGGACCTCGACGAATTCCGCGAAGAAATCGACCGCCTGGCCCGCGAGCCGGCTAAAGAGT
This sequence comes from Pseudomonas urethralis, assembly GCF_021602465.1. Lineage (NCBI taxonomy): Bacteria > Pseudomonadati > Pseudomonadota > Gammaproteobacteria > Pseudomonadales > Pseudomonadaceae > Pseudomonas > Pseudomonas urethralis. Next base: position 73,169 of record NZ_BQIJ01000009.1, read on the forward strand.
GAGCATGCCCAGCCAGACCGCGATCCTCGACGCCCATTACATGGCCCGCGCGCTGGAGCTGGCGCGCAAGGGTGTGTACACCACCCACCCCAACCCGCGAGTGGGTTGCGTGATCGTCCGCGATGGCGAGGTGGTCGGTGAAGGCTGGCACGTGCGTGCCGGCGAGCCGCATGCCGAAGTGCATGCCCTGCGTCAGGCCGGCGAACGGGCCCGTGGCGCCTGCGCCTACGTGACCCTGGAGCCGTGCAGCCACCATGGCCGCACGCCGCCGTGCGCCGAGGCGCTGGTCAAGGCCGGCGTAGCCCGGGTGGTCGCGGCCATGCAGGACCCCAATCCGCAAGTCGCAGGGCAAGGCCTGCGGCGCCTGGCAGAAGCCGGCATCATCGTGGCCAGCGGCGTGCTCGAAGCCGAAGCCCGCGCCCTCAACCCTGGCTTCCTCAAACGCATGGAACACGGCCTGCCATTCGTCCGCGCCAAGCTGGCCATGAGCCTGGATGGCCGCACCGCCATGGCCAGCGGCGAAAGCCAGTGGATCACCGGGCCGGCTGCCCGCTCGGCAGTGCAGCGCCTGCGCGCCCGTTCCAGCGTGGTGCTGACCAGTGCGGCCAGCGTGCTGGCCGATAACGCGCGGATGACCGTGCGGGGCAGCGAACTGGGGCTGGACGCCGAAACCACCGCCCTGGCACTGAGCCGCACGCCGTTGCGCGTTTTGGTCGACGGCCGCCTGCGTTTGCCGCTGGACGCGCCGTTCTTCCAGGCCGGCCCGGCGCTGGTGGTCACTGCCGTCGCAGATGACGTGCGCTATGCCGCTGCCGGCCATGAGCTGCTCAGCCTGCCGGGCGACAATGGCCAGGTAGACTTGCCGGCGCTGCTGCAGGCGCTGGCCGCCCGCGGCGTCAATGAGATCCTCCTGGAGGCCGGTGCCAGCCTGGTCGGCGCCTTTGCCCAGCGGGGCCTGATCGACGAATACCAGCTGTTCGTCGCCGGTACGTTCCTCGGTTCCCAGGCCCGGCCGTTGCTGGACTGGCCGCTGCAGAAGATGAGCCAGGCACCACGGCTGAAAATCACCGAAATGCGCGCAGTGGGCGATGACTGGCGGGTCACGGCCATCCCTCTGCCGGCGCCCGGCGTATAATGCCGGGCTTGCCCCGCGCGACCCGTTTCTGAGGAAGTCCCCATGTTCACCGGCATCATCGAATCCATCGGCACCATCCGCAGCCTGACCCCCAAGGGCGGTGACGTGCGCGTCTACGTCGAAACCGGCAAGCTCGACCTGGGTGACGTCAAGCTCGGCGACAGCATCGCCGTCAACGGCGTGTGCCTGACCGCCGTCGAACTGCCGGGCAACGGGTTCTGGGCCGACGTCAGTGTCGAGACCCTCAAGCGCACCGCGTTCATCGACCTCAAGAGCGGCAGCAAGGTCAACCTGGAAAAAGCCCTGACCCCGACCACCCGCCTGGGCGGCCACCTGGTCAGCGGCCACGTCGACGGCGTCGGCGAAATCATCTCGCGCAGCGATAGCGCCCGCGCCATCCAGTTCCGGGTGCGTGCGCCCAGGGAGCTGGCCAAGTACATCGCCCACAAGGGTTCGATCACCGTCGACGGCACCAGCCTGACGGTCAACGAGGTCAATGGCGCCGAATTCGAGCTGACCATTGTCCCGCACACCCTGTCCGAAACCATCATGGCCGACTACCGAGCAGGGCGTCGGGTCAACCTTGAGGTCGACTTGCTGGCCCGTTACCTGGAGCGTCTGCTGCTGGGCGACAAGGCTGCCGAACCGAGCAAGGGCAGTGGCATCACCGAAAGCTTCCTGGCCGCCAACGGCTTCTTGAAATCCTGATTGAGAAGGGGGTGCCGAGTGGCGCTCAACAGCATCGAAGAACTGGTCGAAGACATCCGCCAGGGCAAAATGGTCATCCTCATGGATGACGAAGACCGCGAGAACGAAGGCGACATCATCATGGCGGCCGAGTGCTGCCTGCCTGAGCACATCAACTTCATGGCCAAGCACGCCCGCGGCCTGATCTGCATGCCGATGACCCGCGAGCGCTGCGAAACCCTGAAACTGCCGCTGATGGCGCCGCGCAACGGTTCGGGCTTCGGCACCAAGTTCACCGTGTCGATCGAAGCCGCCGAAGGCGTCACCACCGGCATCTCCGCCGCTGACCGCGCACGTACCGTGCAGGCGGCCGCTGCCAAGGACGCCAAGGCCGAAGACATCGTCAGCCCAGGCCACATCTTCCCGCTGATGGCCCAGCCAGGTGGCACCCTGGCCCGCGCCGGCCATACCGAAGCGGCTTGCGACCTGGCGCGCATGGCCGGCTTCGAGCCGAGCGGCGTGATCTGCGAAGTGATGAACGACGATGGCACCATGTCGCGTCGCGCCGAACTGGAAGTGTTCGCCGCTGAACACGGCCTGAAGATCGGCACCATCGCCGACCTGATCCACTACCGCATGATCCACGAACGCACCGTGCAGCGCGTCTCCGAGCAGCCGATCGAGAGCGAGCTGGGCGAGTTCAACCTGGTCACCTACCGTGACTCGGTGGAAGGCGACGTGCACATGGCTCTGACCCTGGGCAACATCTGCGCCGAAGAGCCGACCCTGGTGCGCGTGCACAACATGGACCCACTGCGCGACCTGCTGCTGGTCAAGCAGCCTGGCCGCTGGAGCCTGCGCGCGGCCATGGCCGCCGTGGCCGAGGCGGGCAGCGGCGTGGTGCTGCTGCTGGGCCACCCGCTGGACGGTGACGTGCTGCTGGCGCACATCCGCGAAAGTGCGGGTGATGCACCGACCAAGGCGCCGACCACCTACAGCACCGTCGGTGCCGGTTCGCAGATCCTGCGCGACCTTGGCGTGCGCAAGATGCGCCTGATGAGTTCGCCGATGAAGTTCAATGCGATATCCGGATTCGATCTGGAAGTTGTAGAATACGTGCCCTCCGAGTGACTTGAGGCGGCATTGACGCCCAGAGCTCGAGTCCAGACCCCTGTCGAGGCCGCTTGCAAGCGGCCTCGCTCTTGAAGATGAGAATATCGGAATGACCCTGAAGACCATCGAAGGTACCTTCATCGCCCCCAAAGGTCGCTATGCTTTGGTGGTTGGCCGCTTCAACAGCTTCGTTGTCGAAAGCCTGGTGAGCGGCGCCGTTGATACCCTGGTACGCCACGGTGTCAGCGAAAGCGACATCACCATCATCCGTGCCCCGGGCGCCTTCGAAATCCCGCTGGTGGCACAGAAAGTCGCCCAGCAAGGCGAATACGACGCGATCATCGCCCTGGGCGCCGTGATCCGTGGCGGTACCCCGCACTTCGAATACGTGGCGGGCGAATGCACCAAGGGCCTGGCCCAGGTGTCCATGGAGTTCGGCGTACCGGTGGCCTTCGGCGTTCTGACCGTCGACTCCATCGAACAAGCCATCGAACGCTCCGGCACCAAGGCTGGCAACAAAGGCGGTGAAGCTGCCCTGTCCGCTCTGGAAATGGTCAGCCTGCTGGCGCAGTTGGAGGCCAAGTGATTAGCGACGAAAGCGATCGTTTCAACCCGCGCGATCCAAAACCTGCGGATGCCGGCAAGCCCTCGAAAAGCGCCAAGCGCCGCGAAGCCCGCAAGCTCGCGACCCAGGCCCTGTATCAGTGGCACATGGCCCAGCATTCGCTGAACGAGATCGAAGCGCAGTTCCGGGTCGATAACGATTTTACCGATGTCGACGGTGCCTATTTCCGCGAAATCCTCCACGGGGTCCCGGCGATCAAGGGCGAAATCGACAAGGCGCTGGTGCCATGCATGGCCATCGCCCTGGAAGAGCTCGACCCGGTCGAGCTGGCAGTGCTGCGCCTGTCTACCTGGGAACTGATCAAGCGCGTCGACGTACCGTACCGCGTGGTGATCAACGAAGGCGTGGAACTGGCCAAGGTCTTCGGCGCCACCGATGGCCACAAGTTCGTCAACGGTGTGCTGGACAAGCTCGCCCCGGCCCTGCGTGAAGCAGAAGTCAAGGCGAACAAGCGCTGATCCTGGCGCTGCCTGCCCATGGGTGAGTTCGAGCTGATCAACCATTACTTCGCCGCCGCGCCTTGTGCGCAGGGCGGCGAGGGCGTGGCTCTGGGTATCGGCGACGACTGTGCCCTGCTGGACCTTCCACCCGGTGAACAACTGGCGGTGTCGACCGACACCCTGGTCGCCGGGGTGCATTTCCCTGCTGTCTGCGATCCGCTGCTGCTTGGCCAGCGCTCGTTGGCTGTGGCGGCCAGTGACCTGGCAGCCATGGGCGCGACGGCGATCGGCTTTACCCTCGCCCTGACCCTGCCTGATGTCGGCGCCGACTGGCTGGCGGCCTATGCCGACGGCCTTAGCCGCATGGCCCAGCGTTGCCGCATGAGCCTGATCGGCGGCGACACCACCCGTGGTCCGCTGAGCATCACCATCACCGTGTTCGGCCGCGTGCCGGCCGGGCAGGCGTTGCGCCGCAGCGGCGCACGGCCGGGCGACCTGCTTTGTGTCGGCGGTTTGCTGGGCAATGCCGCAGGGGCATTGCCGCTGGTCCTGGGTGAGCGCGAGGCAGCGGCCGAACTGGGCAAACCGCTGCTCGACCACTACTGGTCACCGATGCCTCAGCTCCACCTTGGCCAACGCTTGCGTGGCCGGGCTACCGCGGCGCTGGATATTTCCGATGGCCTGCTCGCTGACTGTGGGCATATCGCCAAGGCGTCCGGGGTCGCACTCGAGGTGAACCTGGCCCAGGTGCCAGTGTCTGCTGCTCTGGAAGCCTTCCTTGGCCACGATGCGGCTCGGCAGGCAGCGTTGACCGGCGGCGACGACTACGTACTGGTTTTCACCCTGCCGCCTGCCGCGCTCGCTCCGCTGGCCGACCTCGAACTTGCCGAGGTGCACGTCATCGGCCGCGTACTCGAAGGCCAGGGTGTGACCCTGCGCGACCCGCAGGGCCAGGACATCACCCCGGTTGAACGGGGCTATCAACACTTTAGGGAGACACCGTGACCGACCACCCCAACCAGGTGCCTGCGGAGTTCGTTCCGCCATCGGTCTGGCGCAACCCGTGGCACTTCATCGCTTTCGGCTTCGGCTCCGGCACCCTGCCCAAGGCGCCCGGCACCTGGGGCTCGATGGTAGCGATCCCGTTCATCCCGCTGTGGCAGATGCTGCCTGACTGGGGCTACTGGCTGTTGCTGGGCGTGACCATGCTGTTCGGCTTCTGGCTGTGCGGCAAGGTCGCCAACGACTTGCGTGTGCACGACCATGAAGGCATTGTCTGGGACGAAATGGTCGGCATGTGGATCACCCTGTGGCTGGTGCCGGAAGGGTGGCAGTGGCTTCTCGCGGGGTTCCTGATGTTCCGCTTCTTCGACATCCTCAAGCCATGGCCGATTCGCTGGATCGATCGCCATGTGCACGGCGGTGTCGGGATCATGCTCGACGATATCCTGGCCGGTGTATTTGCCTGGCTGGGCATGCAGATTCTGGTGTGGGCGGTGGGCTGAAGCAGGGAGCGTTTCGATGGCCATAAGGACTGTGCTGCTGGCAATGATGCTGAGCTTCGCCCCCTGGGCGGTGGCGGCCGATGCATTACCCAAGCAGATTCATCTGGTCAGCGAAGAGTGGATCGACTACACCAATGCCGATGGCAGTGGTATGGCCTGGGATGTGTTGCGCAAGGTGTTCGAGCCTGCAGGGGTCAAGGTGTTGACCCAGAGTGCGCCGTACAGCCGTGCGGTTGGCCTGGTCAAACGTGGCGAGGCGGACGCCTGGGTCGGGTCTTACAAGGAAGAAATCGACGACAACCTGTATCCGCGCTGGCATTTCGACATGGACCACATCTACGCCCTGGGCCTGGCCAGCAAGCCGGTGCCGACCTTGGCCACTGTCGGCCGTTACCGCCTGGCCTGGGTGCGCGGCTATGACTACGGCAGTTACCTGCCCAACGCGCACAACTTCCGCGAAATCCAGCGCCGCGAAGGCATCCTGCCGATGCTCGAGCACGGGCGGGTGGACTTCTACATCGATGCGCAAACCGAAGTCGACCATGTGCTCGGGCAGACCTCGCAGCCGGAGCGTTTTCGCAGCACCCATGTGGCCGAACTGCCCTTGTACCTGGCGTTTGCCAAGACCGAACACGCCAAGGCGTTGCGCGACCTGTTCGATAAACGCATGGCCGAGCTGGTGCACAGCGGCGAGTTGAAGCCGATCTTCGAGCACTGGAAGCAGCCGTACCCCTTCACTGCGAACAGCAAACCGCAGTAAGACCACAGTCTCATGGCCTGCGTAGGCCCCCCTGTGGGAGCGGGTTTACCCGCGAAGCAAGCGACGCGGTGGCTGGCACCGGCTTTGCCGGTGTTCGCGGGTGAACCCGCTCCCACATGAATCGCCCAGGGCAGAGGCAGCTAAGCATCGAACTTTTCGATCTTAAGCCACGGTATTCAACGAGCGCACACGCAGCGACCTGCTGATACAATCGGCTCACGAGAAATTTCCTACTTAATCCAGGAGCACAACGTGCCCGTCGTCTTTGTTGCCGCCTCGAAACTCCCGACTCCCTTTGCGATCTTCACCATGCATGGCTTCCTCGACGAAGCCACAGGCCGTGAGCACGTCGTGCTCAGCCTGGGTGATATCGCCGACGGCGAGCCGGTGCTGGGGCGCCTGCACTCCGAGTGCCTGACCGGCGATGCCCTGTTCAGCCAGCGCTGCGACTGCGGTTCGCAGCTGGAAGCCGCGCTGCAGGCGATCGCCCGGGAAGGCCGTGGCGTGCTGCTGTACCTGCGTCAGGAAGGCCGCGGCATCGGCCTTCTGAACAAGATCCGTGCCTATGAACTGCAGGATGGTGGTGCCGACACCGTCGAGGCCAACGAGCGCCTGGGCTTTGCCGCGGACCAGCGCGACTACGCCATGTGCCTGCCGATGCTGGAACACCTGGGTGTGAAATCGCTGCGCCTGATGACCAACAACCCGCGCAAGGTCAAAGCGCTGACCGACATGGGTATCAAGGTCGCCGAGCGCGTGCCGCTGCACACCGGGCACAACCCGCACAACCGCTACTACCTGGCGACCAAGGCCGGCAAGCTTGGCCACATGCTCGGTAATGAACACCAGGGCGAGGCGCCCCAGGCGTGACCCGGGGTGAGGTCAAGCGGCGCCTGGCGCTGGCCTGGTGGCAATACCTGGCAGTCGGCCTGGTGCCGCTGCCAGTGATGGCCTGGGCCTTTGGCGGTGGTGATGCTTTGATTCCGGTGCTGGCGATGCCCCTGTTCATCGCCGGCGCCGCAACCATGTTCCTCAGCCTGCCGCGCTTTGGCGCCTACAAGCGGGCACTGATCGCCACCTCCAAGGTGCTGGGCACGGCTGAAGAGCCGGCCGCCTGGATCGCCCTGGCGCGAGTGCGGCGCATGGCCATGCTGTTCGCCTGCTTCCCGGCCTGGGTTGCTGCGCTGTCCGTGCTGGTCGGGTTGGAGGCAGTGCCGCAGATTCTTCTGGCGCTGTCGACCGTGGTGCTGCTTTACCTCTACCGTATTCCGCGTCAGCTGGGCTGATGCGCGTCCTGCTCTGCCTGATGGCGCTGCTCGCCCTTGCCGCAAGGGCAGACGAGCCTTTGCGCGTGGTCAGCCTTGCGCCGTCGATGAGCGAAATCATGCTCGAATTGCACGCCGATGACCTGCTGGTGGGTGTGCTCGATGGCGGCGAGCGGCCGCCAGCCTTGCAGCGGCTGCCTTCGGTCGGCCGCCAGGGCCAGCTGGACGTGGAAACCCTGCTCAGCCTCAACCCCGACCTGCTACTGCTCTGGCCCGGCAGCGTGGCGCCGGCCCAGCGCGACCAGCTCAAGCGCCTGGGCATTGCCACTTACAGCGCCGAACCCCACGACCTGAACCAGCTGCTCGACCAGATCGAGGCCATTGCCGTGCGTATCGGGCGGGGTGGGCAAGGCCGGCCCTACGTGCAAGCCCTGCGCGCACGCCTGCAGCAACTGCGCCAGCAATACCGGCGCGAGCAACCACTGCGGGTGTTCTACCAGGTATGGGACCGGCCGCTGTACACACTGGGCGGACGGCAGGTGGTCAGCGATGCCCTGGCGGTGTGTGGGGCGCGCAATGTCTTTGCCGATCTGGACCAGCCGGCACCGCAGGTGAATGTCGAGTCGGTACTGATCCGCGACCCACAAGTGATCCTGGCGGGTGACGAGGCGCAGCTGGCGAGCTGGAAGGCCTGGCCACGGCTGAGCGCGGTGGCAGGCAAGGGCTTGCTGGTCGTGCCGGACAAGGGCCTGGAGCGGCCCAGCGGGCAAATGATCGAGGCTACTGCCCGCCTGTGCGCGTTGCTGGCGGCTAGTGTGCCGGCGTCCAGGTGACGCTGAACAGCGCGGTGCGGCCTTCTTCGCGGTAGCCGTAATTGTTACCCAGGTAGCTGTAATGGGTGCGGCTGTACTGTCGGTCCAATAAGTTATCCAGTTTCAAATCGAATTTCAGTTCTTGGCTTGCAGCCCAGCTGCCACGGAGGCCGATGACGCCGTAGCCACCGATTGGGTCGGTATTAGCTTCGTCGTTGTAGCTGCTGCTGGCGGCCTGCCAACTAGCCCCTAGGCTGAAACGGTCGAACTGACGGTCGATATCAAGGCTCAAGGTGCGTCTGGCCCGTCGAGAAAGGGTGTGGCCGTTTTCGCGGTTGCGTGGATCGATCAGTGCCATGCCCAGTCGCGACATCCAACCGTTCCACTCCTGGCTCAGCGCTACTTCAACGCCGTTGATTCGGGCGGAGCCGACGTTCTCAGGCTGATCGCTGTATTCGATCGCGTCACGCAGATCGGTGCGATAAAGCGATGTTTCCAACCTGCTGCTCTCGCTCAACTGGCTGCGCCACTGCAGCTCGTAGCTTTTCGAGTGTTCAGGCTTCAAATCCGGGTTGTTGTAACCGGGGAAGTACAAGTCGTTGAAAGTGGGGGCGCGGAAACCTTCGCTGTACGACAGCAGTACATCGTTGGCTTGGTTGAGCGGTACAGTCAGGCTGCCGCTCCAAGTGCTCTGTCCGCCGAACTGCTGGTTCTTGTCGTGGCGCAGGCCAAGTTCGGTGGAAAAATGCTCCCCACGGAAGCGATGCTGGGCGAATACCGCGCGATTCCAGCGGCTGTCTTCGGTGAAATCGGTGCTCGCGTGGACGCGGTCTTCATACCAGTCGCCGCCGAGCATCAAACTGTTGCTGTCGTCCAGTGTGAGGGTGTTCTGCCAGGTTGCCTGGTCACGGTATGTCGTGAACGGAAAGCTTGAATGGCTGATTTTGTCTCGGCTTTCATCGCGATTCTCACTGTGGGCCAGCTCGAGGCGAGTGTTCCATTGCTCGGCTACTTGCGCATCCAGATAACTGCCTAGGCTGCTGACAGCGAAGTTCGAATAGGGTTCTTGTGGGCTGGATCCTCGTGGTTCGTCGTACTCGTGTCGCCCGCGGCTGTCGAGCAGGTTCAGGCCGGCTTCGAAGCGCTCGCCAAAGGTATGGCTCAGGCTCAGGTTGAGCGACTTGTTGCGGTAGGCGTCGTGGTCGCCGTCACTGGCGAACGACGGACCTGTCGAGTCGATACCCGCTGTTTCATCCAGGCTGGCGCCGAGATTGAAGCGGGTGGCATCGTCACCGCCAGATAGCCCGAGGCTGCGCTGGAACGTCTGGTTGCTGCCCGCCGCTAGGCGCAGGCGGGGTTGCAGGCCGGCACCGCTGCTGCGGCGGGTGAAGATCTGGATCACCCCGCCAATGGCATCGCTGCCATACACGGCCGAGCGCGAACCACGCAGCACTTCGACGCGTTCGATCTGGTCGACATCGAGAAACTGCAGGCCGCTGTCGCCGGAGGTGGCATTGGCGATACGCACGCCATCGACCAGCACCAGGCTCTGGGCGGCCTTGGTGCCGCGGATGAAGATGCCAGGCAGGCTGCCGCGGCCTCCGGTGGGCGCGACTTGCACGCCCGGCACGCGGGTGAGCAGGTCGGTGACGCTGCTGGGTTGCAGGCGGTCGATGTCGGCGCGGGTGAAGACGGTATTGGCGGCGCTGGTGGCGCTGCGCGATTCGACCTGGCGGTTGGCGCTGATCAATATGTCGGGGAGCTTGAGGGCGTCGTCGCGTTCAGCGGCCAGCAGGGGTAGGGGGAGGCAGAGCAGCGGTGCAAAGGTCAGGATTCTCATGGGCAACACACTTGTATTCGCGGCGGTTCGGCGCCCTGAACCGCCGCGAACAGGCCCTAGAGGCCGAGCCTGGCCATGCGGGCTTTCACCGAGGCCTCGATGCCAGCGGCATCCAGCCCGCACTCGGCCAGCATCTGCGCCGGTTTGGCATGCTCGACATAGATATCCGGCAACCCCAGGTGCAGCAGCGGCTTGACCACGCCTGCATGGGCCAGGAACTCGCCCACGGCCGCTCCGGCGCCGCCCATGATGCTGTTCTCTTCAACGGTCACCAGCAGCTCATGGCTGGCAGCCAGTTCCAGCACCAGGGCCTCGTCCAGCGGTTTGACGAAGCGCATGTCGACCACGGTGGCATTGATTTGCTCGGCCACTTGCAGCGCCTCGGCCAACTGCACGCCGAACACCAGCAGGGCGACTTTCTCGCCACGGCGGCGCACCACGCCTTTGCCGATTTCCAACGGTTCGAGGTCGCCACTGATCGGTGCATTCGGGCCGGTGCCGCGCGGGTAGCGCACAGCGGCCGGGCCGTTGTACAGGTGGCCGGTGCTGAGCATCTTGCGCAGTTCGTTCTCGTCGCTCGGGGCCATCACCAGCATGCCGGGGATGCAGCGCAGGTACGACAGGTCGTAGGCGCCAGCGTGAGTCGGGCCGTCTTCGCCGACCAGGCCGGCACGGTCGATGGCGAACAGCACGTCGAGGTTCTGCACCGCCACGTCGTGGATCAGCTGATCGTAACCGCGCTGCAGGAAGGTGGAGTAGATCGCCACCACTGGCTTGCTGCCTTCGCAGGCCATGCCTGCGGCCAGGGTCACCGCGTGCTGTTCGGCGATCGCCACGTCGAAGTAGCGCTCGGGGTAGCGTTCGCTGAAATCGACCAGGTCGGAGCCTTCCTTCATCGCCGGGGTAATGCCCACCAGGCGGTTGTCGGCGGCGGCCATGTCGCACAGCCACTGGCCGAACACTGCAGAGTACTTTGGCCCGCTGACCTTTTTCGGCGCCGCCGGCTTGTCGGCGGGTTCGAGCTTGGTGATGGCGTGGTAGCCGATCGGATCGACCTCGGCCGGGGCGAAGCCCTTGCCCTTCTTGGTCACCACGTGCAGGAACTGCGGGCCTTTGAGGTCACGCATGTTGCGCAGGGTGGCGATCATGGTCGGCAGGTCATGGCCGTCGATCGGGCCGATGTAGTTCCAGCCCAGCTCTTCGAACAGCGTGCCCGGCACCAGCATGCCTTTGGCATATTCCTCGGTGCGACGGGCGATTTCCCAGGCACCGGGCAGGCGCGACAGCACCTTCTTGCTGCCCTCGCGCATGCTCGCGTAGGTGCGGCTGGAGAGGATCTTGGCCAGGTAGTTGGACAGGCCACCGACATTGCGCGAAATCGACATGTCGTTGTCGTTGAGGATCACCAGCATGTCGGCGTTGACTTCCTGGGCGTGGTTCAACGCTTCGAAGGCCATGCCGGCAGTAAGGGCACCATCGCCGATCACGGCGATCGACTTGCGGGCGCTGTTTTGCAGACGGGCGGCTATGGCCATGCCCAGCGCAGCGCTGATCGACGTGCTCGAGTGGCCGACGCCAAAGGTGTCGTATTCGCTTTCGCTGCGACGCGGGAAGGCGGCGATGCCGTCTTTCTGGCGCAGGCTGAGCATGCGGTTGCGGCGGCCAGTGAGGATCTTGTGCGGGTAGGCCTGATGGCCGACGTCCCACACCAGCCGGTCATCCGGGGTGTCGAAAACGTAATGCAGCGCGATCGTCAGCTCGATGACGCCCAGGCCGGCGCCAAAATGCCCACCGGTCTGACCAACGGTATAGAGCAACTCCTGGCGCAACTCGTCGGCCAGGGTCTCCAGGTCGGCTTCGGCCAGCCGGCGCAGGCCGGCAGGCGTGTCAGCGCGGTCGAGCAACGGCGTGACCGGGCGTTCGCGGGGGATCTCTTGAAACGTCGTGGGCATCAGGCGAGTCGTTATAGGTGTGTGAAGACGCGGCAGTTTACCCCATTGTGGGAAAAGTGCCCATTCGACCACGGGTTACGCGGACCCTGTGGGAGCGGGTTTACCCGCGAATGCTCGCGGGTAAACCCGCTCCCACAGGGGATTGGTATCAAGCCTTAATGGCGGCGTTCGACGATATAGCGCGCCAACGCCCGCAGCGGCTCGGCGGCTTCGCCAAAGCCTTGCAAGGCGATCAGCGCCTGGTCGCGCAGTTCGAGTGCGTAGGCCTTGGCGGCTTCCAGCCCCAGCAGCGCCGGGTAGGTCGGTTTGTCCCGGGCGATATCGGCACCTTGGCGCTTGCCGAGGGTGGCGGTATCGCTTTCCACGTCAAGGATATCGTCCTGCACCTGAAATGCCAGGCCGATCGCCTGTGCATAAGTCTGCAGCGCATCCAGTTGTGCCTGCTCGGCGCGGGCACTGGCCAGGGCGCCGAGGCGCACACTGGCTTCGATCAGGGCGCCGGTCTTGTGCCGGTGCATGAATTCCAGGGCCTGCTGGTCCAGCTTCAGGCCGACCGAGCCGAGGTCGATGGCCTGGCCGCCGACCATGCCCGCAGGGCCTGCTGCCTTGGCCAGGGCCTGGACCATGGCCAGGCGGGTGCTGTCGGCTTGCGGGCTCAGGCGTGGGTCGAGCAGGGCGCTGAACGCCAGGCTCTGCAAACCGTCACCGGCAAGAATCGCGCAGGCTTCGTCGAAGGCCTTGTGGGTAGTCGGCTGGCCACGGCGCAAGTCGTCGTCGTCCATGGCCGGCAGGTCGTCATGCACCAGCGAATAGGCGTGGATCAGTTCCACCGCACAGGCCGCACCGTTGGCGTGCTCGGCTGGGGCGCCAAGGGCTTCGCAGGCGGCATAGGCGAGCAGCGGGCGCACGCGCTTGCCGCCGTTCATCACGCTGTAGCGCATGGCGGCGTAAAGCCGCTCCAGCTCCTTGGTCGGGGCGACGAACAGCGGTTCGAGGGCGGCGTCGACACGGGCCTGGCAGCTGGCCTGGTAAGCAGTGATCATGCCTCTGGCTCCGCATCGAACGGCTGCGCGGCCAGTTCGCCGTCACGTTCCAGCAGGATCTGCACTTTCTGTTCGGCCTGGGCCAGGGCGCCCTGGCAGTCGCGGGTCAGGGCGATGCCTTGCTCGAACGCGGCCAGCGAGTCTTCCAGCGACAGTTCGCCGTTCTCCAGGCGCTCAACCAGGGCTTGCAGGTCGGCGAGGGATTGTTCGAAATCGATGGAGGCTTTTTTGCGGGCCATGGCGACAGTCTCGTTGGCGGGTCAGAACCGCGCGACGTTAGCAGAGCGGGGCTAGGGGAGCAAACTTCCGCTGGGTTCACTGGCTTTTTCGCGGGTGCACCCGCGCCTACAGGTTGTGCACCGGGTTCAGCATTGGCGCCGTCACTGTAGGAGCGGGTTAGTCGGGGCGCCGAACCGCCGCGAATGGGCCGCAAAGCGGCCCGGCGTGATGGCTCAGGCGAGCTCGGCTTCCAGCTCGACCATGGCCTCACGGCACCGCGCCAGCTCTTCGATCGTCAGCACCGGCAGGTTGTAGTGCCGCGCATACACCGCCACCTGTTCACCCCGCGCCATGCTGCCATCAGGGTTCATCAGTTCGCACAGCACCGCCGCCGGCCGCAGCCCGGCCAGGCGCGCCAGGTCCACCGAGCCCTCGGTGTGGCCACGACGGGTCAGCACGCCACCCTCACGCGCGCGCAGCGGGAACACATGGCCCGGGCTGACGATATGGCGCTGTTCGGCGGTCGAGCGTAGCGCCGCTTCGATGGTGGTGATGCGGTCCTGGGCGGAAACGCCGGTGCTCACGCCTTCGGCTGCCTCGATGGTGACGGTGAAGCCGGTGCCGTGACGGGCCTGATTGTTCTGCACCATCGGCGCCAGTTGCAGGGCATCGACAGTGGCTTCGTCCAGGCACAGGCAGACGATGCCGCTGCAATCGCGGATCATCATGGCCATGGTCTGCAGCGACAGGTTCTCGGCCGCGGCGACGATATCGGCTTCGTCCTCGCGGTCGTCATCGTCGAGCAGCAGCACAGGGCGCCCGGCCTGGAAGGCGGCGATGGCGGCGGACACATTGGGAAATTGTTTTTGCAGCAAAGGGGACATGAAACGCTCCTCGTGATTGATCGATGAACGTCTCGGGGCGAACAAAATGCGCGCACAGGGGCGCCCGAATGGCCCCTGCCTGACGCCTTCTTTCATCCGGACTATGACCGTCGGCTCTGGAGTCGCACCAGATCTGCTGACCCCCGGCATGGCCGGGGCGCTCGCGGGCTCATCTTTCGATTTACCGCCGGTGGGGACTTTCACCCCGCCCTGAAGACCGGCCAAGCATACAGCACTGTGCCACCTTGCTGGCAAGCCGCCGTTCTACGACCTTCGGCGATAGGTTGTGTGCATGTCTTGGGATGTTTGGCGCCTGAGAGATCGAGCGCCGCCCGGGCGGCGCTCGGTCTCACAGGCGCTGAAAATGCTGTGACGAACACCTCTGAGCCCCGACCCGGTCTAAATAAATCCTACCGCGACATTTCTTCAATCACCTTACCCAGCGAAGCCGGCAGCATCGGCCCATGCCCCAACCCTTCCAATCGCTCATAACGCACCTGCAACCCCTGCACCTTGGCCAGATCAGCTGCCAACTCCCTAGCCGGCCGCTCCACATCGCCCTTCACCGCCATGCGCGGATGCGCCGGCTCCTCACTCCCGCGCATCAACAACAACCGCGGCCGGCTATCACCCAGGCGCTGCTGCAACCCCTGCGCCTCACCCACGACTGCCCCATCGTTCCACCACAGCGACGGGCTGGCCGCCGCATACTCACTGAACGCACCAGGCCGGGTGAACAGTGCATGCAGCACCGCCAGGCCCCCGTAGGAATGCCCCCACAGCGTCTGCCGCTGCGGGTCGATCGGCGCCACGCCCGCCACCAGCGGGCGCATCTTCTGGGTCAGCAGATCAAGAAACGCATCCACCCCACCGCTGGGCTCACCTGTCAGCGGATCGCGCTGCGCGGCCTGCCCTGGCACTGCCGGGGTGTAATCGAAAGTACGCCCGGCCCGCTCGATGCGCTGGTCAGTCTGGTAGCCCACGGCTACCAGCAGCGGCGCCTGGCCGGCGGCGAGCTGGCTCAGTTGCTGGTCGTTCAGTGCACCCAGCGCGGCATTGCCGTCGAGCATCCACAGCACCGGATAACCGGCGGCAGGCGCCGGGCGATCCGGCTTGCCGACCCACAGGCGGTAGTGGCGCTGGCCGTCGGCCGAATCCAGGTCGAAGTGGCTGAAGCGGTAGGCCAGATCCTGGCGCTGCAGCAGCGAGGTGTCCATCTTCTGCTCACGCGTTGGCTGCGCCACGACAACAGGCGCGGCCAAAGCCAGCGCCATGATCAGGGGCAGGGTCATCTTGCTCATCTGGCGTCTCGTCAGGGCCTTGCAAGGCGCGCAAGGCGTGTGAGGCCAGATGATAAGCAGTGCTGTTTGGGCGTAAAGCGCATTAACTTTCTAAACATTCCTTGCCGATTGGCAGCACCATATGCAGGCACAGGCCAGGGTGACCATTGCTGGCCCACAGCTGGCCGCCTTGCAGTTCGATGGCGCGGCGGGCGATGGCCAGCCCCAGGCCAAAGCCTGCGCCACTGTCGGGCAAGCGTTGGTAGGGCTTGAAGATGCGTTCGAGGTCCGCTTGCGGTACGCCGCGGCCCTGGTCGCTCAGGCGCAGGTGCCAGCAATCGCCCTCACGCCAGCCATCGAGGCTGACCCGGCCGCCGTCGGGCGAATGGCGGATAGCATTGCGCATCAGGTTTTCCAGGGCCTGGGCCAGGCTGTCCAGATGCACCTGCACCCGGCAATCGGTGCCCAGCGAGCAGGACAGGCGCGAGCGGTCCCAGCCACTTTCGAAGCAAATGTCCTGGCACAGCGCTTCCCACACGGAAAGCATCAGCACCGGCTCGGTGGGCAGTTGCGGCTGCTCGGTGTCCATCCAGGCAAGGTCCAGGGTGTCCTCGAGCAGCTTCTGCATGTCGTTGACCTCCCGCTCCAGGCGCTCACGCAGTTGCGCCGGCGTCAAGTCGCTGTCTTGGGCGATGCGCAGCCGCGCCAAGGGCGTGCGCAGTTCGTGGGACAACGTGCGCAACAGCAGGCGCTGTTGCTCAAGGCTTTGCCGCAAGCGCCCGGCCATGTGTTCGAAGGCCTGGGCCAGTTCGCCCAGCTCGTCGCGGCGCTCCTGCAGCGGCAGGCCGTCCAGGTCGTCTGCTCGCAGGGCGTCGGCACGGTCGCGCAGGCGGTTGAGCGGTACCACCAGTTGCCGATAGATCGCCAGTCCCAGCAGCAGGGCCAGCAGTGTGGGCGCGACGCCGTGGGTGATGACATGGGTCCAGGGCGTCAGGCCGGTGGGCAGCAGGCGCTCGGGCAGCTGCATCACCAGGCGGCCAGTCTCGGGGTGTTGCGGGAACTCGATGCTGACGTAGGGCAGTTCATCCTGCAGGCGTCGGCTCATCGGCCAGTCGAGCTTGCGCATGAAGGTCAGGTGGCTGGCCTCTTCGGCGTCCAGCGGTGTGGTGCCCAGGCTTTGCAGGTGCGGCCCGAGCAGCACCGCCCAAGTGTTCTCGGTGTGTTCGAGCTGGCGCCGGAAGGCCTCGGCGCCCGTCGGCCCCGCTTGCTGCCAGGCCTGTTCAGCCTGCTGCGCGTAGCGGGCGAGATAGTCCTGGTCGGCCTGGGAGAGAAAATAGGTGCTGCGCTCCACCGACAGGCCCCAGGTCCAGATCAGCCAGGTCAGCAGCAGACAGAAGCTGACCTGCAAGGCGGCCAGTTTCCACAGCAAGGGGTGTCGGCGCATCAGGCGTGTTCCGTGTCGACCAGCAGGTAACCTTGGCCGCGCACGGCCTGGATCTGCAGGTGCTGGGCGCCGATATCGGCCAGTTTGCGACGCAGGTTGCACACGTGCACATCGAGGCCGCGGTCCAGGCGGGTGTAGGCCCTGTGCAACACAGTCTGATAGAGGAACGGCTTGCTCAGGGCCTCGCCGGGGTGGGCGTTGAGCGTGGCCAGCAAGCGGAACTCGGAAGCGGTCAGGCCGGCCGCTTTGCCGTGCAGCAGTACGTCCTGCCGGTACTGGTCGTAGACCAGCGGGCCGGCTTCGCTGTGCGGCAGCGAATTGCGGCCGAACGCCACGCGCCGCAGCAGGGCATCCACCCGTGCGTCCAGCTCGGCCAGGCTGAAGGGCTTGGGCAGGTAATCGTCCGCGCCGCGGGTAAAGCCGCTGATACGGTCCTGCTCGGCGCCCAGCGCCGACATCAGCATCACTGGCACGGCGTGCTGGCGGCGCAGTTCGTCGAGCAGGCTGAGGCCGTCGATGCCCGGCAGCATGATGTCCAGCAGCACCAGGTCGAAACGGCAGAGCTGCACGGCACTCAATGCCTGGGTGCCGGTGGCGCAGGCGTTGACCCGGAATCCGCGGTTGAGAAAATGGCGCTGCAGGTCCTCACGCAGACGAGCGTCATCTTCGGCGAGGAGGAGTGAGGTGGGCATCGGTTGTCTTTAATGAGAATTCATATCAGTTAGCAATCATCCCACTGCCAGCAAGCAAAGGGCAATCATCCCGTGCTGCCGGCGTGTGTTAAGAAGGTTAATCCTGCTGCACCCTGGTTTTTCGTCCGGTATCGTTCGCAAAAAGCAACGTGTTTCATTTGCGATTAAATATCACTTGGGCGAAGGGTGTGTCATGAGCGGTTTCAAAGGCGTGGGGAGCCCGCGACGGGTGCGGGGATGGCTGGTGCTGGGGCTGCTGGCGCCGTTTTCGTTGTCGGCACTGGCTGAAACAGTGGCGGGTGAGGTGACAGCGGACGACACGTCGCTCGATCTGCCGGCCCTGACCATCGAAGGCAACCGCCTGTACGACATGCTGCCTTCGGAACAGACCGGTGGTTACAGCGTCGATGCCGCCACCGTGGGCACCAAGACCCCGGCGGCACTCAAGGACATACCGCAATCAATTACCGTGTACACCCAGGATTACGTGAAGGACCGCCAGTTCGTGCACCTGGATGACCTGGCCAAGTACACCGCAGGCCTGCGCACCCTGACCAACGACAGTGGCCGTTCGTCGATCTACGCCCGTGGCTATGAGTACAGCGAATTCAACATAGACGGCCTGCCAGCGCCCATGGCCAGCATCTTCGGCACCGTGCCGTCGCTGGCGGCCTTCGACCGGGTCGAGATCATGCGCGGCCCGGCCGGCCTGTTCAGCAGCACCAGCGAGCTGGGCGGCATCGTCAACATGGTGCGCAAGCGCCCGACCGCCGAATTCCAGGGCCATGTCGAAGGCCGCTATGGCACCTGGGACACCAACCACGAAGAAATCGACCTGAGCGGGCCGCTGGACGATGCCGGCCGGGTGCGCGGGCGCTTCATCGCCTCGCGTGACGACACCAACGGTGAAGTGGACTACAACGCCAACACCAGCAACAGCTACTACGGCGCGCTGGATATCGACCTGGACGACGACACCACGCTGTCGTTCGGCCTGATCCACGAAGTGAAGAACATCACCCCGCACAACGGCTACCCGGCGACGCTGTCGGGCGAGGTGCCTGATTTCAGCCATTCGAAGTTCCTCGGCGCCGACTGGAACTACTTCGACGGCGAGACCACCGACCTGGTCGCCGAGCTGACCCACCGCTTCGACAACGGCGGCTATGGCCGCGTCGCCGCCCGCGGCTCGCACCGCGACACCAACTACCTGTATGCCTTCACCGCGACCAATGCCAGCACCGGGGCCAACTCCGAGCGTGCCAGCGCCCGCGACTTCACCCAGGACACCTACTCGCTGGACGCCAGCTACAGCCAGCCGTTCGAGACCTTTGGCCAAGTCAGCGAATTCGTGGTCGGCACCGACTACAAGAACTACGACACCGAGTACCTCAACGGCACCACCAATCTGGGCAGCATCAACGTCAACACCTACACGCCGACGCGCTTCGCCAAGCCGTCGCCGAACTACAGCACCGAGACCGGCATGCAGGAAGAGGAATACGGCCTGTATTCCAAGGTCACCTTCCGCCCGGTCGAGCGCCTGGCGCTGATTGCCGGTGGCCGCTTCAGCTGGTATCGCGGTGATTTCTACACCACCACCCTGAACAGCGGCTCGACAGTCGACGACAACAAGCGCGTCGATGGCCGCTTCACGCCGTATGGCGGCCTGGTCTACGACCTCACCGAAAACCACGCGCTGTACGCCAGCTATTCGCAGGTGTTCAAGCCCCAGTCGGACACCGACGGCAACGGCCGGGTGCTCAAGCCGCGCCAGGGCGAGCAGTACGAATTCGGCCTGAAAAGCAGCTACTTCGGTGGCGACCTGAACACCCGCTTCTCGGTGTTCCGCCTGACCGACAAGAACCGCGCCAGCACCGAGTACGATGCCGATGGCGTGGACACCGGGTTCTCGGTCGCCTCCGGCAAGACCCGGGTCAAGGGCGCGGAAGTGGAAGTCAGCGGCAAGCTGACGCCGAACTGGGAGCTGCTGGCGGGCTACACCTGGATGGAAACCGACACCGTCAAGGGCGATGCCGAAACCACCTTCTTCATCATGCCGCGCAACCAGGCGTCGCTGTGGAGCAAGTACACCATCAGCCAGGGCCCGCTGAACGGGCTGGCCATCGGTGGCGGCGTGTCGGCGATGAGCAACTTCTACTCCGAGAGTGGCGGCGTGCGTATCGATGCGCCGGGCTATGCCACCGTGGATGCGATGCTGTCGTACCCGGTGACCTCGAAGCTGACGGCGACCTTCAACGTCAACAACCTGTTCGACCGGGATTACCTGTCGCGGGTGGGCTCGACCTCGACGTTCAACTTCTATGGGCCATCGCGGAGCATGATGGTCGGGGCGCGGTATGACTTCTAAGTTCAGAAAATTCCCGTTGTTTGTAGTCCATTTCTGAATTAGCTTCCTACCGCCCTTGGGCCATTGCGGTGGTGTTCTCGGCGGAATAGTGTGGGCCTGTCGTTGCCAAAAACGCGACCGGGCCTGCAAGCCCGTACAGACATCAGTACCGCTTTCCGAGCTGCTGCTTGCCAGCAAGTTCGGTCAATGGTGGCTACGTGCGGGAGATCTTCGGATCTGCCGGTTCTCGTCTGTCCGGTCTTGCAGACCCGCACGTAGCCGCCACCCATCAAATGCAAGTGATGACGTGGTGGTCCCTTCGAATACAGACGAGGTTCACCATGCTTAAGATTGTCCCTGATCCACCCCACGATATTCACTCTCTCGAAGACACCCTGATCCAGGCCACCGACTACGCCTTGTGTGCGACGACCGTGGTCCATCAGGCGTTGCTGCTGCAGCCCAAGTCGCCAGTGTCGATCCTGATGATGGCCTCGATGCATGAGCTGGAGGCGCTGCGGGCTTTGCTTGAATCGGCGTTGATCCAGGTGCAGATGCCTGCAAGTCCTCGGACTCTGCATTAAGGCTTGAGTGATGCACTGCCAGGTTTGGCCCTTTCGCGGGTAAACCCGCTCCCACAAGTACAGCGCAAGTTTCAAGCCTGTGGCGATTCCCTGTGGGAGCGGGTGTACCTGCGAAGAAGCCAGTCCCTAGCAACCGAGAATTTTCAGGGAGATTTACAAATGACCACAGACAACACCCATTGCACCGTCGGCAAAACCACCTTCTTCCAAGGTGAAAACCAGACCCACCCATTGTTCCGCATCGAACCCGGTATCCCCTGCCGCGATGCCCGCGAGCAAGCCTCGGAATTGATGGGCTATGTGCGCGAATTGACCATCCTCGGCCTGATGGACGAGAAGCCGATGATGATCTGGGCCTCGCATTACCTGAGCGCGATGGCCAAGGCACTGATGGATGATGCCGAGTTGGGCATGAGGCAGTGATCTGCGTGCCACATTTTCATAGACAAAGAATTTTTCGCCACGAAGCCTGGCCAGGTGCGGTGCATGAGGTGCTTGCACAATTGGCTTGGTATCACTGGTTGAAAAATCTCAAGGCATTAAAAAGCCGGCTTGTGGCCGGCTTCTCGGGGACGCTTCCGACTAATTTATGGTAAGTCGCAACCGCCTTAACTGTGTGGCCAGCAAGGGCCTGAAAGAGATGGCAAACGGTCGTGTGGAACGTCGCCGAGCCCTCTGCAACGCGGCTTGCGCCGGCCGGGGCTGAATGTGCCGCGTAGCATACAAGGGCAGGCGCAGTATGCCCAGCAAAAAATGGCATAGCGTGTGTCAGTCGGGGCGTCGCTGGCGGTAATGCGACCAGTGGAACACCCAGCCCAGTACCTCAAGCTTCTGCGCCTTGCATTGTAGCGGTGTATAGCGCTCCACCACCTCGCGCCGATTGTGGCTGTGGAGGCACAGCGTGCCTTGATGGCCGAGGCTCAGGCTGTTCACCCTGAGCCTGCCGTTGTGCAGCAGGGCATAGATCTCGCCATCCACCACCCGGGTGTAGCTGAGGTCGATCGCCAGGATGGCATCGCGCGGGATCCACGGCACCATGTTGGCGGCAGGCATGGTCATGCAGATGGCCTGGTCCACGGGCACGGCCAATGCCTCCAGCGCAGGTGCCGGCATTGCCATATGGTGGCCGTCTAGCGCTATGAGCTGGCCGTTGCGCAGTTCGTGAAAGGGCACGTGCACCAAGGCAGCAGGCGACTCCGATGGCAAACCGGCATTGTGCGTCGGAATGGTCTGGGGCGCGTACATGCGCAGCAACGAATGTGGGTGCTTGGGACCTTCGCCGGTCAGCAGCCAGCGGCGTTGCACGCAGAACAACTCGGCCATTTCATCGAGGCGGGCAATGGGGATGCCCCGGGTGAACCAGTTGTTGATGTGCTGCGACGACACGCGACGTTGGGCAGCGAATTCTGAGGGGGTAAGGCCACATTCCCGAAGGAGTGCCTTGAGGCGGTCACCGGATCTGTTCATATCGCCGAGTGTAGCGGCCGATTGCTAGTAGCGAAATGAACGTGATGTTGATGTGAACGGTGTGAAAAATGCCGGGATGTAGGGCAAAGGCGTAGGACAGGGTAGGATTTTTTACCGACCTCCTGCGTGACCCATAAAAAAACCCCGCCGAGGCGGGGTTTTTTCAGTAAAGCGGTATCAGCCTTTGTAGGCAGCGACCGATTTGGTGATCGCGGCGCGGGCGGCGTCGGCGCCTTCCCAGCCTTCGATCTTGACCCACTTGCCCTTCTCCAGATCCTTGTAGTTGGCGAAGAAGTGCTCGATCTGCTGGATCAGCAGGGCTGGCAGGTCGGTGTATTCCTTCACGTCGACGTACAGCTGGCTCAGCTTGTCGTGAGGCACGGCGATGACCTTGGCGTCGCCGCCGCCGTCGTCGGTCATGTTCAGCACGCCGACCGGACGGGCACGGATGACCGAGCCAGGAGCAACCGGGTATGGGGTCACGACCAGCACGTCCAGCGGATCACCGTCGTCGGCCAGGGTGTTCGGGATGAAACCGTAGTTGGCCGGGTAGAACATCGGGGTGGCCATGAAGCGATCGACGAACAGGGTGTCGCTGTCCTTGTCGATTTCGTACTTGATCGGCGCGTGGTTGGCCGGGATCTCGATGGCGACGTAGATGTCGTTCGGCAGGTCTTTGCCAGCCGGAATCTTGCTGTAGCTCATTGGGCAGTGCCCCCGTGTTTGATCAAAAAAGTGGCGGCGATTATAGGCACATTCTGCCAGGCCATGCCACGTGTGGACGGATGTGCGGCCGCATCAGGCGTGGCTTTCGCGGTAATCCGGGTGCCCGGCCTGCAGCTTCAGCAGGCGCTCGAGCGGGTTCTGCCGGTAGAACAGCGACAGCTGCTGGTACACCTGTGGATAAGCCTGCTGCAGCAGGTCGGGAGCGCTGAAGAAATACTCACTGGTGACGGCGAAGAATTCCGCCGGGTTTTCCGCCGCGTAGGGGTCGATGGCGGTTTCAGCGTCGGGGTCGGCGTCGAGCTGGCGGTTGAGGTCGTCGTAGGCCTGCTGCATGGCCGCTGCCCAGTCTTCCACGCGCATGCCGGGGTGCAGCGGCGGCAGGCCGTTGGCATCGCCATTGAGCATGTCGAGCTTGTGTGCCAGCTCGTGAATCACCAGGTTGTAGGCCTCCCAGCCGCCACTGGCCAGCACCCCGGCCCAGGCCAGGATGATCGGCCCCTGCTGCCAGGCTTCGCCGCTGTGTTCGGCATCCCACGCGTGCTCCACGCCAGTGGCATCGCGGTGGCGCTGCGGGCTCTTGAAGTCATCGGGGTAGAGAATGATCTCGTGGAAGCCCTGGTACCAGTTCAACTCGCCCAGGTGCAGCAGTGGTAGCTGCGCCTGGGCGGCGAGAAACAGGCGCTGCTCGTCGTCCAGCTCGACCCCGGGGAGGGTGGTCAGGTGCTTGTCGAGCAGGAACAGGATGCAGGCTTCGCGCAGCCACTGGTCTTCGGCATCGGTGATGCCATCGAGCATCGGCAGGCGATCACGGATCACCTGCCATTGCTGTGGGTCGATAGGGTAGCGTGCGAGTGTGCGCTTGCGCCGCCAGGCGCTGAAGGACCACATGCCTGCTGTCAGTGGGCCTTGGCGGTGCGGCCCAGGCGGCTGCGCAGCAGGCCGAGGATCATCGGTACCAGCGACAGCAGGATGATGGCGACCACCATCAGCGACAGGTGCTGCTTGATGAACGGCACATTGCCGAAGAAGTAGCCCAGGGTCACCAGGCCACCGACCCACAGCAACGAGCCGGCCACGCTGAAGCCCAGGAAACGCGGGTAGTGCATGTGCGCGATACCGGCCACGAACGGCGCGAAGGTGCGCAGGATCGGCAGGAAGCGCGCCATGGTTACGGTCTTGCCGCCATGGCGTTCATAGAAGTCGTGGGTCCGCTGCAGGTAGTCGCGGCGGAAGATCTTCGAATTGGGGTTGCTGAACAGTTTTTCGCCTGTGGTGCGACCGATGATGTAGTTGGTGCTGTCGCCGAGGATGGCGGCGGCCATCAGCAGGCCTGCCAGCAGGACCGGGTCCATGCCGCCGCCGGCGGCCACGGCGCCGGCGATGAACAGCAGCGAGTCGCCCGGCAGGAACGGCATCACCACCAGGCCGGTTTCGCAGAAGATCACAGCAAACAGGATCGCGTAGATCCAGGGGCCGTAGTTGGTGACCAGCAGATCGAGGTAGGCATCGAGATGCAGGATTAAGTCCAGCGGGTTGAATTCCATGTACAGCACCTGTGTTCTTGACCCGCCTATACGGGCACGCGATGACGGACAATGCCCTGGGCGTCGGCATGACTACCTGTGAGTGGGTAAAATTTCACACATGACAGGTCGAAGCATTATACGGCCAAGTAGGAAACCTGCCCGTAGAGTTTGTAGCGAGGGGTTACCGTGCAAGCCTGTCCGGGCCTCTTCGTGGGAGCGGGTTTACCCGCGAAGAGGCCGGTATGGTCAGTCCTGGCTGATCGGCAAGATGTAGTTCTCGAACTCGGTGTCCTTGCGAAAGCCTATCGACTCATAGGTCTTGCGCGCCACCTCGTTGTTGGCGCTGGTCGATACCCGCATGCGCACGGCCTGGGTCTGCTTGGCCATTTTCTTGGCCTCGCGCATCAGATGGTCGGCCACCAGCATGCGCCGCGAGTCTTCGGCGACAAAGATGTCGTTGAGGATCCATACGCGTTTGAGCGAAAGCGATGAAAAGCTCGGGTACAGTTGACAGAAACCGAGCAATTTACCGTCATCGTCATCCGCCAAGGCCAGGTAGATCACCGATTCGTCGCGTTTGAGGCGTTTCTCGAGAAAGGCTCGCGAGCTGTCGGGGAAAGGGAGCTGCCCGTAGAACTCGCGGTATCTGACGAACAGCGGGGTGAGCAGGTCGAGGTGTTCCAGGGTTGCCTTGATGATGCGCATGTGCGGCCCTCAGAGTCCATTTGGGGAAACGGCGGAAAGCCTGCAGCTTTCATGGGCATGCTGCCCCAATGCTGGCCGTCAGTGCAATCCGCCTTCCGTTACAGGTTCTTTAACCTTCACCGAGCAGGAAGTTGCCGCGCTGATTGGGGGTATTTTCACTGTCGATGCTATGGACCTCGGCTTCGTCCTTCAGATTCACTCCGGAAAGCTGCCGCCGGCAGGCTTCGCGCATCAGGTATAGCAGGCGGTGGGCCGCCATGCCGTAACTCAGGCCCTCCAGGCGGATGTTGGAGATGCAGTTGCGGTAGGCATCGGTCAGGCCGACCTTTGGGGCGTAGGTGAAATACAGGCCCAGGCTGTCTGGCGAGCTCAGCCCTGGGCGCTCGCCGATCAGCATCACGGTCATGCGTGCCCCGAGCAATTGGCCCACTTCGTCCGCCACGGCAACCCGGCCTTGCTCGACCAGCACCACCGGGGCGCTGGTCCAGCCATCGGCTGCGGCCTGCTCCTCGAAGCGGGCCAGGAATGGCAGGGTATGGCGGTGCACGGCCAGGGCCGAGAGGCCGTCGGCGACCACGATGGCCAGGTCGACGCCTTCAGGGTTGGCCTGGGCATGCTGGCGCAAGCGCTCGGCCGAGTCTTGGTTCAGCCGCCGGCCCAAGTCGGGGCGTTGCAGGTATTGGTGGCGGTCAGTGGCGGCGCTATGCAGCACCAGGCTATCGCGGCCACGGTCCTTGAGCTGTTCACTCAGGGTGGCGTGGTCGAAGGCCAGGTGCACGGCGTCGCGGGCCTGGGCGTGGGCGAACTGGAAGTCCAGTTGCGCACCGGTGGGCAGGCTGGTGCCGCAACGGCCCAGGGCGATGCGTGCCGGGGTCAGGTTGCGCAGGGCCAGCCAAGGGTTGTCCGGGGTGGGGGATCGGTCTGCCATGGTCACCTCTAAGCCAGCTGTGCCAAGGCCTGGCGGAATGCCGGCGGCAGGTTGTCGCCAAAGCGCACGCGGCCATCGGCCTGGGTGAAGATGCCGGTGCGTTGCAGCCAGGCTTCGAATTCCGGCCCGGGCTTCAGGCCCAGGGTCTGGCGCGCATACAGCGCATCGTGGAACGACGTGGTCTGGTAGTTGAGCATGATGTCGTCGGAGCCTGGGATGCCCATGATGAAATTGATCCCGGCCACACCCAGCAGGGTCAGCAGGGTGTCCATGTCGTCCTGGTCGGCTTCGGCGTGGTTGGTGTAGCAGATGTCGCAGCCCATCGGCACGCCGAGCAGCTTGCCGCAGAAGTGGTCTTCGAGGCCGGCGCGGATGATCTGCTTGCCGTTGTACAGGTATTCAGGGCCGATGAAGCCGACCACGGTGTTGACCAGGAACGGCTTGAAGTGGCGGGCCACGGCGTAGGCGCGGGTCTCACAGGTTTGCTGGTCGACGCCGTGGTGGGCATTGGCCGACAGCGCGCTGCCTTGGCCGGTTTCGAAGTACATCAGGTTCTGCCCGAGGGTGCCGCGCTTGAGCGACAGGCCGGCCTCGTAGCCTTCCTGCAGCACGTTAAGGTTGATGCCGAAGCCGGCGTTGGCCGCCTCGGTGCCAGCGATCGACTGGAACACCAGGTCCAGCGGCACGCCGCGGTTGATCGCTTCGATCGAGGTGGTGACGTGGGTAAGCACGCAGGCCTGGGTGGGAATGTCGTAGCGCTGGATGATGGCGTCGAGCATTTCCAGCAGGGCGCAGATCGAGGCGATGCTGTCGGTGGCCGGGTTGATGCCGATCATGGCGTCGCCGTTGCCGTAGAGCAGGCCGTCGAGGATGCTGGCGGCGATACCGGCCGGCTCGTCGGTCGGGTGGTTGGGTTGCAGGCGGGTCGACAGGCGCCCGCGCAGGCCCATGGTGCCGCGGAACCGGGTGACCACGCGGATCTTCTGCGCCACCAGCACCAGGTCCTGCACACGCATGATCTTCGACACGGCGGCGGCCATTTCCGGGGTCAGCCCAGGGGCGAGGGCGCTCAGGCTCTGCTCATCAGCTTCTTCGCTGAGCAGCCAGTCGCGCAGGCCGCCAACGGTCAGGTGGCTGACCGGGGCGAAGGCCTGGGCGTCGTGGGTGTCGACGATCAGCCGGGTGATCTCGTCCTGTTCATAGGGGATCAAAGCTTCATTCAGAAAATGTGTCAGCGGGATGTTGGCCAAGGCCATCTGCGCGGCGACCCGTTCGCCGTCGTTGCTGGCGGCGACGCCGGCCAGAAAGTCTCCGGAACGGGCCGGGCTGGCCTTGGCCATCACGTCCTTGAGGCTGTCGAAGCGGTAGACCAGGTGGCCCACCGTGTGTACGAAACTTGCCATACAGAATCTCCATAGCCGCGGGCTGGCCCGCGGCAGGTGGCGGCGATCAGTGCAGTGCCTCTTCGGCCTTCTGGATCGCGGCGAATTCCTCTTCCGGTGTGCCGGCAACCAGGTGGTGGCGGCTGTACAACGCAAAATAGGCGATGAATACCGCGTAGATCACGGCAGCGCCAATCACCACCCGTGGGTCGACCAGGAAGCCCGCGACCACGGCGATACAGGCCAGCACCAGGGCCAGGCCCGAGGTGAAGATGCCGCCGGGGGTGCGGTAAGGGCGTTCCATTTTTGGCCGACGGATACGCAGGGTGATGTGCGCGGCCATCATCAGCACATACGACAGTGTGGCACCGAATACCGCCACCAGGATCAGCAGGTCACCCTGGCCGGTCAGCGAAAGGGCGAAACCGATGATCCCGGGGATCACCAGCGCCATGACCGGGGCCTTGCTCTGGTTGGTTTCCGACAGCTTGCGCGGCAGGTAGCCCGCGCGAGAAAGGGCGAAGATCTGCCGCGAATAGGCGTAGATGATCGAGAAGAAACTGGCGATCAGGCCGGCCAGGCCTACCAGGTTGACGAAACTGCCCATCCAGGTGGAGCCGCCGTAGGCCTTGGCCAGTGCTTCGACCAGCGGGTTGCCCGAGGCCTTCAGGGCTTCGGAGCCTGCGCCGCCAGGGCCGACCACCAGGATCAGCAGGGCGAACGCCAGCAGTACCAGCATTGCGCCGATCAGGCCGCGTGGCAGGTCGCGCTTGGGGTTCTTGGTTTCTTCAGCGGCCAGTGGCACCCCTTCGACGGCGAGGAAGAACCAGATGGCATAGGGGATCGCGGCCCACACGCCGACATAGCCGAATGGCAGGAAGCTGCTGGCGCCCGCGGCGTCCGTTTTGGCGATGTCGAACAGGTTGGCTGCATCAAAATGGGGCACCATGGCCACCAGGAATACGGCCAGGGCAATGGCTGCGACTGCGGTGATGATGAACATCAGTTTCAGCGCTTCACCCACGCCGAAGATGTGAATGCCGATAAACACCACATAGAAGGCCAGGTAAATCATCCAGCCGCCGATGCCGAACAATGACTGGCAGTAGGCGCCGATGAACGTGGCGATGGCGGCAGGGGCGATGGCGTACTCGATGAGGATCGCCGTGCCGGTCAAAAAGCCGCCCCACGGGCCGAAGGCGCTGCGGGCAAAACCGTAGCCGCCGCCAGCGGTGGGGATCATCGAGGAGAGCTCGGCCAGCGAGAAGCACATGCACAGGTACATGGTCGCCATCAGCAGGGTGGCGAGGAACATGCCGCCCCAGCCGCCCTGGGCGAGGCCGAAGTTCCAGCCGGCGTAGTCGCCGGAAATCACGTAAGCAACGCCCAGGCCCACCAGCAGTACCCAGCCGGCGGCGCCTTTTTTCAGTTCACGTTGCTGGAAATAGTCCGAACCGACTTTTTCGAAGTCGACGGAAGAACCTGCCGGCACGCCGGCGGAATGATCGCTTGGCATAGATTCACCTGTTGTTTTTCTTGATGGCCGGAAGGGCTCCGGGCCGATGGTGATAGGTACTGCAGGAAGCGAGCCAGAGCGGTTGGGGCTCTGGGTTCTGTGGAAGCGGGTCTGGCCTCTTCGCGGCTAAAGCCGCTCCCACAGGGGATTGCACAGTTTTCAGGCTTGTGCGGTCCCTGTGGGAGCGGGTTTACCCGCGAAGCAGGCGACTCGGTCTTAGAAGAAGCCCAACGGGTTGATGTCGTAGCTCACCAGCAGGTTCTTGGTCTGCTGGTAGTGGTCGAGCATCATCTTGTGGGTTTCACGGCCGACGCCGGACTTCTTGTAGCCACCGAATGCGGCATGCGCCGGGTACAGGTGGTAGCAGTTGGTCCACACGCGGCCCGCCTTGATGCCACGGCCCATGCGGTAGGCGCGGTTGATGTCGCGGGTCCACACGCCGGCACCGAGGCCGAACTCGGTGTCGTTGGCAATGGCCAGGGCTTCGGCTTCGTCCTTGAAGGTGGTGACGCTGACCACTGGGCCGAAGATTTCTTCCTGGAACACGCGCATGCGGTTGTTGCCTTTGAGCAGGGTCGGCTGGATGTAGTAACCGGTGGCCAGCGAGCCTTCGAGTTTTTCCACCTTGCCGCCGGTCAGCAGCTCGGCGCCTTCCTGCTGGGCGATGTCGAGGTACGAGAGGATCTTCTCGAACTGCTGCTGGGAGGCCTGGGCGCCGACCATGGTGTCGGTGTCGAGCGGGTCGCCGCGCTTGATTTGCAGGACCTTCTTCATCACCACTTCCATGAACTGCGGGTAGATCGATTCCTGCACCAGCGCGCGCGATGGGCAGGTGCACACCTCGCCCTGGTTGAAGAACGCCAGCACCATGCCTTCGGCGGCCTTGTCGATGAAGCTCGGCTCGGCCTGCATGATGTCTTCGAAGTACACGTTCGGCGACTTGCCACCCAGCTCGACGGTGGACGGGATGATGTTCTCGGCCGCGCATTTCATGATGTGCGAGCCGACCGGGGTGGAGCCGGTGAAGGCGATCTTGGCGATGCGCTTGCTGGTGGCCAGTGCTTCACCGGCCTCGCGGCCATAGCCTTGCACCACGTTGAGCACGCCTTTGGGCAGCAGGTCGCCAATCAGCTCGACCAGCACGGTGATGCCCAGTGGTGTCTGTTCGGCCGGCTTGAGCACCACGCAGTTGCCGGCGGCCAGGGCTGGGGCAAGCTTCCAGGCGGCCATCAGGATCGGGAAGTTCCACGGGATGATCTGCCCGACCACACCCAGTGGCTCATGGATGTGATAGGCCACGGTGTTTTCGTTGATTTCGGCAGCGCCGCCTTCCTGGGCGCGGATGCAGCCGGCAAAGTAGCGGAAGTGGTCGACGGCCAGCGGGATATCGGCATTGAGGGTTTCGCGGATCGGCTTGCCGTTGTCCCAGGTTTCGGTAATGGCCAGGATTTCCAGGTTCTGCTCGATACGGTCGGCAATCTTCAGCAGGATGTTGGAGCGGTCCTGTACCGAGGTGCGGCCCCAGGCGTCGGCGGCGGCATGGGCGGCATCCAGGGCTTTCTCGATGTCTTCGGCAGTGGAACGCGGGAATTCGGCGATCAGCTGGCCGTTCACCGGGGAAGTGTTGTCGAAGTACTGGCCTTTGACGGGGGCCACGAATTCGCCACCGATGAAGTTGCCGTAGCGGTTCTTGAAGGAAACCTTCGCGCCCTCGGTACCGGGATGTGCGTAACGCATGGTGTGTCTCCTGGCTGTTATGTTTGTTGAGGAGTTGGAAAGCGTAGAGCAAAGGTTGGGCCAGCGTGGTGCAAGCCAGTGGAATCAATGACTTGGGTCAAGCTGCAATGCGGGCGGGAAGCGGCCCTGTGCCAAGCCTGGCACGCCCGGGGTGACACTTTGTACCGTTTGCGACACGTTGCCGGTGGGCACGTTGCAAACCCTGCCCGGGTGGAGGATGCTGGCGTGAATCTCTATCTGCGGAGAACAACAACAAATGCAGAGCAACTCATTCAGCCGCCATGCCCAGCAGGTGCATACCGTCGCCCGTGGTGAAGCTGGCAGCGACCCGTCGATTGCCCGCTCCTGGTTGCGCTGCCTGGACGACTATCATCTCGACCCGTCAGTGATCGAGGCGCCGGTGGTGCTGGAACACGGCCGCCTGCTCGAGAGCCGCGAGCGCCTGCGCCAGGTGCTGAAGATCGCCGACAGCGAGATGAACAGCCTGCACCAGCAGCTCTCCGGTGCCGGCCATGCGGTGCTGCTGACCGATGCCCGAGGGGTGATCCTCAATTGTGTCACCGCGCCCAGCGAGCGGCGCAACTTCGAGCGTGCCGGGCTGTGGCTGGGCGCTGACTGGAGCGAGGCGCGCGAGGGTACCAATGGCATCGGCACCTGCCTGGTCGAGCGCCAGGCCCTGACCATTCACCAGAATGAACACTTTCGCGGCCGCCATACCGGGCTGACCTGCTCGGCGAGCCCGGTGTTCGACCCGCACGGTGAGCTGCTGGCGGTGCTCGATGTGTCCTCGGCGCGGCCGGACGTGTCGCGCCAGAGCCAGTTCCACACCATGGCGCTGGTCAACCTTTCGGCGAAGATGATCGAGAGCTGCTATTTCCTGCGTCATTTCGAGCAGCAGTGGTTGCTGCGCATCCACGTGCAGGCGGAGTCGGTCGGCCAGTTCAGTGAAGGGTTGCTGGCGTTCGACGGCGATGGTCGGATCTGCGCCGCCAACCAGAGTGCCCTGAACCTGCTCGGGACCATTCGCGGGGGCGTGTTGGGCAAACCGCTGGAGATGTTCTTCGCCTGCAGCCACGACGAGCTGTTCAGCCGCGCTACGCCAGGCGGCAGTACGGTCTGGCCGTTGCGCACCCGTGATGGACGCCAGGTGTTCGCCAGCCTGCGCGGCCAGGCGCAGGCGCCGCGATGGACGGTGCCGGCCAGCCTGCCCCAGGCCAGGCCTGCCGCAGCGTCGGGCATCTGCCTGCTGGACCCGGCCCTGCAACTCGATTTTCAACGTGCCGTGCGCGTGTTCGAGCGCGATGTGCCGCTGCTGCTGCGCGGCGAGACCGGTTGCGGTAAAGAAGCCTTTGCCCAGGCCGTGCACCAGGCCAGCCAGCGCCGTGGCAAGCCGTTCGTGGCGGTCAACTGTGCGTCGATCCCCGAGAGCCTGATCGAAAGTGAGCTGTTCGGCTACCGCGGTGGCAGCTTTACCGGAGCACGCAAAGAGGGCATGCGTGGCAAGCTGCTGCAGGCCGATGGCGGTACCTTGTTGCTGGACGAGATAGGCGACATGCCGCTGGCGTTGCAGACCCGCCTGTTGCGGGTGCTGGAAGAGCGCCAGGTGGTGCCGATTGGTGGTGAGCCGCAGGCGGTGGATGTGCGGATCGTCAGCGCCACTCACCGCGACTTGCTGGAACGGGTGGATCAGGGCAGTTTCCGCGAAGACCTGTACTACCGGCTCAATGGCCTGGAGGTGGCGCTGCCAGCGGTGCGCGAGCGTAGTGACAAGGAGCAGTTGCTGGATTTCCTGCTGCATCAAGAGGCACAGGGGCAGGTGGTCCGATTGGCGCCCGAGGCGCGTCAGGCACTGCTTGGCTTTGCCTGGCCGGGGAACGTCCGGCAGATGCGCAACGTGCTACGGACCTTGGTGGCGCTGTGCGAAGACACCATCATCCACTTCCTGGACCTTCCCGCCATCATCAAGACGTACGCGCCCTCTGTGGGAGCGGCTGTCGAGCCTGAAGTTTCGGAGGGCGTCGATGTATTGCAGAGCGCTGAACATCAGGCGCTGATGGAAGTGCTGGAAGCAAAACACTGGCACCTGACCCGGGTCGCCGAGCACCTGGGCATCAGCCGCAATACCTTATATCGAAAACTTCGAAAACACGGCATCAGCCGCGTGTAATAACCGAAAGAGCGTGTGCGATTTTTCTCGCCCTAGGCTACCCTGCCTCGAAGTTTTGCGAGGTCGACCATGCATATTCATATTCTCGGTATTTGCGGCACTTTCATGGGTTCGCTGGCCGTGCTGGCCAAAGAGCTCGGCCACCGCGTCACCGGCTCCGACGCCAACGTCTATCCGCCCATGAGCACCCAGCTCGAAGCCCAGGGCATCGAGCTGACCCAGGGCTACGATCCGGCTCAGCTGGACCCTGCACCAGACTTGGTAGTGATCGGCAACGCCATGTCGCGGGGCAACCCGGCAGTGGAGTATGTGCTGAACAAGGGCTTGCCTTATGTGTCCGGCCCGCAGTGGCTGGCCGACCATGTGCTGCAGGGCCGCTGGGTGCTGGCCGTGGCGGGTACCCACGGCAAGACCACCACCAGCAGCATGCTGGCCTGGGTGCTGGAGCACGCCGGCATGAGCCCGGGCTTCCTGATCGGCGGCGTGCCGCAGAACTTCTCGGTGTCGGCGCGCCTGGGCGGCACACCGTTCTTCGTGGTCGAGGCCGACGAATACGACAGCGCCTTCTTCGACAAGCGTTCGAAGTTTGTGCATTACCACCCGCGCACCGCGATCCTCAACAACCTAGAGTTCGACCACGCGGACATCTTCCCTGACCTGGCGTCCATCGAGCGGCAGTTCCACCACCTGGTACGGACCATCCCGAGCGAAGGCCTGGTCATTCACCCGACCACCGAGCAGGCGCTGGAGCGTGTGATCGGCATGGGCTGCTGGACCCCGGTGCAGACCACCGGTGAAGGTGGCGAGTGGCAGGCTCGCCTGCTCAGTGCCGACGGATCGCGTTTCGAGGTGCTGTTCGAGGGTGAGGTGCAGGGTGTGGTGGACTGGGCACTGACCGGTCAGCACAACGTCGCCAACGCCCTCGCCACGCTGGCCGCCGCCCGTCATGTTGGCGTGGTGCCAGTAATGGGTATCGAAGGCCTGAGTGCGTTCAAGAGCGTCAAGCGGCGCATGGAAAAGGTGGCTGAGGTCCAGGGCGTGACCATCTACGATGATTTCGCCCACCATCCGACGGCCATTGCCACCACACTCGACGGCTTGCGCAAGCGGGTGGGTGAAGCGCCGGTCATCGCCATCATCGAGCCGCGCTCCAACTCCATGAAGCTGGGCGCCCATCGAGATGGCCTGCCGGAAAGCGTCAATGACGCCGACCAGGTGATCTGGTACGCGCCCGACAACCTGGGTTGGGACCTGGCCGGCACTGCCGCGCAATGCAAGGTGCCCAGTGTGGTGGCCGACAGCCTTGACGCGATCATCGACCGGGTCAAGGGCCAGGCTCGCCCGGGTACCCATGTGGTGATCATGAGCAATGGCGGCTTCGGCGGCCTGCATGGCAAGCTGGCCGAGGCACTGCAGTGAGCGGCCCGGAACGCATCACCCTGGCCATGACTGGCGCCTCCGGCGTGCAATATGGCCTGCGCCTGCTCGATTGCCTGGTGCGCGAGGACCGCGAGGTGCATTTCCTCATCTCCAAGGCTGCGCAACTGGTGATGGCCACCGAGACCGACGTGCTCCTGCCGGCCAAGCCGCAGGCCATGCAGGCGTTTCTCACCGAATACACGGGGGCTGCCGATGGGCAGATCCGTGTCTATGGCAAGGAAGACTGGATGTCGCCGGTGGCTTCGGGCTCTGGGGCGCCAGCGGCGATGGTGGTGGTGCCGTGTTCAACCGGTACCTTGTCGGCAATCGCCACCGGCGCCTGCAACAACCTGATCGAGCGAGCCGCCGACGTCACCCTCAAGGAGCGCCGGCAGCTGATCCTGGTGCCACGCGAGGCACCGTTGTCGACCATTCACCTGGAGAACATGCTCAAGCTGTCACAGATGGGGGCAGTGATCCTGCCGGCGGCTCCGGGGTTCTATCATCAGCCGCAGACCATCGATGACCTGATCGACTTCGTCGTGGCGCGCATTCTCAACCTGTTGAACATTCCACAGGACATGTTGCCGCGCTGGGGCGAGCATCACTTCGGGGCTGATGAGTGAGGCGCTTTCTGGCCGGGGTGCTGGCGGCAAGCCTGCTTGGCGGCTGCGCCACGGTGCGCACGCTGGACGCCAACAAGCCTGGGGCGCCAGTGGTGTATGCCGGGACCCGGCTGGATCTGTACGTGATCAAGGGTGGCTGCTGCCCCAAGGATCGCTTCGGGGCCGAGGCACCGGCGTATCCTCACCTGGACCTGCCTGGCAGCATGCTGCTGGACACGCTGTTCCTGCCGCTGTCATTGCTGACGGCGGCAGGCATAGGGTTTCAGGCTACGGGTGGCCTGTAGCGGCTAATTCTTGCCGAGCCTGCGTAACTCGTCGGACTCCACCACGCGGATTCCGTCCTCTTCTTCCAGCGCCAGACGCCACAACGCCCGTGCCAGTGTGCATGCCTCGATCCCGCGATATTTACCTGGCATCAACTTCGAGAACGGCGAGGCCAGCTTCTCACCCAGGCGGGGTTCCACCCGTTCACCGAGCAGCAACGATGGCCGTACGATGGTCAGTTGTGGCCAGTCCTGCGCTTTGAGCGCTTCTTCCATTTCGCCTTTGACCCGGTTGTAGAAGATCGACGACTTGGGGTCTGCTCCAAGGGCGCTGACTACCAGCAGGTGACGCGCACCCATTTCCCGTGCGCGCTTGCTGAAGGCCACGACCATGTCCAGATCGACGGCGCGAAACGCTTGCTCAGAGCCCGCCTGCTTGAGGGTGGTGCCCAGGCAGCAATAGGCAATATCGACCCGGCCGGCCAGTTGCGGGAGAAACACTGCGGGGTCGCCCACCGGGTTTTCCAGGTGGGGGTGCTCGGCCAGTGGCCGACGGGTCGGGGCCAGCACGCGACTGATGGTGGGTTCGTTGAGCAGACGGTCGAGCAGGTGCTCACCGGTAAGGCCGGTGGCACCGGCAAGCAGGACATGCTGAGGCGTCAAATACATGATGTCTCTCCCTTGTTACACACAAGCTTAGCGGCTGGCAGGCGTTTTTG
This sequence comes from Pseudomonas urethralis, assembly GCF_021602465.1. Taxonomy (NCBI): domain Bacteria; kingdom Pseudomonadati; phylum Pseudomonadota; class Gammaproteobacteria; order Pseudomonadales; family Pseudomonadaceae; genus Pseudomonas; species Pseudomonas urethralis. The sequence continues at coordinate 108,980 of NZ_BQIJ01000009.1, forward strand.
CCTGTTCCTCCGGCTTGGCCTGTGCCGCATTACGCAAGGCTTCCTCGGCCTGGTGCTTACGCAGTTGCTGCCAGTGTGCCAGTACTGCGGGCGGCGCCCAGATCTGGGGTTCGGAGGCCTCGAAACCTTCCCTCCGTTCTCTTTCGGCAACACTGGCGCGCGCCAGTTCAAACGCTTGTTTCAGGTCATCGGTCTGGTTCAAGGCCTCGGCGAACAAGGCATCGCCGAAGTAGGTGAAGTCAGCTTCTTCCGAGCACCCGAACGACACCCGGTCGGCACGGGCGGCCGTCATGATCAGCGTACGGTCATCCTTGAGCGGGGGGATATAGCCACCTGAATAACAGGCGGAGATGACAATGATCTTGTCGCGGTCCTTGAGCGGGGCCAGGGCGCTGGCCAATTCGTCGGCGGACAGGTCGGCCAGCTGCAGGCGCGGTTGGTCGAGCACCAGCTGGTGGTCCTGGCTGCCGTGGCTGGTCAGGTAGATGAAGATCAAGTCTTCCGGGCCGCTGCGTTCGGCCAGGGTGCGGGCGGCGCGGCTGAGATTCTCGCGGGTGGCCATGGGGCGGGTGGTCATCTGGTCGCGGTGGTTGACCAAGGTGACCTGGCCACGGGCACCGAAACGCACATTGAGCATGTTGCTGACATAGTCGGCTTCGCGCAGGAACACGCTCTGCTGGCCATCGCCGGCCACTACCAGGCTGTACAGCTGGACGGGCGGCGCCGAGCGCGGTACCCGCGCCAAGGCTTCATCGAGCAGGCGGCCCTGATTGAGCAGGGCCAGGTCCAGCGGGTCGGGCAGTAGCTTGCCTTTCTGGTCACGTACGCGCACACCATTGACCCAGAAGCCGCTTTCGACCTGGCCGCTGGCCAGCGTCAGCTTGCCGTGGCCCTGGTAGGCGTCGTTGTCGAAACCGCCGACGTACTGGCTGCCATCCGGCAACTGCAGGCTGCCTTGGCCAGACAGGTGCCAGTCGACGAAGGTGCCTTTGTAGTGGCTGCCGTCGCTGCCGAGCAATTCGCCTTCCCCGGTCAGCGAGCCGTCCTTGAACTCGCCTATCCAGACGTCGCCGTCGGCGTTCTCGTAGCGGCCACGGCCCTCCAGGCGGTTGTCCTTGAACTCACCGATGTATTGCTCGCCATCGACACTGTCGTAGGTGCCGCTGCCCTGCAACTGGCCATCGACGAAGCGGCCGCTGAACTGGTTGCCGCTGGCATCGCTGCGCACGCCGGCGCCATTGGGTTTGCCTTTGGCGAACAAGCCTTGGTAGCGGCTGCCGTCGGCCATTTCCAGTTCGCCTGCGCCTTCGTACTGGTCATCCTTGAATTGGCCGCGGTAGGTCAGGTCGGCTTGCTTGAGCGTACCTTCACCGTCACGTCGGCCGTGGCTGAAGGTGCCGGCATAGTGGCTGCCGGGGGTGGTCAGGTCGCCCAGGCCGTGGAACAGCCCCTTGTCGAACTGGCCTCGGTAGATCTCGCCATTGCTGCCGTGCCACTCGCCCTGGCCGTGCCACTGGCCGTCCTTGAAGCTGCCGGCGTACCAGCTGCCGTTGGGGTAGTCGATGCGCCCCTCGCCCTGCAGCAACCCATCGACCACCTGCCCACGGTAGCGGCCACCGTCGGGCAGGCGCGCGTCAGGCGGGGACAACGATTCACCATCGCCACAGGCAGCGAGCATCAGGGTCAGTGCGAGGGGGAGCAGTGGACGCATGGCGGAATCCGGGCAAAAGGTCTGCCGAGTATGCCGCAGAATACGGGGCGCAGGTATCTGTGATCCAATCGGAATCGGTGTTGGATCCTTCGCGGGTGAACCCGCTCGCACAGGTACGGCACAAGGCCTGGCCGTGTGGCGATCCTGTGGGAGCGGGTTCACCCGCGAATCGCCCCTGTCAGACGAAGCAGAGCGAGAGGGGTTCAGCGATATAGGCCGGCTTCTCTTCGCCTTCGATCTCCAGGGTAGCGGTCGCCTTGAGCAGCCACTGCCCGGGCTTCTTCTCGGTCACCTCACCCAGGTCCACCTTCAGTCGAACCTTGCTGTCGACCTTTACCGGCTGGATGAAACGCACGCTGTCGAGTCCATAATTGACCACCATCTTCAACCCTTCAGGCAGCACCAGGATGTCCATCATCAGCATGGGGATCAGCGACAAGGTCAGGAAACCATGCGCGATGGTGGTGCCGAACGGGGTTTTCGCCGCTTTTTCCGGGTCGACATGGATGAACTGGAAATCGCCGGTGGCTTCGGCGAACAGGTTGATGCGCTGCTGGTCGATCTTCAGCCAGTCGGAACGTCCCAGCTCCTTTCCAACGTACTGCGATAGCTCGTTTACCGGTACATAGGGCATCGCGACTCTCCAGGTTGTCATTTGGTACGAAAGTGCAAGATCAGCACGGCGAACCGTTTCAGTCAAGAAGCCCGCATTTCGGCGAATATCGGCTTATACGCAGCGCGTGCTTATAATGACGTGGCGTGCCTGAAGGAGATCCTTATGCTGTTGCGTGGTTTGACCTGGCTGGTGCTGTTTCAGCTGCTGGGTACGGCGCTCAATCACTTGTGTGTGCCGATTCTGCCGGGCCCGATCATTGGCCTGTTGTTGCTGCTGTTTTTCCTCATGGCTCGCGGCGAGGTCGGCAAGCCGCTGAGCGAGGCCGCCGGGAGCCTGCTGCGTTACCTGCCATTGCTGCTGGTGCCACCGGCGGTGGGGGTGATGGTCTACGCCAAGGACATTGCCGCAGACTTCTGGGCGATTGCCGGTGCGTTGCTGATTTCCTGCCTGGTCACCCTGGTGTTCGTCGGCCTGCTGATGCAGAAGCTCATCGACCGCCAACACGGCAAGCACGAGGAGTCGCCATGATCTTTGATTGGCAGGGCGCGCTCGACGCGGTCATCCACCATCCCTTGTTCGGTATCGGCATCACGTTGGGCGCGTACCAGATAGTGCTGGCCGCCTACGAAAAGACCCGCTGGCTGTTCCTGCAACCGGTATTGGTGTCGATGCTGCTGGTGATCGGCGTGCTGCTGACCTGCGGCATCGGCTACGCCGAATACCGCAAAAGCACCGAAATCATGAACATCCTCCTCGGCCCCGCCACCGTGGCCCTGGCGGTGCCGCTCTATCTCAACCTTCGGCGCATCCGGCAGCTGTTCTGGCCGACTTTTACTACGCTGGTAATCGGAGGCCTGTTCGCCACGGTCTGCTGCTTGCTGCTGGGCTGGTGGTTCGGTGCCGAACACATGATCCTGATGACCATGGCGCCGAAATCGGTCACTTCGCCGATCGCCATGCTGGTGGCGGAACAGATTGGTGGCGTGGCGGCGCTGGCGGCCGTGTTCGTGTTGATTACCGGGGTGATTGGGGCAATCTTCGGCCCGGCACTGCTGACCCGGCTGGGTGTGCACAGCCCGGAGGCGCGTGGCATGTCGCTAGGTGTGACGGCTCATGCCGTGGGCACTTCGGTGGCCTTGCAGGAAAGTGACGAGTGCGGCGCTTTTGCCGCGCTGGCGATGAGCCTGATGGGGGTGGCCACGGCGGTGTTCCTGCCGTTGGCGGTCAGCCTGGTGGCTTGAGGAGTTGTGATGACGCTACCGCTGTTTCCCCTCAATACCGTGTTGTTTCCCGGTTGCCTGCTGGATCTGCAGATCTTCGAGGCGCGTTACCTGGACATGATTGGCCGCTGCATGAAGCAGGGCACTGGCTTTGGCGTGGTGTGCATCGTCGAAGGCGAGCAGGTCGGCAAGGCGCCGCCGGTGGTGGCTTCGATCGGTTGCGAGGCGATGATTCGTGACTTCGTCCAGCAGGACAACGGCTTGCTGGGTATTCGCGTGGAAGGTGTACGGCGCTTCGAGTTGAGCCAGACCGAAGTGCAGAAGGACCAATTGCTGGTCGGCGAGGTGCATTGGCTGGCGGAGCAACCGGACAGCCCGCTCACCGATCACGACGATGACTTGCTGGCGCTGTTGGTGGCCCTGGGCGAGCATCCGATGGTCGAGGCGCTGGACATGCCGCGGGACGTCGACGGGCGCCAGGCCCTGGCCAACCAACTGGCGTACCTGTTGCCGTTCATGGAAGAGGACAAGCTGGACTTGCTGGCGATCGACTCGCCGGCGCAGCGGCTGGAAGAGATCCAGAAGCTGCTGGAGCGGATCCAGGGTGAGTTGTTCGCCTGATCAAGCTCAGGCCTCTTCGCGGCTGAAGCCGTTCCCACAGGACCGCACAATACCTGTAGGAGCGGCTTGAGCCGCGAGAGGCCGGTGAAGGCAACATCAATACTGGTAGCGAAGCAGGGCGTGAGGCAGCGCGTGCATGGCAAAGAACGCCAGCAGCGCGATACACGCCGGCAGCACCAGCCACCAGACTTTTTGCGGCAGTGCTGTCAGCGGCTGCCGATGCTGCACCAGGGTCAGGCTCAGGGCGCACACGCAACAGGCCAGCAGGGCACCGGCCATGATGTCGGTCGGCCAATGGGCACCCAGGTACACCCGCGACAAGGCAATCGCCAGCGCCGGGATGCAGCCCAGCATCACCCAGGTCAGGCGCATGCGCGGCGGCATGCCGCGCCCGGCCAGCACCGCCAGGGTCAGGAAGAATGCGAACGATGCCGAACTGTGCCCGCTGGGCATGCTGTAGCTGGTCAACGGGTCGCTCAGTACTTCCGGGCGGGCACGGGCGAACAGCCATTTGAGCGTGCCATTGGCCAGCGCGGTGCCAATCAGCGTACCGCCCGCGAACAGGGCATGGCGCCACTGACGCGCCAGGAGCAGCAAGCCGGTCAGCAAACCGCCCAGGAAAAACTGGGTCTTGAAGTCGCCCAACCGGGTCACCAGCACCACGGTGCCGTCAATGGCTTTGCTACGGTGTTCCTGCACCAGCGTCATCACGCCCTGATCGAAGGCCTGCAGGTAGGGCCAGCCAAGAAACACCGCCGTCAGGGCGATGAAGCTGAGGCCGGCGATCAGCCGGGTACCATGACGCTGATCGCGCAGGCTGCTGTTCAGGCTCAGGCCGATCAGTACCGCCAGGGTCCCGGCGATGATGCCGGCATCCAGCCAGAAACCTTCCGGCAAGGGCAGGCGCATGGCCGCACCGGTGGCCCAGCCGGGCAGCAGATAGGCCACCGACCAACCGGCACCCGCCACCAGGCTGACGGCGATGAAGCGCGGCAGCGGCATATCGAACATCCCGGCCACCATGGGCAGCATCGGCCGCAGCGGGCCGATGAAGCGGCCGACCAGCAGGCTGGCGATGCCGTAGCGCTGGAAGTAGGCCTCGGCGCTGCCGATCCATTCGGGGTGATGGCGCAGCAGCGGCAGGCGGCGGATGTTCTGGTGGAAGTACTTGCCGACGGTGTATGACAGCGCGTCACCGAGCAGGCCGCCGAGGAACCCCAGCAGCAGGGTTTCACCCAGGCTGAATGCACCACTGCCGGCCAGCACGGCAACGGCAAACAGCAGTACCGTGCCCGGCACGATGATGCCGGCAATGGCCAGGCACTCGACGCACGCCACCAGAAAAATCGCCAGGCCAAGCCACTGGGGGTTGGCGCTGAGCCAGCCTGTCAGGCTGTCGAGCCATTGGCCCATGTTTCAGCTTCCTTGTTTGAGGGTGAAAAAGTCTTGCCCTTCGACTTGGCCCCGGCGCAGCGGGTTCCTGGTGCAGAAACGGGCGTATTCGGCATCGACGAAGCGGTACGGCAGGTGCTCGTCGCGCCCGTGGGGAATGCCCAACCGTGCCGTTTGGATCACCCTTGGCACGGCGATGCCGCAGTCTTCGACGTACAGGCGCTCGGGGTCGAAACGTTTTGCGTCCCAATGCGGCACTTTCAGGCCCATGGCCTTGCACAAGAGGGTCTGCCCGGCGCACAGGCGCTCAGGTGGGCGCAGGTTGCCGCTGGCGTCGGGGTTGTTCAGTTGCATCTGCGCCAGGCTGTTGGCATCGGAGACGGCGTCGACCCAGGGATAGGCGGACTTGATCAGCACGGCGTTGCCTGGGCCCTGGGCACTGAAGTTGAGCGAGTCGCCGCCGCGGGCGTAATACATGTAGATGTGCCCGCCGTCGAGGAACAGCGCCTTGCGTTTTTCGGTGTAGCCGAGCGACGCGTGGCTGCCTTTGTCGGTCAGGTAGTAGGCCTCGGTCTCGATGATCCGCGCGGCCAGCCACAGGTCGCCTTGGCGATGACGGATGACTTTGCCCAGCAACGCCTTGGCCAAGGTCTGGGCGTCGCGGTCGAAAAAGCTGTCAGGGAGGGCGCGTGCAGGGCAGGGTGCTGAGGCTGGCATGCTGGCGGTTCGTGGCAGTAAAGGCGGGGATGATAGCAATGAATAGCTTAATCGAGGCTGAACCGGGACAGTTCGATAAGCGCGGTTACATCTTTCCTATGGATTCTGCCGAGCCATTTTCGACCATCCGCCACCCGCCGCTGGGCGTATACCTGCGCGACAGTTATAATCAGCCGATTTCCCCTTCGCCAAGACACCGAACCCATGACTGAGTCCGTTCTTGACTACATGACCCGCCTGGGTCGCGCCGCACGCCAGGCTTCCCGCGTCATCGCACGTGCCAGCACCGCGCAGAAGAACCGCGCCCTGCAGGCCGCCGCCGATGCGCTGGATGCTGCGCGCGCCGAGCTTGCCGCAGCCAACGAACTGGACCTGGCCGCCGGCCGTGCCAATGGCCTGGAGGCGGCGCTGCTTGACCGCCTGGCGCTGACCCCGGCGCGTATCGACGGCATGATCACCGGCCTGCGCCAGGTGGCAAGCCTGCCAGACCCGGTCGGCGCCATCCGCGACATGAGCTACCGCCCGTCGGGCATTCAGGTCGGCAAGATGCGCGTGCCGTTGGGGGTGATCGGGATCATCTACGAGTCGCGCCCGAACGTGACCATCGATGCCGCCAGCCTGTGCCTGAAATCGGGCAACGCCACCATTCTGCGTGGCGGCTCCGAGGCCATCCACTCCAACCGTGCCATCGCCACCTGCATCCAGCGTGGCCTGGCTGCGGCCGGCTTGCCGGCTGCCGTGGTGCAGGTGGTCGAGACCACCGACCGCGAAGCCGTTGGCGCGCTGATCAGCATGCCCGAGTTCGTCGACGTCATCGTGCCGCGCGGTGGCCGTGGCCTGATCGAGCGCATCAGCCGCGATGCCCGGGTGCCGGTCATCAAGCACCTGGACGGTATCTGCCACGTCTATGTGGCCGAGCACGCCGACCTGGACAAGGCCTGGCGCGTGGCATTCAACGCCAAGACCTACCGCTACGGCATTTGTGGTGCGATGGAAACCCTGCTGGTCGACCAGCGCGTGGCCGAAGGCTTCCTGCCGGAAATGGCCCGCCGCTTCCAGGAGAAGGGCGTCGAACTGCGTGGCTGCGAGCGTACCCGCGGGTTGATCGAGGCCAGGCCGGCCACTGAAGACGACTGGCACACCGAGTACCTCGACGCGATCCTGTCGATCCGCGTCGTCGACGGCCTGGACCAGGCCATCGAGCACATCAACCAGTACGGCTCGCACCACACCGACTCGATCATTACCGAACATCAAGGCCAGGCCCGCCAGTTCATGGCCGAGGTCGATTCGGCATCGGTGATGCTCAACACCCCGACCTGTTTCGCCGATGGCTTCGAGTACGGCCTGGGCGCTGAAATCGGCATTTCCACCGACAAGCTGCATGCCCGCGGCCCGGTCGGCCTGGAAGGCCTGACCTGCGAGAAGTACGTGGTGATCGGTGACGGCCAACTGCGCGGCCAGGAGTCCTGCTGAGTTGAGCAAGGCCCAGGCAGTCCGGCGCATCGGCATTCTTGGCGGTACCTTCGATCCCGTGCACATCGGCCACCTGCGCAGCGCGCTGGAAGTGGCCGAGTTCATGGCGCTCGATGAGCTGCGCCTGTTGCCCAATGCCCGCCCGCCACACCGCGATACCCCGCAGGTGGCGGCGCAGGACCGCCTGGCCATGGTTCGTCAAGCGGTGCAGGGCGTCGACTGCCTCAGCGTCGATGCCCGCGAACTCGAACGCGACAAACCGTCGTACACCATCGACACGCTGGAATCGATTCGCGCCGAGCTGGGCGTCGACGACCAGCTGTTCCTGGTGCTTGGCTGGGATGCCTTCTGTGGCCTGCCCACCTGGCACCGCTGGGAAGAACTGCTGCAACACTGTCACATCCTGGTGCTGCAACGCCCGGATGCGGACGTTGAACCCCCTGACGAGTTGCGCAACCTGCTGGCTGCGCGCTCGGAGAGCGATCCCACCGCCATGTCCGGCCCGGCGGGGAATATTTCGTTCGTCTGGCAGACGCCGCTCGCGGTGTCGGCTACACAGATCCGACAGCTGCTGGCCAGCGGCAAATCGGTGAGGTTCCTGGTGCCGGACGCCGTACTGGCCTACATCGAGGCGCACGAACTGTATCGTGCCCCTCACTGACGGTGCCCCCGGGGCGCCTCATCCAAACGAGTTGAAGAGTTTTTTATGAGCAAGCAGAAAATCAATGGCGAAGAACTGGTCAAGCTGACCATCAGCGCCCTGGAAGACGTCAAGGCCCAGGATATCCAGGTCATCGACGTGCGCGAAAAGCACAGCCTGACCGACTACATGATCATTGCCACCGGTACCTCCAACCGTCAGATCAACGCGATGCTGGAAAAGGTCCGTGAAGCGGTCAAGGCCAAGGGCGCACAGCCGCTGGGTGAAGAAGGCAAGGGCGACAGCGACTGGGTACTGCTGGACCTGAACGACGTCATCGTGCACATGATGACCGCCGCTGCCCGCCAGTTCTACGACCTGGAGCGCCTGTGGATGGGCGCCGAGCAGAGCCGTGCGGCCGATGCCAAGCACCACAGCCCGGAAAACGCCAGCGACTACTTCACCGACAAACTGAAAGACCGGGAATAAGGAAGCGTCGTGCGCCTGCGCCTGATCGCGGTCGGCTCGCGTATGCCCAAGTGGGTCGAGGAAGGCTGGCATGAATATGCCAAGCGCCTGCCCCAGGAGCTGTCGCTCGAGCTGGTGGAAATCCCGCTGAACACTCGTGGCAAGAATGCCGACGTCGCCCGCCTGATCCGCCAGGAGGGCGAAGCCATGCTGGGCAAAGTCCAGCCTGGGGAACGCATCGTCACCCTCGAGGTCCATGGCAAGCCCTGGAGTACCGAGCAGCTGGCGATCGAGCTGGACCGCTGGCGCCTGGACTCGCGCACGGTGAATTTGATGGTGGGCGGTCCGGAGGGGCTGGCGCCTGAGGTCTGCGCACGCGCCGAGCAGCGCTGGTCGCTGTCGCCGCTGACCCTGCCGCACCCGTTGGTAAGGATACTCATCGGCGAACAGATCTACCGCGCCTGGACGGTATTGTCCGGGCACCCTTACCACAAATGAGCCTGTAAGCAGTCCGATGTCGCAGCCGATCCGTCTCAAGGACCACGAGAAAGACGCCCGCCTGGTGCGCAACCGCGTCGTTGTCGGCGCGGTGGCGGTCATGCTGCTCATTTGCGTGTTGGTCGCGCGGCTGTATTACCTGCAGATCATCCAGTACGACTATCACTCGACGCTTTCGGAAAACAACCGGGTGCATGTGCAGCCGATTCCGCCGACGCGCGGGTTGATCTTCGACCGCAACGGGGTGATCGTTGCCGACAACCGGCCCAGTTTCAGCCTGTCGATGACCCGTGAACGTGCGGGGAACTGGCAGGAAGTGCTGGATACCATCGTCGAAGTGCTGGACCTGACGGCGGACGACCGGGCGCTGTTCGAAAAGCGCATGAAGCAGGGGCGTCGGCCGTTCGAGCCGGTGCCGATCCTGTTCGAACTCAACGAAGAGCAGATCGCCCGCGTGGCGGTCAACCAGTTCCGCCTGCCTGGCGTCGAGGTCGTCGCCCAGCTGGTGCGCCATTACCCACAGGGCGCGCATTTTGCTCATTCGGTCGGTTATGTCGGGCGGATCAACGAAAAAGAGCTGAAAACCCTCGACCCGGTGAACTACAGCGGCACTCACCATATCGGCAAGACCGGCATCGAACGCTTCTACGAGCCCGAGCTGCACGGCCAGGTCGGTTACGAGGAAGTCGAGACCAACGCGCGGGGCCGTGTGCTGCGGGTGCTCAAGCGCACCGACCCGAAGCCGGGCAAGGACATCGTGCTGAGCCTCGACATCAAGCTGCAGGAAGCTGCGGAGGCCGCCCTGGGTGGCCGGCGCGGCGCGGTGGTGGCGCTCGACCCGCGTACCGGCGAAGTGCTGGCGATGGTCAGCCAGCCGAGCTTCGACCCCAACCTGTTCGTCACCGGCATCAGCTTCAAGGCCTACGCCGAACTGCGCGACTCGATCGACCGGCCCCTGTTCAACCGCGTTCTGCGCGGCCTGTATCCGCCGGGTTCGACCATCAAGCCGGCGGTGGCCATTGCCGGCCTCGACAGTGGGGTGGTCAACGCCAGCAGCCGGGTGTTCGACCCGGGCTACTACCAACTGCCCAATTACGATCACAAGTACCGTAACTGGAACCGCACCGGTGACGGCTGGGTCGACCTGGACACCGCGATCATGCGCTCCAACGACACCTACTTCTACGACCTTGCCCACAAGATGGGTATTGATCGGCTGTCCAGCTACATGAACAAGTTCGGCATCGGCCAGAAGGTCGCCCTCGACATGTTCGAGGAATCGCCCGGGCTGATGCCGTCGCGCGAATGGAAGCGCGCCACCCGCCGCCAGGCCTGGTTCCCGGGTGAAACGCTGATTCTCGGCATTGGCCAGGGCTACATGCAGGCCACGCCGCTGCAGTTGGCCCAGGCCACTGCATTGATCGCCAACAAGGGCGTGTGGAACCGTCCACACCTGGCCAAGACCATCGAAGGCCAGCCGCCGGTGGACCCTAACCCGATGGAAGACATCGTCCTGCGCGACAAGTCCGATTGGGCCAAGGTCACCCACGGCATGGAGCAGGTGATGCACAACGCCCGCGGTACCGCGCGCAAGGCGGCGACCGGCGCCCAGTACCGCATCGCCGGCAAGAGCGGTACCGCCCAGGTGGTGGCGATCAAGCAGGGCGAGAAGTACGACCGCAACAAACTCCAGGAGCGCCACCGCGACCACGCGCTGTTCGTGGCCTTTGCCCCGGCCGACGACCCAAGGATCGTGGTCTCGGTGATGGTCGAGAACGGTGAGTCCGGCTCCGGCGTTGCCGCGCCTGTGGTGCGGCAGATCATGGATGCCTGGCTGCTCGACGAGAGCGGCCGGCTGAAAAGCGAATTCGCACCTGCCACCGTCGCCCAGGAAACGGCCCAGTGAAGAACAATTTCGATCGCATGCTCTCCAGCGAGGACGTGATGCGTCGACGCGCCAGCTTCCTGCAGCGCATCCACATCGACGGCCCCTTGCTGATCATCCTGCTGACCCTCGCTGCCGGCAGCCTGTTCGTCCTCTATTCGGCCAGCGGCAAGAACTGGGACCTGCTGCTCAAGCAGGCCACCTCGTTCGGTATTGGCCTGGTCTCGATGTTCGTCATCGCCCAGCTTGAGCCGCGCTTCATGGCCCGCTGGGTGCCACTGGCGTATCTGGTAGGGGTGTGCCTGCTGGTGGTGGTCGATGTCATGGGCCACAACGCCATGGGGGCCACGCGCTGGATCAACATCCCCGGAGTGATCCGTTTCCAGCCCTCGGAATTCCTCAAGATCATCATGCCGGCGACCATCGCCTGGTACCTCTCCAAGCGCACGTTGCCGCCGCACCTGAAACACGTGGCAATAAGCCTGGTGTTGATTGGCGTGCCGTTCATTCTTATCGTCCGTCAGCCTGACCTGGGCACGGCGTTGCTGATTCTTGCCTCCGGCGCATTCGTGCTGTTCATGGGTGGGCTGCGCTGGCGCTGGATCCTCAGCGTGCTTGCAGCGACGGTACCGGTAGCGGTGGCGATGTGGTTCTTCGTGATGCACGACTACCAGAAGCAGCGCGTACTGACCTTCCTCGACCCGGAAAGCGATCCGCTGGGTACCGGCTGGAACATCATCCAGTCGAAGGCTGCCATCGGTTCTGGTGGTGTGTTCGGCAAGGGTTGGCTACTGGGTACCCAGTCGCACCTGGACTTCCTGCCGGAAAGCCACACCGACTTCATCATCGCGGTGCTTGGCGAGGAGTTCGGCCTGGTCGGCATCTGCCTGCTGCTGATCGTCTACCTGCTGCTGATCGGCCGCGGGCTGATGATCACCGCTCAGGCGCAGACCCTGTTCGGCAAGTTGCTGGCAGGCAGCCTGACCATGACCTTCTTTGTCTATGTGTTCGTCAATATCGGTATGGTCAGCGGCCTGTTGCCCGTGGTGGGGGTGCCGCTGCCCTTCATCAGCTATGGCGGAACTTCGTTGGTGACGCTGCTGTCAGCGTTTGGCGTTCTGATGTCGATCCACACGCACCGCAAATGGATCGCGCAAGTTTGAATAAGGTGAACAATTTCATGCAAGCAGTGCGTAACTGGGCTGCCCGTTGTGCGCCGTGGATCGGCGCGGTGGGCCTGTTCGGCGCTGTACAGCTGGCCCATGCCGGTGACTACGACGGCTCCCCGCAGGTGACCGAGTTCGTTCTCCAGATGAGCCGCGACTACGGGTTTGCTCCCGAGCAATTGAACGGGGTGTTCCGCGAGGTGCAGCGCAAGCAGTCGATTCTCGACGCCATCTCGCGCCCGGCCGAACGGGTCAAGCCGTGGAAGGAATACCGCCCGATGTTCATCACCGACGCGCGCATTGCCCGGGGTGTGGACTTCTGGCGTCAGCACGAGGCGGTGCTGGCCCGGGCCGAGCAAACTTATGGTGTGCCGGCGCAATACATCGTCGCGATCATCGGGGTGGAGACCTTCTTTGGCCGCAACACCGGCAACTACCGGGTGATCGATGCCTTGTCCACCCTGGCCTTCGACTACCCGCCGCGAGCCGAATTCTTCCGCAAGGAGCTGCGCGAGTTCCTGCTGCTGGCCCGCGACGAACAGATCGACCCGCTCAACCTCAAGGGCTCCTACGCCGGCGCGATGGGCTTGCCGCAGTTCATGCCGAGCAGCTTCCGCAACTACGCGGTGGACTTCGACGGCGACGGCCACATCAACATCTGGAACAACCCCGACGATGCCATCGGCAGCGTGGCCAGCTACTTCAAGCGCCATGGCTGGGTGGCCGGCGAAGGCGTGGTCAGCCGCGCCCGGGTCAGTGGTACGCGGGTCGACGAAGGCGTCACCACGGGCATCGAGCCGGTCAAGACGGTCGGGGAGTTGCGGGCGTTGGGCTGGTCGAGCCATGATGCGCTGCGCGATGATCTGCCGGTAACGGCTTTCCGCCTGGAAGGCGAGAACGGCCCCGAGTACTGGATGGGCCTGAAGAACTTCTACGCGATCACTCGCTACAACCGCAGCGTGATGTATGCCATGGCGGTGCATCAGCTTGCGGAACAGCTGGTTCAAGTACGGGGCGTCAAGTAATGCGCGCAATCATCTCTGCCAATACCTTCAAGCTGCTGACCTGCATGACCGTCGGCATGTTGCTGGTCAGCTGTTCCTCCAGCCGCCCGACCTCCCAGGGCAGTGGCAATGTCGTCCGCTCGCAGCCTGGCCTGGACATCAACCGCGCCCACAAGGACGGTGCGCCGTGGTGGGATGTGGACGTCAACAAGATCCCCGATGCCACCCCGACCGTGCATACCGGTGCCTACAAGGCCAACCCGTATACCGTGCTGGGCAAGACCTACTACCCGATGCAGGACGCGCGCAACTACCGCGCCGAGGGCACTGCATCGTGGTATGGCACCAAGTTCCACGGCCAGAACACTGCCAACGGCGAGCTGTACGACCTGTACGGCATGAGCGCGGCGCACAAGACCTTGCCGCTGCCGGCCTATGTCCGGGTGACCAACCTGGCCAACGGCCGCAGCGTGATCTTGCGGGTGAACGACCGTGGCCCGTTCTATTCCGATCGGATCATCGACCTGTCCTATGCGGCGGCGAAGAAGCTCGGCTACGCCGAGATTGGCACCGCGCATGTGCGGGTCGAGGGTATCGACCCGCAGCAGTGGTGGGCACAGAAGGGCCAGAAGCCGCCACTGATGCTGAAAGAACCGCAGGTCGCGCAGACCCAGGCGATTCCGGCCAGCACCGGGCGGGTCGAGCAGTGGACCCCGCCACCGCAGCAGCACGCGGCGCCGGTGGTGCCGGTGCAGGTGGGCGGCGGCAACGTGCCAGCCGGCGCTGCTGGCAATGTCCTGCAGGTAGGTGCCTTCGCCAACCCGGATGCTGCCGAGCTGCTGCGCTCCAAGCTCAGCACCATGGTCAGCGCGCCGGTGTTCATCAGCTCCATCGTGCGCAACCAGCAAACCCTGCACCGCGTGCGTCTGGGGCCGTTCGGCAGCCAGGGCGAGATCCAGCAGGCACAGGACAGCATTCGCCTGGCGAATCTTGGCCAGGCTAAGCTGGTCACCGCTGACTGACCGTTCATGTGGGGGCCCGGGCCTCCACAAACTGTCGGTTTTGTCATGAATTGCCGGCCCCGGCCATGTACAATATCGGCTTTTGCCCGCAGCGACATAAAGCCGCAGTTCGCGGGCCAGGCCGAAGGCCACAAAAACTAGACTGACTGGCGCTGGGCACACGATGTGGCCCAGGGAACATCAGACCATTAGCGATTTTCGAGAGACGGATGAACATCACCAACCTTGCCAAACGACTTTGCCTGCCCGTACTGCTGATGCTCACGCCTGCTGCCTTCGCAGCAGAGCAGATGATGCCGGCGCCACCGCAACTGGCAGCCAAGTCCTACGTACTCATGGACGCGTCCAGCGGCAACGTGCTGGTCGAGAACAACGGTGACGAGCGCCTGCCGCCTGCCAGCCTGACCAAGCTCATGACCGCCTACATCGCCACCGTCGACATCCGTCGCGGCCAGATCGGCGAGAACGACCCGGTCACCGTCAGCGAAAACGCCTGGCGTACCGGCGGTTCGCGCATGTTCATCAAGGTCGGTAGCCAGGTCACCGTGAGCGACCTGCTGCACGGCATCATCATCCAGTCGGGCAACGATGCCTCGGTTGCCCTGGCCGAGCACATCGCCGGCAGCGAAGACGCCTTCGCCGACATGATGAACAAGACCGCTGCCGAACTGGGCATGTCCAACAGCCACTTCATGAACCCGACCGGCCTGCCGAACCCGGAGCACTACTCCTCGGCGCACGACATGGCCCTGCTGGCCCGCGCGATCATCAACATCGACCCGGCCCACTACGCCATCTACTCGCAGAAAGAGTTCTTCTGGAACAACATCAAGCAGCCGAACCGCAACCTGCTGCTGTGGCGTGACAAGACCGTCGACGGTCTGAAAACCGGCCACACCGAAGAAGCCGGCTATTGCATGGTGGCTTCGGCCGTTCGTGATGGCCAGCGCCTGATCGCCGTGGTGTTCGGCACCAACAGCGAGCAAGCCCGTGCTGCCGAGACCCAGAAGCTGCTGACCTACGGGTTCCGCTTCTTCGAAACCCAGACCTTCTACCAGAAGGGCACCGAGCTGACCCAGGCTCCGGTCTGGAAGGGTGCCACCAGTCAAGTCAAGGCTGGCCTGGCCGACGACCTGACCATGACTATGCCTAAAGGCCAATTGAAGCGCCTGCAGGCTTCGATGACCATGAACCCGCAGCTCACCGCACCCATCGCCAAAGGTGACGTGATCGGCAAAGTGGAAGTCAAACTGGACGAGAACGTGGTTCACAGCGCCGACCTGATCGCCCTCGATGGCGTCGAGGAAGGTGGTTTCTTCCGCCGTATGTGGGATAGCATCCGTCTATTCTTCTACGGGTTGTTCAACTGAATACGTGACCTGCACGCCCCCGCGTAACCAGCGGGGGCGTTGTTGTTGCCACGGCTTACGAGGCCGTTTCCGCCATGAGCGAACCTGACGTCAAGTCGCACAAAATCGAATTCCCCTGCGACGATTACCCGATCAAGGTAATCGGCGACACCGTAGTCGGCTTCAAGGACACGGTGATCGAGATCCTGAGCAAGCACGCGAAGGTCGACCTTTCCACATTGGCCGAGCGCCAGAGCAAGGAAGGCAAGTACACCACCGTGCAACTGCACATCGTCGCCGAAAGCGAAAATCAGCTGCATGACATCAACAGTGCCCTGCGTGCCACCGGCATCGTGAAAATGGTGCTCTGATGTCGCTTTGCCTCGGTGTTCGCGAACTTGGCCTGCAGCCCTATGAACCGGTGCTGGAGGCCATGCGTCGCTTCACCGAGCAGCGTAGCCCGGACAGCCAGGACGAAATCTGGCTGGTCGAGCACCCCGCGGTCTTCACCCAGGGCCAGGCCGGCAAGGCCGAGCACCTGCTGGTTCCGGGAGACATCCCGGTGGTGCAGACCGACCGCGGCGGCCAGGTGACCTACCATGGCCCCGGGCAGCTGGTGGCCTACCTGCTGCTGGACGTGCGCCGTCTTGGCTTTGGCGTGCGCGAACTGGTCAGCCGCATCGAGCAGACCCTGATCGACCTGCTGGCCAGCTATGGCGTCAACGCCGTGGCCAAGCCAGATGCGCCGGGTGTCTATGTCGACGGAGCGAAAATCGCCTCCCTCGGCCTGCGAATCCGCAACGGCCGTTCCTTCCACGGCCTTGCTCTGAACGTGGACATGGACCTAGCGCCATTCCGCCGAATCAACCCCTGTGGGTACGCGGGGCTGGCCATGACCCAGCTGCGTGACCTGGCAGGTCCGATCGAACTCGACGAGGTCAGGACAAGGCTGCGCGGACAGCTGGTCAGGCACCTCGACTATGCTGAGCAGACGACCCTGACGGGCGGAATCGACTGAATATGACAACTGTGCAAGAAGCCGTGCCGAACCTGATACCCACCCAGGATGCCACCGCGCGCCCAGCGCCGAAAAAAGTGGAAGCCGGGGTAAAGCTGCGTGGCGCCGAAAAGGTCGCGCGTATCCCGGTGAAGATCATCCCCACCGATGAGCTGCCGAAAAAGCCTGACTGGATCCGCGTGCGCATCCCGGTCTCCCCTGAAGTCGACCGCATCAAGCAGCTGCTGCGCAAGCACAAGCTGCACAGCGTGTGCGAAGAGGCGTCTTGCCCGAACCTGGGCGAGTGCTTCTCCGGTGGCACCGCGACCTTCATGATCATGGGCGACATCTGCACCCGTCGTTGCCCGTTCTGCGACGTCGGCCATGGCCGGCCGAAGCCACTGGACCTGGACGAGCCGAAGAACCTGGCCGTTGCCATTGCCGACCTGCGCCTGAAGTACGTGGTGATCACCTCGGTGGACCGCGACGACCTGCGAGACGGCGGTGCCCAGCACTTCGCCGACTGCATTCGCGAAATCCGCGCCTTGTCGCCTGGCGTGCAGCTGGAAACCCTGGTACCGGACTACCGTGGCCGCATGGACGTTGCCCTGGAAATCACTGCGCAAACGCCGCCTGACGTGTTCAACCACAACCTCGAGACCGTACCACGCCTGTACAAGGCCGCGCGTCCGGGTTCGGACTACGACTGGTCGCTGGACCTGCTGCAAAAGTTCAAGCAGATGGTCCCGCACGTGCCGACCAAGTCAGGCCTGATGCTCGGCCTGGGCGAGACCGACGAGGAAGTGATCGAGGTGATGCAGCGCATGCGTGAGCACGATATCGACATGCTGACCCTCGGGCAGTACCTGCAGCCATCGCGCAGCCACCTGCCGGTGCAGCGCTTCGTCCACCCGGACACCTTCGCCTGGTTCGCCGAAGAAGGCTACAAGATGGGCTTCAAGAACGTCGCTTCCGGCCCGTTGGTGCGTTCGTCGTACCATGCCGACCAGCAGGCGCACGAAGCCAAGATCAAGCTCTGACCCGGGCTTGCGTTGAACATGCCGATGCACGCCGAGAGGCGGCATCGGCATTTTTGTCTTTGCTGTCCCGTAAGGAGCTGCGATGAATTGCGTTGAAACCACAGAGTCCCGTTTGCCTGCCGCGCTGGCGGAAAATGCCTGCTTTGCCATCGTTGCACCGGCAGGGCCGGCACGTCTGGATGCGCAGAAGGCCGGCCAGTGGTTCAGTGAGCGTGGCTACCGATGCCGGATCTACCCGGGCGTTTCCCAGGCCGACGGTTACCTGGCCGGTAGCGACGAGCAGCGCCTGCAGGATCTGCATGCCGCTTTCGCCGACCCGCAGGTCGACGCGATCCTGTGCATGCGAGGTGGTTATGGCAGCATGCGCCTGCTCGATCGGCTCGATTTCGAGCTGATCCGCCGCAACCCCAAGCCGCTGATCGGCTACAGCGACATCACCGCGCTGCACACCGCCATTTACCAGCGTACCGGGTTGATCACCTTTCACGGTGCGATGCTCAATGCCGACCTGTTGGGCGCCAAGTTGCAACCGACCGAGTCATCGTTGCTGGCGCAGTTGGGCGGGCTTTTGCGGGAGGGCGATGAAATTGTCCATCCGGCCGCGTTCGCCTTGAATGGCGTGGTACCCGGTGTTGCCAGCGGGCGCCTGCTGGGTGGC
Source organism: Pseudomonas urethralis (assembly GCF_021602465.1). NCBI lineage: Bacteria > Pseudomonadati > Pseudomonadota > Gammaproteobacteria > Pseudomonadales > Pseudomonadaceae > Pseudomonas > Pseudomonas urethralis. The sequence continues at coordinate 127,460 of NZ_BQIJ01000009.1, forward strand.
AATCTGTCGATGCTGGGTGCCACCCTCGGGACGGTAGCGGAGATTGATACGCAGGGCTGCATCCTGTTCATCGAGGACGTCAATGAGCCGCTGTATCGGGTGGACCGGTTGCTGACCCAGTTGCGCCTGGCGGGCAAGCTGGAGGGCGTCCAGGGCGTGCTGGTGGGGGATTTTGCCGGGATTACCGTGGCAGCGCTGGCGCCGCTGCTGGAAGAGACTTTCAGGCCGCTGGGGGTGCCGGTGCTGGCCGGGTGGCGCAGTGGGCATTGTGATCCGAATGTGTGCTTGCCACTGGGGGCGCTGGTGAAGCTGGACAGTGACAAGCAGACACTGGTGCTGGGGCAGAGCCTGTTCAAGGCTTGAAATCGCCGGGGCCGCACAGCGGCCCCAATGACTTCAGCGTTGACGCAAACTGTCGAGCAACTTGTGGGTCGGATAGCCATCCGCCGGCCACCCCAGCTGCTGCTGGGCATTACGAATCGCCTTGCGGGTGTTGGCCCCGATGATGCCGTCCGGGTTGCCCGCTTCATGGCCACTGGCATTCAGCAGATTCTGCAACTCCATGCGCTCGCTGCGGCTCAATGGAAGGTCTTCTTTCGGCCAGCTGCCGCTGATGAAGCCCCAGCCCGAGAAGCGATCACCGAGCAGGCTCACTGCCAGTGCGTAGGACGACGAATTGTTGTACTTGAGAATGGCGCGGAAGTTGTCCAGCACGAGGAATGCCGGACCGCGGGCGCCCGCAGGCAGCAGCAGGGCTGCCGACAGCTGATTGCTGCCCGCTGGCAGCTGGGTACCTGCCGGCAGTTTCACGCCCATCTGCAACCATTCGTACACCGGCTTTCGCAGCGAGCCGTCGGCTTGCCAGTAGTCGAAACCGGCCGGCACCTGCACTTCAAAGCCCCAAGGCTGGCCATGTTTCCAGCCAGAGCTCTGCAGGTAGTGCGCAGTCGATGCCAAGGCATCGGGCGTGCTGTTCCAGATATCCCGGCGACCATCACCGTCGAAATCCACCGCATGGGTGTTGTAGGTGGTCGGGATGAACTGGGTCTGGCCCATGGCGCCGGCCCACGAACCCCGCATGGCCTCAGGCTGGATATCGCCGTGCTGGATGATTTGCAGGGCGGCGATCAGCTGGTCCTGAGCGAACTGAGGGCGGCGCCCTTCATAGGCGAGGGTGGCCAGCGAACGGATTACCGACTTGCTGCCCTGGAACTGGCCAAAGTTGCTCTCCATGCCCCACACCGCAACCAGCGCCTGACGATCGACGCCATAGCGCTGCTCGATGCGGGTCAGCAGTTCGGCGTTCTGTTCCAGCAGTTTCTTGCCGTTGCGCACGCGCAGGGGCGACAGCGCGCCCTCCAGGTATTCCCACACCGGGCGGGTGAATTCGGGCTGGCTGCGGTCGGCCTTGATCACATCGAGGTCGGGGGTCACGCCGAGGAACGCTCGGTCGAAGGTGCTCGCTTCGATCCCGGCCTGAAGGGCCTGCTGGCGGAAGTTCGCCTGCCATTCGGCGAAGGACAGCAGGGGCTGGATTTCAGTGCTGACGTCAGCTGTGGCGCTGGGCAGGGGCACTGCCGGCGCGGGCTGGGCGGGGGCCAGCGGCAGGGCGTCGGCGGCGGTGGGTTTTTCCGCGCAGGCGACGAGCAGGATGAAGCTGGAGGCCGCGAGCAACTGGCGGGATTTCCAACGGGGGAGAAGACTCAAGAGCATGCACAGATCCAGAATTGCAGGTCAGGTGCCGACCATACCATGCCTGCGCCTGCGATGCTTTCATGCGGCCAAAAAGTAAGAAGCCTCCCAATCTCTCGATTGGAAGGCTTCGCGGCGGTAGCTGCCTTTGCCTTTTACCGGTTGTTCCTGGCGGCAGCGGAACAAGGGTTGGGCGATGATCGATTTGGCCTTGTTGTGGCCGTGCTTTTTCGGCTTTTTGCTCATGGTGTGGGTCCCGGCTAGGGTAGGTTTCGGGGCGGACTTTAGGGCTTGGGGCTGGGTGGGGCCAATTGATTGTCTTTATGGCTGAGCGCTTCGGGCCGCTCCGCGCGCATTGGCTATTGTGCAGGGAGCGCGAGTTTTTGCCCGGCCATCAACAGCACCAGGCGTGACAACCCGGTCCATGGCGAGCCCTCGGCCTGCCCCTTGATTTGCGCATCGATACGCTGGGCATCCTGCAGCAACTGCGCCCAGCGCTGCGCCGAGAGGCGCTGAAGCGCTTTGCTGACCAGCGGCCGGCGTTTGTCCCACACGGGCGGGCGCGCCTGGCTGAAGGCCTTGTCCAGCGGTACACCTTGGCTGAACTGCTGGGCCAGCCCGGCCAGCAGGCGCAGCTCACGCGCCAACGCCCAGAGAATCACCGGCGGTTCCACACCCTCGCCGCGCAGCCCTTCGAGCATGCGCAGTGCATGTGCGGCCTCACCATTGAGGATGGCGTCCACCAAGCCGAAGACATCGAAGCGCGCACTGTCGGCAACCGCAGCCTGTACCGTTTCGACGGTGATCTGGTTGCCCTCTGCCAGCAGCTTGAGCTTTTCGATCTCCTGGGCGGCGGCCAGCAAGTTGCCTTCTACCCGTGCGGCGATCAGATCGACGGCATCGCGTTGCGCCGACAGCCCGGCCTGGGTCAGGCGCTGGTTGATCCACTGGGGTAATTGCTGGGCATCCACCGGCCAGATCTGGATGAACTGACAGTGGGCACCTTCGATCAGTGCCTTGCCCCACTTGGTCTTTTGCGCGCTGCCGTCGAGCTTGGGCAGGCTGATCAGCAGCAGGGTATCTTCGGCGGGCTTGGCGCAATATTCCATGAGCGCCGCAGCGCCCTTGTCACCGGGCTTGCCCGACGGCAGGCGCAGCTCCAGCAGGCGCCGCTGGGCGAATAGCGACAGGCTGGCACCTGCTTGCAGCAGGGTACCCCAGTCGAAGTTGGCGTCAGCGCTGAACACCTGGCGTTCGTCATAACCCTGCTGGCGCGCCGCATTGCGGATGGCATCGGCGGCTTCCTGGCACAGCAGTGGGTCGTCGCCACTGACCACGTAGACCGGGGCCAGGCTACCTTGCAGGTGCTTGTTGAGTTGGGCGGGGGCGAGCTTCATGGGAGCAGGCGGGGCACCGGAGTGCCCCGTTCGGGCTTAGTTGCCCGGGATTTCCATAGGTGACTGCTGCGGCGTCTCGGCCTGTTGGCGGCGTGCAGCTTCCAGTGCATCGGCTTCGGCCTTGGCGCGTGCGTCGGCCTTGCGCTGCAACTCATCGAGCTGCGCAGGGCTCAGCTGTTGCAGGCGCGAAACCATCGACTGCACCAGGTCGCGGCGCATTTCTTCGCGTGCTCGCAGGGCTTCCTGATCGGAGCCGGTGATATTGCCACCGTCACGCACGTACACCTTGCGTGCTTCTACCTTGTTGCTCAACAGTTCGAGGTTGTTCAGGCCGAGGATGCTGTAGCTGAGCGTGGTGGTGAGCTCGTATTCGGCCGTGCTGTTGCCACCGGAGTAGCTCGCCGAGCGAGAGCTTTCCTGCTCGTTGGTCAGCACCAGGCGATAAGGCGCGCCCGCATGCACGTTGACGCCACTGCGCTCAAGTACCTGGCGCAGTTGCACCACGGTCTGGCCGTAGGCGTTGCGCGCACTGACGTCCATCTCCTTGACGCGCAGGTCGTTGGTGCCGGTGCCGCGCAGCTGGAAACCGCAGGCGCTGAGCAGGACAGCCAGGCCCATTACCAGCAGATTGCGTTTGATCATGTTGTTGCTCCCTTGTGGGCCGATACCGCCCACCCGCACCGGATGCGGGTGGGCGTTGCCATCAGTTGGCGACGATGTTGACCAGTTTGCCCGGTACCACGATAACCTTGCGGATAGTCAGGCCATCGATGAAGCGCAGGACGTTTTCGTTGCTGCGGGCAGCGGCTTCGACTTCCTCGCGGCTGGCTGCGGCTGGCATTTCAACCTGGCCACGCAGCTTGCCGTTGACCTGCACCACCAGGGTGATGCTGTCCTGCACCAGGGCGCTCTCGTCGACTGCCGGCCAGCCTGCGTCGATGACAGCCTGGTCGTGGCCCAGCTGCTTCCACAGTTCGTGGGAAATGTGCGGAGTGATCGGTGCCAGCAGCAGGGTCACGGCCTCCAGGCCTTCCTGCAGCAGGGCGCGGTCCTGTTCGGTGGCCTGCGGGGCCTTTTCCAGCACGTTCATCACGGTCATCACCTGGGCGATGGCGGTGTTGAACTTGTGGAACTGGCCGACATCGGTGCTGGCCTGTTTGATCGCGGCGTGGATGGCGCGGCGGATGACCTTCTGTGCGTCGTCCAGTGCGGCGACGTCCAGCTTGCCCGGCAGGCCTTGTGCGACGTGAGACTGGGCCAGGCGCCAGACGCGGCGCAGGAAGCGGCTTGCACCTTCGACGCCGGAGTCGGACCACTCCAGGCTCGCGTCAGGTGGCGAGGCGAACATCATGAACAGGCGGCAGGTGTCGGCGCCGTACTGGTCGATCATCGACTGCGGGTCGACGCCGTTGTTCTTCGACTTCGACATCTTCTCGGTGCCGCCGATTTCCACCGGCAGGCCATCGGTCTTCAGGCGGGCACCGATGATCTTGGCCTTGGCATCGCGTTCGATTTCGACGTCGGCCGGGTTGAACCAGTCCTTGCCGCCATTGCTGGCTACGCGGTAGTAGGTCTCGGCGACCACCATGCCCTGGGTCAGTAGGTTCCTGAACGGCTCGTTGGAGGTCACCAGGCCCTCGTCGCGCATCAGCTTGTGGAAGAAGCGCGCGTACAGCAGGTGCAGGATCGCGTGTTCGATACCGCCGATGTACTGGTCGACCGGCAGCCAGTGGTTGGCTGCTTTCGGGTCGACCATGCCACCTTCGTAGTTCGGCGAAGCGTAGCGGGCGAAATACCAGGACGACTCGACGAAGGTGTCCATGGTGTCGGTTTCGCGCTTGGCCGCAGCACCGCATTTGGGGCAGCTGCACTCATAGAACTCAGGCATGCGCGCCAGCGGCGAACCGGCACCGTCCGGCACCACGTTTTCCGGCAGGGTGACCGGCAGCTGGTCTTCCGGCACGGGTACGTCGCCGCACGACGGGCAGTGGATGATCGGGATCGGGCAGCCCCAGTAGCGCTGGCGGCTGATGCCCCAGTCGCGCAGGCGGAACTGGGTGCGAGACTTGCCCAGTTCCTTGCGGATCAGGGCGGCTTCGATGGCGTCGAAGGCGCCGGCGAAGTCCAGGCCGTCGAACTCGGCGGAGTTGATCAGCTGGCCATGCTCGCCATAGGCGGCCAGCCATTCGCTGCCGACGTCATCGCCGGCGCTGGTGCGCACCACGGCCTTGACCGGCAGGTTGTACTTGCGGGCGAACTCGAAGTCGCGCTCGTCGTGGGCCGGGACGGCCATCACGGCGCCATCGCCGTAGTGCATCAGCACGTAGTTGGCGACCCAGACCGGCAGCTTCTCGCCGGTCAGCGGGTGCTCGACGAACAGGGAAGTGGGCATGCCCTTCTTCTCCTGGGTGGCCATGTCGGCCTCGGCGACGCTGCCGCTCTTGCATTCATCGATGAACGCCTGCAGGGCCGGGTTGCCCTGGGCGGCCTGGGTGGCCAGCGGGTGCTCGGCGGCAACGGCGACGTAAGTGGCGCCCATCAGGGTGTCTGGACGGGTGGTGAAGACCTTGAGGGTGCCTTCGTGGCCGATGCTGGCCTTGTCATACGGGAACTGCACTTCCATGCCACGCGACTTGCCGATCCAGTTGCGCTGCATGGTCTTGACCTGCTCTGGCCAGCCCGGCAGTTCGTCGAGGCTTTCCAGCAACTCGTCGGCGTAGTCGGTGATGCGGAAGTAGTACATCGGGATCTCGCGCTTCTCGATCAGCGCGCCCGAACGCCAGCCGCGGCCGTCGATGACCTGCTCGTTGGCCAGTACGGTCTGGTCGGCCGGGTCCCAGTTCACGGTCCCGTTCTTGCGGTAGATGATGCCTTTCTCGAACAGGCGGGTGAACAGCCACTGTTCCCAGCGGTAGTAATCCGGCTTGCAGGTGGTGACTTCACGCGCCCAATCGATGGCCAGGCCCAGGCTCTTGAGCTGGGTCTTCATGTAGTCGATGTTCTCGTACGTCCACTTGGCCGGGGCGACGTTGTTCTTCATTGCCGCGTTTTCCGCGGGCATGCCGAAGGCGTCCCAGCCCATCGGCTGCAGGACGTTCTTGCCCAGCATGCGCTGGTAACGGGCGATCACGTCACCAATGGTGTAGTTGCGCACGTGGCCCATGTGTAGCTTGCCGCTCGGGTACGGGAACATCGACAGGCAGTAGTACGTGTCTTTGCCTGGCTGTTCGGTAACAGCGAACGATTGTTGCTCGTCCCAGAATTTCTGGGCGGCGGCTTCGATATCACGGGGCGTGTATTGTTCGTGCATGGCTACTTTTTGCTGAGAGAGAAGAGACCTTGTTCCAGGCAGCGGAACCTCGCTGCGTCCGGCACTCCGGTGTCGTTTTAGAGTGAACGCCGTAGCATACAGCAGCGCCGCGCATCGTGGGAAACCTTGATTGCGAATGCCCGCTGGTCGCGGCATCCGGCTGCTTTTTACAGCGACGCTAAGCTCAGGTGTGGGGGGAGATAATCTTTATCTTCAATGAGGTGAACGGATGGGAGAGACGCAGCTACCCGCAATCAAACCGGAGCTTTACGAACGCCTGATCGACCGTCTTGGCCTGGCACTGGAAGTCGCCAGGACCTCGGTAAGATTACGCGACGAGATGCCAGCCGAGCTGGAGTTGCGTGGCTTGAGCCATGCAGAGTTCGAAGTGATCAAGGCTTACCTGGAGTCCCTCCCGGAACGCCGTGATGCCTGTGCCGGTACATTCCCGCAAGCGGAACCGGCCACGGCCAAGATCATCTGGCTCAAGGACAAGAAACGCCCCGCCAACTCGGCGAGATCCAGGACGCTGCCGCATCGCTAGCCGTTCAGGACGCCAGGCGCAGGCAATCGCGCGCCGGTTCTACAACACACTTCCCATGATCGACGCCGGCCCGGGCTTGTTGACCGGCGTCGATCCTTTATAGGCTGCACGCCTTCCATGGAGGTGTGTCGATGCCGATCCGGTTTTTCTTCAAGCAATGGCTGATGCCGCCTGGCGTCCTGTTTCTGCTGCTGCTCGCGGCCTGGTGGTTGCGCAGACGGCGGCCGCGGTTGGCAACGCTGTGTTTCGTCATGGGGCTGGGAGGCCTGTGGCTGATGAGTTTGCCGCTGGTGGTGCAGGAGTTTGCCCGTCTGCTGGAGACCGAGCCGCCCCTGGCGACAGCTGATTGGACCGGCCTGGCGAGCAGGGCCGACGCCATCGTCGTGCTTGGCGCGGGGCGTGAGCGGGGCGACCCGGCCTGGGGTGGCGTGGACCAGCCTGCGGCAACGGCCCTTGAGCGCATGCGTTTTGCCGCTCGGCTGGCGAAAGCCTCGGGGTTACCGGTACTGACCAGTGGTGGCTTGCACTATGGGACGCCACCGAGCGAAGCACAGTTGATGGCTGACCGCCTTCGTGAGGATTTCGCCGTCGAGGTGAAATGGCAGGAAGAGGCCAGCCGCACTACCTGGGAGAACGCCCGGCTGAGCGCCAGGATATTGCAACCGCTGGGCATACACCGGGTGGTGGTGGTGACTCAGGCGTGGCACATGCAACGCTCGCGCTGGAGCTTCGAGCGGGCCGGGTTCGAGGTGGTGCCGGCGCCGGTGGGGTTCCTCGGGCGCGATCATGCGCGGCCGTTCGGTGGCTTGCTGCCGGAGAGCCGGGCGATGTGGCAGAGCGGGCAGTTGCTCAATGAAGCGGTGGGGTTGGTGGGGTATCGGTTGTTCTATTGAGCCATGTGTTGCTAGTGCTGGCCTCTTCGCGGGTAAACCCGCTCCTACAGGTGCTGCACAAGCCTCGAGGGCTGTGGAGGTTCTGTGGGAGCGGGTTCACCCGCGAAGTGGCCGGTGCGGTCTGAATCAGACTGTCTTGGCGATACGGCTCGCCAGCAGGGCCCAGCCCAGCAACAGCACGCAAAGCATCGCCAGCGGCCAGGACCGCCACTGCAGGTAAGGCGTCAGCTGCTGCATTGGCACCACTTCCCCATACAGCACCGCCCGCTGGAACTGCGGCACTTGTGCGGTGATCTTGCCAAACGGGTCGATCAGTGCGGTTACGCCGTTGTTGGTGGCGCGGATCATCCAGCGGCCGGCTTCCAGTGCACGCATCTGCGCCATCTGCAGGTGCTGCAGCGGGCCGATCGAGGTGCCGAACCAGGTGTCGTTGCTGATGGTCAGCAGCAGGTCACTGCGTGCCGCCAGGCCAGCAGCGAACTCGGGGTAGACCACTTCGTAGCAGATGAACGGGGCAATCTGGTAGCCCTTGGCTTGCAGCAGTGGCTGGTCCGCGGGGCCGCGGGCAAAGTCCGACATCGGCAGGTTGAAGAACTCGATCGCGCCGCGAAGCATGTCCTGCAACGGCACATACTCGCCAAACGGCACCAGTTTCTGCTTGAGGTAAGTACCGTCGCCTTCGCCGGTTGCGGTGACGCCGTTGTAATAGCGGCGCTGGTGATGCACCACTTCACGGACGGGGACACCGGTGATCAGCGCCGAGTGCCGGTCGGCAGCAAAGCGGCCCATCACATCGATATAGCCTTGAGCCTGGTCCTTGAGCACTGGCACGGCGGTTTCCGGCCACACCAGCAGGTCAACCGGTTTGGAGCTGAAGCTCATGTCGCGGTACAGCGCCAGTTGCGCGTCGATGTGGGCCGGGTCCCACTTCAGGTCCTGCTCGACGTTGCCCTGCAGGGCCGCGACCTTGAGCGGGTCGCCCGCCGGCGTGGTCCAGGCGTGGCCCTTGAGGGCCATGCCGATCACCCATGGCGCCAGCAGCAGTGCCGCGCCGATGCCCAGGAACGATGGGCGTTCGCGCAGGCGGTGCAGGTTGCACAGCAGCGCGGCGCTCAGCGCCAGGGCGAAGGAAATCAGCCACACGCCACCTAGCGGCGCAAGGCCCGACAGCGGGCCGTCGAGCTGGCTGTAACCGGCATACAGCCAAGGGAAGCCAGTCAGGAACCAGCCACGGAAGGCCTCTTGCAGCAGCCACAGGGCGGCGAAGCACAGGGCATCGGCCAGGGGCGCCTCGTTGCGCCTGAACCAGCGTGCCCATAGCCAGGTGGGCAGGGCGAAGAACCAGGCGAGGGCGGCGAAGAACGCCAGCAGCAAGACGATCGCCAACAACGGCGAGGCGCCGCCGTAGGTATTCATGCTGACGTAGATCCACCACGTGCCTGCGCCATAGAGGCCAAAGCCGAACCACCAGCCACGCCACATGGCCTGGCGCGGGCTGAGCTCGCGCAGGCCAAGGTAGAGCAGGGCGATTGACAGCAGGGCCAGCGGCCAGATATCGAACGGCGCCAGGGCCAGGAGGGTCGATGCGCCGGCCGCCAGGGCCAGCAAATTACCGGGCCAGCCGGGGCGGGTGATCCAACGCATGTTTGTCCTTAGCGGGTGATCGGGGTCAGGCGCAGCAAGTGTATCCGCCGGCTGTCGGCATTGAGAATACGGAACTTGTAGGCGCCGATTTCGGTGGTCTCGTTGCGCTTGGGCAGGTGGCCGAAGGCGCTCATCACCAGACCGCCGACGGTGTCGAACTCGTCATCCGAGAATTCGCTGTCGAAAAACTCGTTGAAGTTGTCGATCGGTGTCAGCGCCTTGACCAGGAAGTCACCGCTCGGTAGCGGCTTGATGTAGCTGTCTTCCTCGACGTCGTGCTCGTCCTCGATGTCACCGACGATCTGTTCCAGCACGTCCTCGATGGTCACCAGGCCCGCCACGCCGCCGTACTCGTCGATGACGATGGCCATGTGGTTATGGTTGGCGCGGAACTCGCGCAGCAGCACGTTCAGGCGCTTGGACTCCGGCACGAACGTGGCCGGGCGCAGCAGGTCCTTGATGTTGAAGCTGTCGCCGTTCTCCTTGAGGATCAGCGGCAGCAGGTCCTTGGCCAGCAGGATCCCGAGCACATCGTCGTGGCTTTCACCGATCACCGGGTAGCGCGAGTGGGCAGCGTCGATGACGGCCGGGAGGAACTCGCGCGGCGATTGGGTCGCCTTGATGCTGATCATTTGCGAACGCGGGACCATGATGTCGCGTACCTGCAGGTCGGCGACCTGGATGGCACCTTCGACGATGGTCAGCGCTTCGCTGTCGAGCAGCTTGTTCTGATGGGCTTCGCGCAGCAGCTCAAGGAGCTCCTGGCGGTTTTTCGGCTCATGGGCAAAAGCCTGGGTCAGTTTACCCAGCCAGGACTTCTGCCCGTTGCTCGATCGATCTTCGCTCATGGCGGTTCTCGTGATCCTTCGTGTATCAGTGTGTGAGAGGTTCGTTTTCATCGTCGGCGTACGGGTCAGGGTGACCCAGTTCCGCCAGCAATTCCCGTTCCAGCGCTTCCATTTCCTCGGCCTCATCGTCTTCGATGTGGTCGTAGCCGAGCAAGTGAAGGCAGCCGTGGATGACCAGGTGCGCCCAGTGCGCTTCCAGCGACTTGCCCTGTTCGGCCGCCTCGCGCTCGACCACTGGCACGCAGATCACCAGGTCGCCCAGCAGCGGGATATCGAGCAGGTCATCCGGCACGTCGGCCGGGAACGACAGCACATTGGTCGCGTAGTCCTTGTGCCGGTAGGTGCGGTTGAGTTCGCGGCCTTCGCCTTCGTCGACCAGACGAATGGTCATTTCCGAGTCGGCCGTGCGCTGGCGCAAGGCCAGTTCGCACCAGCGGCGGAAGGCGGCGTCGTCCGGGGCGGCAGCATCCGTGGCCCGTTGCAGGTCAAGTTCAAGCATCTTTGCCGGGTGCCTCGGGCTTGGCCTGGCGGGCATCGAAGCGGTTATAAGCCTCGACGATACGCTGCACCAGTGGGTGACGAACCACATCTTTGGGTTGGAAGTGGGTGAAGCTGATCCCCGGTACGTCCCTGAGCACCTCGATCACATGGGCCAGGCCCGACTTGGTGCCACGGGGCAGGTCGACCTGGGTGATATCACCGGTGATCACCGCCGTCGAGCCGAAGCCGATACGGGTAAGGAACATCTTCATCTGTTCCAGCGTGGTGTTCTGGCTTTCGTCGAGGATGATGAAGCTATTGTTCAGGGTGCGGCCGCGCATGTAGGCCAGCGGGGCGATCTCGATCACCTGGCGCTCGATCAGCTTGGCCACATGCTCGAAGCCGAGCATCTCGTACAGCGCGTCGTACAGCGGGCGCAGGTACGGGTCGATCTTCTGGGCCAGGTCGCCAGGCAGGAAGCCGAGCTTTTCGCCCGCCTCGACCGCCGGGCGTACCAGCAGGATGCGGCGCACTTGCTCACGCTCCAGGGCGTCGACGGCGCAGGCCACGGCAAGGTAAGTCTTGCCGGTACCGGCCGGGCCGATGCCGAAGTTGATGTCATTGCCCAGGATTTCCTTGACGTAGCGCTGCTGGTTGACGCCGCGCGGGCGAATATTGCCCTTGCGCGTGCGCAGCGAGACGCTGACTTCATTGACCGCGGGATTGTCGATGTTCTCTACCGTCGACTCCTGCAGGTACAGGTGCACGGTTTCCGGCGACAGGTCCGTGGCCTTGGTCTCGCGGTAGAGGCGGCGCAGCAGTTGCTCGGCAGCGGAAGTGGTCTTGGGTTCGCCGATCAGCTCGAATTGGTTGCCGCGGTTGCGGATTTCGATGGCCAGGCGTTGTTCGATCAGGCGCAGGTGCTCGTCGAACTGGCCGCACAAGTTGGCGAAACGGTGGGCCTCGAAGGGTTCGAGGATGAAACGATGAGGTTGTATGGGTGCGTTCAAGGTCGTTTTTAGCCGCTCGACGGCAATGAATGTGAACTCAAGAATAACCCCTGAAGGGCAGTGGCGAAAGCACTGAAACGATCAAGGGTGGGTTCAGGCTGTATACCCGCCCGGGCCGAGGCCCGCTCTGCTATGATGCGCGCCTTTTCTTACGCATGTGTTATCCCGCCGAACATGAGCAAACGCGAACCCGCCATCTACAAGGTGATCTTCCTCAACCAGGGGCAGGTCTTCGAGATGTATGCCAAGCAGATCTACCAGAGCGACCTGTGGGGCTTTCTGGAAATCGAGGAGTTCGTTTTCGGCGAACGCACCCAGGTGGTGGTCGACCCGAGCGAAGAGAAGCTCAAGAATCAGTTCGAAGGGGTGATCCGCAGTTTCGTGCCGATGCATTCGATCGTGCGCATCGATGAAGTGGAGCGCCTGGGCACGGCCAAGATCAGCGAGGCGAAGGCCAGCGGCAACGTGATGCCGTTCCCCATGCCGATGCCGGAGCGGTAAGCATCAGGGCAGTGGCGAGAACGGTGTGCGTCCTTCGGCGTTCTGCAGTTCCAGCAAGTACTTGCGGAAGATCTGGCCAAGTACCTGGGTGGCGTGCTCAAGCTCGTCGCGAGGCATCTGTTCGGTCACTTCGTCGGCCATGTCCAGCGCATCCTCGGCGCCGTTGACCGCGGCCATCTTCAGCAGGATATAGGCCTGCACGTTGTTGGCCTTGACCCCTTCGCCATGAAAGAACATGGCGCCAAGGCGGTACTGGGCTTCGGCGTGGCCTTGCAGCGAGGCCTTCTGGAACCAGTCCAGGGCCATCTTCAGGTTTTTCGGCGTCAGCGTGTAGTAATACTCGCCTAGCTCGAACTGTGCCTGGGCGTCCCCGGTCGCCGCTGTTTCTTCGCAGGCTTTCAGCGCGTTCTGCAGGTCTTCTGGCTGAACATTGAGCGTGCAGCGCCCCGTTGCCGGGATCAGCAACGAGTTACCACCCTCCGCCAGGGCCAGCAGGGGCTGAAGAAGCAACAGGCAGCCCAAGGTCAGGGCGCGGCCGGTGCGGTTCATGGGGATCGACTTACCTCTGCAAAGCTGCGGCCAATGTCTCTGGTGGCACATTATGGGATAAGCAGCGCCAACCTTACAAAGTTTTACGCGAAATTCTGTAGAGAAGAAGGGTTTGCTGATTGGATTGGCAATTATTGCCTGTACCGGCCTCTTCGCGGGTAAACCCGCTCCCACAGGGTACACGCATAACCTGTGGGAGCGGGGTTTACCCGCGAAGAGGCCGGCGCAGGCGGCCCGTCACTTCAGCGCGGCAAAGGCTTTTTCAGCCGCATCCAGGGTGATCTGCAGCTCTTTTTCACCGTGGGCGATCGATGTGAAGCCAGCCTCGAACGCGCTCGGCGCCAGGTACACGCCACCGTCGAGCATCAGGTGGAAGAAGCGCTTGAAGCGTTCGGCATCGCTGGCCATCACGTCGTCGAAGGTGACGATGTCGTCGGCGCCGCTGAAGTACAGGCCAAACATGGCACCCGCCTGGGTGGTGACGAAAGGCACGCCAGCGGCATCGGCGCGTTGTTGCAGGCCATCGAGCATGCGGCTGGTGAAGGCGGTCAATTCGTCATGGAAGCCAGGGCGGCTGATCAGCTTCAGGGTGGTCAGGCCAGCGGCCATGGCCAGCGGGTTGCCTGACAGGGTACCGGCCTGGTAGACCGGGCCCAGCGGGGCGATGCAACCCATGATTTCGCGTTTGCCGCCAAAGCAGCCAACCGGCATGCCGCCGCCAACGATCTTGCCGAAGGTCGACAGGTCAGGCCTGATCCCGTAGTAACCTTGGGCGCCGCCGAGCGAGACGCGGAAACCGGTCATCACTTCATCGAAGATCAACACCACACCGTGCTTGTCGCACTGCTCGCGCAGGCCTTCGAGGAAGCCGGGTGCCGGCGGTACGCAGTTCATGTTGCCGGCCACCGGTTCGACGATGATGCAGGCCACGGTCTGGCCGACTTCGGCGAGGGTCTTCTCGACCGCGGCGATGTCGTTGAACGGCAGGGTCAGGGTGTGCTTGGCGAAGTCTGCCGGTACGCCTGCCGAGCTGGGCACACCTTGGGTCAGCAGGCCGGAACCGGCCTTGACCAGCAGGCTGTCGGAGTGGCCGTGGTAGCAGCCTTCGAACTTGATGATGGCGTCGCGGCCGGTGTAGCCACGGGCCAGGCGAATGGCGCTCATCGTCGCTTCGGTGCCGGAGCTGACCATGCGCACCATTTCCATCGACGGCACCAGCGAGCAGACCAGGTCGGCCATCTCGGTTTCCATCGCGGTCGGCGCGCCGTAAGACAGGCCGTGTTCCAGCTGGCGACGTACTGCATCGAGTACGTCCGGGTGGCCGTGGCCAAGGATCATCGGGCCCCAGGAGCCGACGTAGTCGACGTAGCGCTTGTCATCTTCATCGACGACGTAGGCGCCTTCGGCATGCTTGAAGAACAGCGGGGTGCCGCCGACGCTTTTGAAAGCGCGGACCGGCGAGTTGACGCCGCCAGGGATGTGCTTCTGGGCTTGGGCGAACAGGGCTTCGGAACGGGACATGGGTCTTCTCTCGAAATCAGCAAGCGAACAGGGCGTTGAAGGCGCGGGCGCGGCGGGTAACTTCCTGCGCGCTGTCGGCACCGAACAAGCCGTGGATGACCGCCAGCAGATCGGCACCATGGGCGATCAGCGGGGCGGCGTTGTCGAGGGTGATGCCACCGATCACGGCGATCGGCAGTTTTACCTGGGCGCGGGCCTGCTCCAGCAGGTCGACGTTGGCAGCCGGCGCACCGGGCTTGGTGACGGAATTGAAAAAGCGGCCAAAGGCAACGTAGCTGGCACCTTCGTTGGCAGCCTGGGCGGCAAGCTCGAGGCTGGCGTGGCAGGTGGAGCCGATGATGGCCTGGCGGCCGAGCAGGGCGCGAGCGGGTGTCAGCGGGCCGTCGGTCTGGCCCAGGTGCACGCCGACGCCCAGGCGTGCGGCCAGTTCGGCGTCGTCGTTGATGATCAGCTGGGTGCCGTAGCGTTCGCAAAGCTTCATCAGTGCTTCGGCCTCGCGCAGGCGGCGGGCGGCGTCATCGCCCTTGTCGCGGTACTGCAGCAGGCACACACCGCCTTCCAGCGCGGCTTCGACGTGGGACAGGAAACGGCCGGCGAGCAGCTGGCTGTCGGTGATTGCATACAGACCGCGTAGCTTCATTGAACGCCTCGTCTCAGGAGCAGAAATCCAGGGGCAGGCGACGCGGAACGTACTGGCCTTTGCCCAGCTGTTCGGCGTCGCGCAGGGTGCGCCAGGTGTAATCCAGGGCGCTTTTCACCGCGCTTTGCAGTTGCTCGCCGAGGGCCAGGCGACCGGCCAGGGCGCTGGCCAGGGTGCAGCCCGAGCCGTGGTAGCTGCCCGGCAGGCGCTGGCAGGTCCAGGTATGGCTCTGGCCGTCGCGGCTGTACAGGCGATTGTGGATTTCTTCCTCGTCACCGTGCCCACCGGTAATCAGCAGGTTTTTGCAAAACGGCAACAGTTTCTCGGCACACTCGTCGGCGGTGCCTTCAGGGAGTTCGGCCAGGATGCGCGCTTCTGGCAAGTTCGGCGTGGCAATGGTCGCCAGCGGCAGCAGGTGTTCGCGCAGGGCATAGCCGACTTCGTCCTTGCCCAGGCGGCCACCGCCACCGGCTCGCAGCACCGGGTCGCACACCAGCGGCAGGTGCGGGTGGGCACTGAGCAGTTCGGCGACGGTGTCGACCATGCCGATCGAGCCGAGCATGCCCAGCTTCACGGCGGCGACGGTGGAGTCGGCCAGCACGGCATTGGCTTGGGCCAGGACCCATTCGCGGTCGAGCACGCGGAAGTCGGAAACGTTGACGGTATCCTGCACCGTCAGGGCGGTCACGGTCGGTGCGGCGTGACAGCCTTGGGCGAGCAGGGCTTCTATATCTGCCTGCAAGCCGGCGCCGCCACTTGGGTCGTGGCCGGAGAGACAGAGGACAACGGGGCGGGAGCTGTAGGTATTCATGGTCGGCGAGCTTACCACCAAACCCCTTTGTGCGGATCGTCCTACAAATGAGATTTGTTGATCGAATGGTCAGATTTAATGGCGTGGTTACGCTGAAACTGTTGTCCTAGAGCCTTTTCTTTGAAAATTGGAGTGGCCCGTCGCCAGCCATGAAAGCTATGCTAGAGTGCTCGGATAACTCGACAAACGGGCTCTGCCGGATTTCGTCGTCTCAAAGGGATTGGAGGCCATCGCGACGCGACCGGACAGGCCATGCTGGGGCTGTATGCGCTATTTGCTGATTATGCTTCTGGGCTTGTTGCCCGTGCTGGCCGGAGCCGTCGAAATCGACGAGGCGACTCGGCATCTTCCCTTGGGCAAGATCATGCAGGTCTACGAAGACCGCGATGGCAGCGCGAGCATCGGCCAGGTCAGTGCACCTGTCTTTGCCAGCCGTTTCCGTACGCATCACCAGGACGTGCTGAACGCCGGTTACTCGCATTCGGTGTTCTGGCTCAAGGTCGAGCTGCATTATGTGGCTTCTGCCAATGCGCAACCGCGCCAGTGGCTGCTCGAGCTGGCATACCCCCCCATGGACCATATCGAGCTGTACCTGCCGGGCAGCGATGGCGAGTTCGTCCTGGCCCAGCGCACCGGCGACGCATTGCCCTACGCCAGCCGCCAGATCCGCCAGAACAATTACCTGTTCGAACTGCCACTGCAGCCTGGGCAGTCGACCACCGCCTACCTGCGTTTGCACAGCCAGGGTTCGGTACAGGCACCGCTGTCGTTGTGGTCTGCCGAAGCCTACCTGGAAGACCAGCCGACCCGCCTCTATGTGCTGGGCATGATCTACGGCGTACTGCTGGTGATGGCGGTGTACAACCTGTTCATCTACCTCAGTGTGCGAGACGTCAGTTACCTCTACTACATCCTCTACATTGCCTCGTTCGGCTTGTATCAGGTGTCGGTGAACGGGGCAGGGGTTGCCTACTTCTGGCCGGACAGCCCGTGGTGGGCCAACGCCGCAACACCGCTGTTCATCGGTGCTGCGGGCTTGTTCGGGTGCCAGTTCGCCCGTCACTTCCTGCAGCTGGGCAAGATCAGTCGCGGCTTTGACCGCTTGCTGCAACTGCTGATGCTGGGTGGCGTACTGGTGATGGTGCTGTCGGTGAGCATGCGCTACGGCATCGCCTTGCGCATGGCCACGGTGCTGGCCTTGCTGTTCACCGTGAGCATCTTTGCCGCCGGCTTGTATGCCTGGGTGCGTGGCCTGCGTGTGGCGCGCTGGTTCATCATCGCCTGGACGGCATTCCTGCTCGGTGGGCTGGTCAATACCCTGATGGTGCTGGGTTACCTGCCTAACCAGTTCATCACCATGTATTCCAGCCAGCTGGGGTCGGCGCTGGAAGTAGCGTTGCTGTCGCTGGCCCTGGCCGACCGCATCAACAGCATGCGAGAACAGCAGGCACAGACCTTGCGTGATACCGGTGAGGCGCTGGAGCAGATGAACCAGCAACTGGCCAGGAGCAATCACCTGAAGGATGAATTCCTCGCCACCGTTACCCACGAACTGCGGACACCGATGAATGGTGTGATCGGCTCGCTGGAACTGATGCACACGCTGCCCATGACTGCCGAGATGGCCCAGTACCACCGCACGGCGGTCGGCTCGGCCCAGGACATGATGGACATGGTCGACGACATTCTCACGTTGACCGAACTGCAGGCCGGCCGCATGCGCCCGCAGGCGCTGCCGTTCAGCTTGCGGCGGACGCTGCAGGACCTGCGTGCCGGTTATGCCGGAACGGCCTTGGGCAAGGGGCTGTACCTGAGCCTGGACATCCCCGCCGAGCTGCCGGACGAGTTGCTGGGCGATGCGCAGAAAGTGGCCCGCTGCCTGGGCTGCCTGGTGGACAACGGCCTGAAGTTCACCCATCACGGTGGGGTGATGATGCAAGTTCGCGGGCGCCGCCTTGGCCCAGACAGCCTGGCGTTGACCTTTACCATCAGCGACAGCGGCATCGGTTTCGATGATCTGGACCAGGCGATTCTCTATCAGCGCTTCTTCCAGGTCGATGGCTCGATGACTCGCCGCTATGGCGGGCTCGGCATTGGATTGTCGATCTGCCGGCAACTGGCCGAACTGCTTGATGCCAAGCTGTCCCATGAGTCGACGCGGGGGCTTGGGAGCCGGTTCGAGCTGACCTTGAATGTCGCTATTGCCCAGGTGCAGCGGGCCGTGTCGGGGGCTACGCGGTTCTAGGGCCTGCCTTGCAGGCGCTGAAAATGTTGTGGCGAACCCTTGGCAGCCCTGAGCCACATGTTTAGTCATTATTGTCACTATTACTGACCGCCAGGGAGTGCTTCACTGGGCTTTCACGCATGCCCGGATCCAGGAGCTCCCGATGAACCTGCACCAGTACGCTGAAACCCACGAAGTCACCAACCAGCCACCGTCGCTCGACGGTGCCAACCTGTACCGCCTCGACCTGCCGCTACAGGAATGGTCGCGGCGTTTCGGGGCCGGTTGGGCCGAAGCGCGGATCGACGCCTATGGTGCCTTGGCCGGCGGTCCGCTGATGGCCGCAGGCTTTCTGGCCAATGCGCACAAGCCGGAATTCAGCAGCCATGACCGCTACGGCCATCGTATCGACCTGGTCGAGTTCCACCCCGCCTACCACGAGTTGATGCGCACTGCCGTCGAACACGGCCTGCCATCATTGCCCTGGGCCGAACCTCGGCCCGGTGCCCACGTGGCGCGGGCGTCGATGACCTACCTGCACAGCCAGGCCGAAGCCGGTACCGGCTGCCCGCTGACCATGACCTTTGCGGCCGTGCCTGCGCTGCGGTTGCAGCCCAAGCTGGCCGAATACTGGCTACCGAAGATCCTCGCCCGCGAATACGACCCGCGCAACGTCGGTGACCGTCACAAGGCCGGCGTGACCCTTGGCATGGCCATGACCGAGAAGCAGGGCGGTACCGACGTGCGCGCCAATACCACCCGTGCTTACCCGGTCGGCAGCCCCGGCCCCGGGCAGCCCTACGAGCTGGTCGGGCACAAGTGGTTCTGCTCGGCACCGATGTGCGATGCCTTCCTGACCCTGGCGCAGACCGACAAGGGCCTGAGCTGCTTCCTGCTGCCGCGCCATCGGCCCGACGACAGCCGCAACCAGTTCTACATCCAGCGCCTGAAGAACAAGCTGGGCAACAGCTCCAACGCTTCCAGCGAAGTCGAGTTCCGTGGCGCGCTGGCGTGGATGGTGGGCGAGGAGGGGCGCGGCGTGCCAACCATCATCGAGATGGTGGCCATGACCCGTTTCGATTGCATGGTCGGCTCCAGCGCGTTGATGCGCCAGGCGCTGACCCAGGCGGCGCACCACTGTGCCCATCGCAAGGTCGGCGGCCGGGTGCTGAACGAACAACCCCTGATGCAGAACGTGCTGGCCGACCTAGCGCTGGAAAGCGAGGCCGCGCTGGCCCTGAGCCTACGCATGGGGCAGGCCCTGGAACAGCTCGACGACCCGCAGCAGGCGCACTTCGCACGGCTGGTCACGGCGGTGGGCAAGTACTGGATCTGCAAGCGGGCGCCGGCCATGATCAACGAGGCCGCCGAGTGCCTGGGCGGTGCCGGTTATGTCGAAGACAGCATTCTGCCGCGGTTGTATCGCGAAGCGCCGGTCAACTCGACCTGGGAGGGTTCCGGCAACGTGCAATGCCTGGACGTGCTGCGGGCGTTGTCCAAGGAGCCGGGGGTGCTCGATGCGCTGTTCGCCGAACTGGGCGACGGGCATGGCGACCCGCGCCTGGCCGCGCATATCGGCAACCTCAAGGGGGCGTTCGCCGATACCAGCGATATTCAGTACCGGGCACGGCAGTTGACCGAAGACATTGCATTGGCGTTGCAGGCCAAGCTGCTGCTGGAGGCAGGCAATGCCGTGGTCAGCGATGCATTCATCGGCAGCCGGCTGAGCGGTGGCGGGCGGGTGTATGGCGCCTTGCCGCGAGGCATCGATGTCGAGGCACTGGTGGCGCGGGCGACGCCCGCCTGGCCCAGTTGAACACGGCGGCTGACCATCGGGGATGTATTTAGTAACAAAGGCAGGCAAGATGGCTGACATGCATGTCCAGACAGGAAGCCCAGTGTGAGCCAAGCTTTTGTAGTCGTTGATACCCCCGAACAGGCCGTCGACCGTCTGGCGGCCCTGCATGAACAGGCCACCGGGGCCCTGAGCCAGGCCCTCAAGCGTTACCTGAAGGACCGTACCGAACCGAGTGCCGACGAGCGCGCCCTGTACCGCTACCCGGCACTGCGCCTGACCTATTACAGCCACGGTGAAGTGGCTGCCACCACTCGCGCCTATGCCAAGGTCCAGGTGGCGGGTACCTACAGCGTCACCGTCACCCAGCCGGCGGCATTCCGCGGTTACCTGCTGGAGCAGCTGCGGCCGCTGATGCATGACTACACGGTGACCGTGGAAGTCGGCGTCAGCGAGCAGAACATCCCTTACCCCTATGTGGTTGACCAGGGCGATGAGCTGGCTGGCAGTGGCATTACCGCCGCCGAGCTGGCGCGGGTGTTCCCCAGCACCGACCTGTCGGCAGCCACCGACAATATCGCCGATGGCCTGTACGACTGGGGCAATGCCGAAACCCTGCCGCTGGCGCTGTTCGATGCCGCCCGCGTGGATTTCTCGCTGCGTCGCCTGGTGCATTACACCGGCAGTGACTGGCGCCATGTGCAGCCGTGGATCCTGCTGACCAACTATCACCGCTATGTCGACCAGTTCATCAGCCACGGCCTCGAGCAGCTGCGTGAAGACCCGCGCTTCGTGCGCATGGTGCTGCCGGGCAACGTGGTGATCGAAAAGGGCATGGACCACGGCGAAGCGCAGGCATTGGTCGCCAGCGTGGTCTGGCACCGCTACCAGATGCCGGCCTATCACCTGATCGCCGGTGACGGTGATGGCGTGACCCTGGTCAACATCGGCGTTGGCCCGTCCAACGCCAAGAACATCACCGACCACCTGGCGGTGCTGCGCCCGCACTGCTGGCTGATGATCGGCCACTGCGGCGGCCTGCGTCAGTCGCAGACCATCGGCGACTACGTGCTGGCCCACGCCTACATGCGCCGCGACGGGATCCTCGACCGCGTGGTGCCGCCGAACATTCCGATCCCGGCCTTGGCCGAAGTGCAGTTGGCACTGCAAGAAGCCGCGGCACAGGTGACCGGCGAGCGTGGCGAAGAACTGAAGAAGCGCCTGCGCACCGGCACCGTGCTGACCTACGACGATCGCAACTGGGAGCTGCGCTGGGCTCAGGAGCGGCCGTTGATCAACCTGTCGCGTGCCGTGGCGGTGGACATGGAAAGCGGCACCATCGCCGCCCAAGGCTATCGCTTGCGGGTACCGTATGGCACCTTGCTGTGCGTGTCCGACAAACCCCTGCACAGCGAGATCAAGTTGCCCGGATCGGCCAATGCCTTCTACAACCGTGCGGTCAGCCAGCACCTGAAGATCGGCATCGCCGCCCTCGACCTGCTGCGCACCGAGCTCAATTCGTTGCACTCGCGTAAACTGCGCAGCTTCGATGAGCCGCCGTTCCGCTGAGGATCCATGCCACTGCCACCCCGTTCCAAGCCGCGCCGCCCCCAGGCGCGGCCTGCCGGTCCCCGTCGCCAGGCCAAGGCGCCGCCGGCCGAGCCACGCCTGATCCTGTTCAACAAGCCATTCGATGTGCTGACCCAGTTCACTGACGGGGAAGGGCGCGCGACGCTCAAGGATTTCATCGACATCCCTGGCATCTACCCGGCCGGCCGGCTCGACCGTGACAGTGAAGGCTTGCTGCTGCTGACCAACGATGGCGGCCTGCAGGCGCGCATTGCCGACCCCAGGCACAAGTTGCCCAAGACCTATTGGGTGCAGGTGGAAGGCGAACCGAGCGACGAGCAGATCCAGCGTTTGCGCGATGGCGTGGCGCTCAATGATGGCCCAACCCTGCCTGCCGAAGCGCGGCGCCTCGACGAGCCCGAGCTATGGCCGCGCAATCCGCCGGTACGGTTTCGCAAGAGCGTACCGACCCGCTGGCTGGAGCTGGTGATCCGCGAGGGGCGCAATCGCCAGGTGCGGCGGATGACTGCCGCAGTCGGCTTGCCGACCTTGCGCCTGGTACGGGTGCGCATCGGCGACTGGACGCTGGATGGGCTGGAGCAGGGTTGCTGGCGCGAAGTGGCGGCAAAGCTCTAGTAGCATTCGCGGAACTTCTAAACGCCTTCGAGAAACGCCACCACCACGCTCTTGATGATGAAGGCCAGCACTCCCAGCCCGAGCACGAAGAACAGGATCATCGTGCCAAAGCGCCCGGCCTTGGATTTTTTTGCCAGGTCCCAGACGATGAAGCCCATGAAGCCGATCAGTACAGTGACCAGCACGATCATCATCCACTCTTCGAATACGGCGGGATCCATCTGTGTTCTCCAGGCAGGCTGAGCTTGCGATTATACGCGGGCGGGTGGGCGTTTAACGCAGGTGTGTCAGTGGCAGCTCGGTGCTTGCCAGAACCTGGTTGAGCACGAAGCTCGAACGCACGCTGGTCACCCCTTCGATACGGGTCAGGCTGCCCAGCAGCAGTTTCTGGTAGTGGTCCATGTCTGGCACCACCACCTTCAGCTGGTAGTCGGCATCCATGCCGGTGACCAGGCTGCACTCGAGCACCTGCGGCAGGTTGCGGATGGCGGCTTCGAATGTCTCGAAGCGCTCCGGGGTATGCCGGTCCATGCCGATCAGCACGTAGGCGGTGAGGCTCAGGCCGAGTTTCTTGCGATCGAGCAGGGCGACCTGGCGCGAGATATAGCCGTCGTCTTCCAGTTGCTTGACCCGACGCGAGCATGGCGATGGCGACAGGCCGATGCGTTCGGCCAGCTCCTGGTTGGAGATGCGCGCGTCGCGCTGCAATTCGGCGAGGATGCTCAGGTCGTAGCGGTCAAGTTTGCTCATGGAAAAGGCCTTTTCTGTTCGGATTGCGGTGAATTATCGATCCAGGGTTAAAAATTGCGCAAGTGCTATTTATCTGAGCAATCTTCGCAATCCTGTGCCGCAGCCGCTCCCGTATCGTTAACCCCAGAATCACTGCCCGGACATCAGTCCACGGCGACGCGCCCTAGGCGGGCGGTCGCGGCCAGCCATCCAACAGGATCTGCAGGCCCCCGGGCTACACAGCTTCCAGAAGACGCTGTGAGGTGAGCCGGCGCCACAAGTGCCGAGCACGGACGACAATTCTCAAAGGGAGGCCAATGGCCTCCCTTTTTTCATGGCCGCAATTTCATCTGCCCTTGGTGCCAGCGCGGTAGACTGGCAGCATGCCGTTTTCTTTACCGTGAGGAACAACATGAAGTCACGCATCTGGCAGTTGGCAGGTGTTGGTTTGCTGGGTTTGAGTATCAGCCTTGGGGCGATGGCCGAAGGCCCGGGCGAGGGGCACGGCAACGAGGGAACCCCTGGCCGCGCACTCAACTCGCGTGACGAAGTGCAGCAGACGCAGCCCGCGCGGCAGGGCTATTACCAAGATATCCCCCGGCACAACGGCGACAACCGCCACTGGCAAGCCGGCGGCCCAGGGCAACGGCCCGGCGGCGACTGGCAGGGGCGCCCGGATGGCCACGGTAATGGCTGGGGCCCCGGGCCGCAGTATCGCCCCGGGCACACCATCGATCACTTCCCGGACCGCTACTGGAAGGTGCCCTATCGCGGCGATGACTACTTCTACTCCGGCGGTTACTGGTATCGCCCGCATGGGGGCCGCTACGTGGTGGTGACCCCGCCCTATGGCGTGCGGGTCAACTACCTGCCTTCCTATGCGCGGGAAGTCTGGCTGGGTGGTGCATTGTTCTTCCTGGTGGCCGACACCTACTACCAGTACCTGGCCGACAGCCAGGAGTATGTCGTGGTCAACCCGCCCGCCATGGCCCCGGCACCGTTGCCGGCGGCAGCGCCGGCCGGCAACAGCTACGACGTGATTGCCTACCCGATGTATGGCCAAGGGCAGGAGCAGCAAGACCAGGACCGTTACCAGTGTCATCGCTGGGCAGTGAGCCAGTCAGGCTTTGACCCGGCTACGGCGCCCTATGCGCCACCGGTCGAAGTGGCGAGCAACTACCGACGGGCACTCAGTGCATGCTTCAGTGGCCGAGGCTACAGCGTCAACTGACTCACACAGGGTCGGCATGCACCATCACATCCGCCTGCGGGTAACGCTGGCGGATGACGTCCGATGCCTGCACGCACAAGTCGTGTGCCGCATTCAGTGGCAGCTGCCCAGGTAGCTCCAGGTGCAACTGCACGAACCACTGGTTACCTGACACCCGGGTGCGCAGGTCATGCACGCCTTCGACGCCGGGGATGCCCAGCACCAGTTCGACCATCCCTTCGCCGATGTCGCTTGGCAGTTCCTTGTCCATGAGAATCGCCGTGCTCTCGCGGGCGATCTGCAATGCACTCCAGAGGATGTACAAGGCGATGCCCAGGCCGAACAGCGCATCCATCTGCGCCCAACCCAGGCGTGCCAGCAGCAGGGCGAGCAGGATGCTGCCATTGAGCAGCAGGTCGGAGCGGTAGTGCAGCGAGTCGGCGCGCACCGCAGTCGAGCCGGTCAGGCGAATCACCTTGCGCTGCAAGGCCAGCAAGGCAACGGTGAGCGCCAGCGACAACAGCATCACGCCGATGCCGATGGCCGTGTCACCCAGCGGTTGCGGGGCTCGCAGGCGTTCATAGGCCTGGATCCCGATCAGCACCGCGCTGACCCCGATGAACAGCGCCTGGGCCATGCCGGCCAGGGCCTCGGCCTTGCCGTGGCCGAAGCGATGGTCGTCGTCGGCCGGGCGCAGGGCGTAATGCACGGCAAGCAGGTTGAGGAACGAGGCGACGGCATCCAGTGCCGAGTCGGTCAGCCCGGCGAGCAGGCTGACCGAGCCGCTCAGCCACCAGGCGATGGCCTTGCTCAGGACCAGGATACTGGCCACCGCCAAAGAAGCGCGGGTGGCCAGGCGCAGCAGGCGTTGGTGTTCAGCCGGGGTAATCATGCTCGGGGCACTGTCCTTGTCGCTGTCAGGCTGCAGGTACCAGGCCCAGCGCCGCCAGCTGCTCGACGCTGCCGCGGTGCTGGATCAGCCGCGGGTCATCCAGCGGCAGGCGCTGGCCCAGTTCGCTTTCCAGGATGGCCTGCAGCTTGAGGTTGTCGACCTTGCCATCCGGGCTGACGGCGTCCCGCAGTTTTACCGGGTCGACCTGGGCGGTGTGCCCGCCTTTGTAGTAGATGGCGCCCGTGGCGAAGTCGATGCCAAAGGCGATCAGGCCTGGGATGACATAGAACAGGATGCCGATGGCGTCCATTGCCGCCACGACGGGGTCGATCTTGCCGCCGATCTGGCCACGGCGCTCTGGATAGAAAATGGTGCCGCAGGCCGTCAGCTGGGTCAGCAGCGTGACGATCAGGGCGCCACCGATGACGCGGGATGGGATGCGCATGTAAATCTCCGAGAAGTATTCAGCAGGGCAAGCGAAGCGCCAGCACCTGAAGCTAAGACCATGATAGAGCAGGCTGGGTTCGCCGTTATACTCGCCAGACTGTTCGAGGACCACCATGATTTCCTTACCGATCGATGCTGTCTTGCCTGCCTTGCGCGCAGCCCTGGAAAACCGCGACGAAGCCGTGCTTGAAGCGCCCCCCGGTGCGGGCAAGACCACCCGTGTACCGCTGGCGCTGCTTGACGAGCCGTGGCTGGCCGGGCAGACCATCCTCATGCTCGAACCGCGTCGCCTGGCGGCGCGGGCAGCGGCCGAACGCCTTGCCAGCGAGCTGGGGGAAAAGGTCGGCGAAACCGTGGGTTACCGCATTCGCCTGGACAGCAAGGTCGGGCCGCACACACGCATTGAAGTGGTCACCGAAGGCATCCTGACCCGCCGGCTGCAGGCCGACCCCGCACTGGAAGGGGTCGGCCTGCTGATCTTCGACGAATTTCATGAGCGTAGCCTGGACGCCGACCTGGCCTTGGCGCTGAGCCTCAATGGCCGCGAACTGCTGCGTGACGATCCGCCGCTGAAAATCCTGCTGATGTCCGCGACCCTGGAAGGCGAGCGCCTCTCGCGGCTGCTGGGCGACGCGCCGGTGGTGCGCAGCGAAGGCCGCATGCATCCGGTGGATATCCGCTGGGGCCGACCATTCCAGCCGGGCGAGTTCATCGAGCCGCGGGTAGTGGACAACGTGTTGCTGGCGCTGGCCGAACAGCCCGGCAGCGTGCTGGTGTTCCTGCCTGGCCAGGCCGAGATCCGCCGTGTGCATCAAAGCCTGCAGGACGCCCTGGGTGAGCGGCCAGATGTGCTGCTGTGCCCGCTGCATGGTGAGCTTGAGCTCAATGCCCAGCGCGCCGCCATCGACCCGCCGGCCAAGGGCCTGCGCAAGGTGGTGCTGGCCACCAACATCGCCGAAACCAGCCTGACCATCGACGGCGTGCGCGTTGTCATCGATGCCGGCCTGGCGCGGGTGCCGCGCTTCGATCCGGGCAGCGGCATGACCCGCCTGGACACCCAGCGGATTTCCCGCGCCAGCGCCACCCAGCGCGCCGGCCGGGCAGGGCGCCTGGAACCCGGGGTGTGCTACCGCCTGTGGTCCGAGGCCCAGCATGACCAACTGGCTGCCCACGGCAGCGCCGAAATCCTCCAGGCCGACCTTGCCGGCCTGGCCTTGCAGCTTGCGCGTTGGGGCGTCACTCCCGACCAGTTACGCTGGCTCGACCAGCCGCCGGCAGCGGCCTTCGCCCAAGCCCAGGACCTGCTGGCGCGGCTGGGCGCGTTCAAGCCGGGCAGCCGTGACAACCTCAGCGACCACGGCCAGGCCATGGCCGAACTGCCGACCCATCCGCGCATCGCCCACCTGCTGTTGCGCGGGCAGGACCTTGGCCTGGCAACGATGGCCTGCGATGTCGCTGCCTTGCTTGGCGAGCGAGATATCCAGCGCGGTGGTGGTGCCGACCTGCACCGCCGCCTGGCGCTGGTCAGCGGTGAAAGCAAGGCCAGCCGGGGTGGCCAGGGCGGCGTGCAGCGTGCGCGGCAACTCGCTCGGCAATACCGTGGCCTGTTGCGCGGCAAGGCCACGGCGGCGGTTGCCGACCCCGACCATCCGCGCTGGCTTGGCGCATTGCTGGCGCTGGCTTATCCCGATCGGGTCGCCCAGCAGCGTCGCGAGGGTGGCGCTGAATATCGCCTGGCCAATGGCCGTGCGGCGTTGTTCGCCGAGGCCGACGCGTTGATGAAATGCCCGTGGTTGGTGATCGCTGACCTGGGTAGCCGCCAGGGCCAACGGGAAGAACGCATCTACCTGGCGGCCGAGTTCGACCCAACGCTGCTCGATGATGTGCTGGCCGAGCAGGTCGAGCACGTCGATATCCTCGATTGGGACGAGCGCGAGCAGGTGCTGCGTGCCGAGCGCCAGACCAAGGTCGGCGAGCTGGCCCTGGCGCGCGAGCCGTTGCCTGGGCTGGACGACCAGGCCCGCGCCAAGGCGTTGCTTGGCCTGGTGCGGCGCAAGGGCCTGAACCTGCTCACCTGGACCCCGGAGCTGCGCCAGTGGCAAGCACGGGTGGCGCTGTTGCGTCAGCTGGATCTGGACAAGGACGGGCAAAGCGAATGGCCCGACCTGGGGGACGAGGCGCTGTTGGCGACGCTGGAAGACTGGCTGCAGCCCTACCTGGGCAAGGTCTCGCGCCTGAGCCACTTCGCCGCGCTGGACCTGCCGTCGATCTTGCGCAATCTGCTGCCCTGGCCATTGCCCCAGCGCCTCGACGAATGGGCGCCGGCGCATCTGGCAGTGCCCTCTGGCTCGAACATCCGCCTGGACTACAGCGAACACCCGCCGATCCTTGCCGTGCGGCTGCAGGAACTGTTCGGCCTGGCCGATACGCCGCGCATCGCCCAGGGCCGCCAGCAGGTGAAACTGCATCTGTTGTCGCCAGCGCGACGGCCAGTGCAAGTGACCCAGGATCTGGCCAACTTCTGGCGCACCACCTACGCCGAGGTGAAAAAGGACTTGAAGGGGCGCTATCCCAAGCACTACTGGCCGGATGACCCTCTGGTGGCCGAAGCTACCGCGCGGGCCAAGCCGCGCGGTACCTGAGCAAGGCGGGAGCTGATCAGGCTTCAGCTTCCAGCAGCATGAACAGGCGATACAGCACCACGGTGCTGAACAACTGCAAGAACCCACTCAAGCTGTCCAGGGCCAGTTCGACGCCCGGCGCGGGCTCGGGGAAGGCCATCAGCAGCAGGCCATCGATCAGCCAGATCGGCGCCAGCACGCCGAGCACGCAGATCATGATGCGCAGGAAGTGCCCGGTGGTCATGCGCGCACTTTCACGCATCGACTGCACCACCGGCAGGCCACGCAGCACCAGCAGGTACTCGGCGAACACCAGGTTGATCATGATCCACACGCCCGGGAACACCAGCAGCGCCAGGCCGGCCATGATCAGCAGCGAGCTGATCGTGATCAGCAGGGCCAGTTGCGGCCACAGCTGCACGGCGCGGGCGAACAGGTCGCGTTTGCGGATCTGCTGGCCGTTGCTGCGGGTGTCCAGGTAGAGGATCAGCGCCGCGCTGTACAACGGGTAGAACAACAGGCTGATCAGCATGCCGTAGGCCGGCGAGGCCTGCTCGCCCAGCTGGCGGTACAGCAGCTGGGTGGAAAAGGCTTCGAGCACCACCAGCGGCAGGCATAGCGGAATGATGCTGGCCAGGTGGCGGCGGAAGAAGTACAGGGAGTCGCGCAGAACGCTCAGCGGATTCATCAGTCAACATCGCAAGGCAGTAAAAGCAGGGGCCTAACTTTAGCCCAGAGCGGTCACTTGCTGAAAAAAGTTTCACCCGCGCGGTGATTGAATCCTTGGGCCGGGCGCCCCATCTTTGCCATGTCCGATGTCCTGCTAGCCCATGAGGTAGCCCCATGAACACTGATGAACAAACCCTGATCGACGGCCTGTTCGGTCGCATCAAGCAAGCCGAAGACCCAAACCAGCCGCGTGATGCGCAGGCGCAGGCACGGATCGAGGAGCATGTCCGCCAGCAGCCGGCAGCGCCTTACTACATGGCCCAGGCGATCCTGGTTCAGGAAGCCGCGATCAAGCGCCTGGACGAGCAGAACAAGCAGCTGGAGGCCGAACTGAAGCAGGCCCGGGCCCAGCTTGAGGCGACCCGTGCCAGCAGTGGCAATGGCGGCGGTGGGTTCCTCTCCAGCATCTTTGGTGCCGGTGCGCGCAATCCGGAGCCGGTTCAGCCGCAGCGCCCTAGTGCGCCGGTAGCATCGGGTGGCGGTTGGCGCGAGCCGAGTGCGCCAGGCTTCTCTCAGCCGCAGCCGCAGCCGCAGATGCAGGCTCAAGCACAGCCGCAACAGCCTGGCTTTGGCGCCGCGCCAGCGCGCAGCGGCGCCAGCAGCTTCCTCGGTGGTGCAATGCAGACCGCTGCGGGCGTCGCCGGTGGCGTGTTGCTGGCGCAAGGTATCAGCAGCCTGTTCCACCACAACTCGCAGCCTGAAGAGGTGGTCGAGGTGATCAAGGAAGAGCCGGCACCGGCCAGTGACAGCGGCGGCTGGCATGACCAGGGCGCACAGCAACAAGTCGCCGATAATGGCGGCTGGGGCAATGACCAGGGCGGCTGGGCCGATACCGACTACGGTAATGATGGGGGTGGCTTCTTCTCGGATGACGATACGTTCGTCTGACCGGTCTGGCATACTGCTGGCATTCCGAAGGGGCGCTTTGCGCCCCTTTTCATGTCGAGGGTATGTGGTGAAAAAGATCGCGCTGTTCGCCGATGTGCAGAACCTCTACTACACCGTGCGCCAGGCCCATGGTTGCCACTTCAACTACACCGCACTGTGGAAGCAGGTCAGCCGCGAAGGCGAGATCGTCGAGGCCGTGGCCTATGCCATCGATCGCGGTGACAGCAAGCAGCAGCAATTCCAGCAGATCCTGCGCAACCTCGGCTTCGATGTGCGCCTGAAACCGTTCATCCAGCGCAGCGACGGTTCGGCCAAGGGCGACTGGGACGTGGGCATCACCCTCGATGTGATCGATGCCGCCAGCCGGGTCGACCAGGTGGTGCTGGCCTCGGGTGATGGTGACTTTGACCTGCTGCTGGAGCGAGTCATCCAGCGCCATGGCACCGAGGCGGTAGTCTATGGCGTCCCCGGCCTGACGGCATTGTCGCTGATTCGCGCCGCCACCCGTTATGTGCCCATCGAGGGTGCGCTGTTGCTCAAGCACTAAGGTTTTTCATGGAACGTATTGCAGTCATCGACTTTGAAACCACCGGTATTTCCCCTGGCGCCGGTTGCCGCGCCACCGAAGTGGCGGTGGTGATGCTGGAGGGCGGGCGCATCGTCGAGCGCTATCAGAGCCTGATGAACGCTGGCGTGCCAGTCCCGGCCTTCGTCGCCGGGCTGACCGGCATCACCACCGCCATGTTGCGCACTGCACCACCGGTGGACAGGGTGATGAACGAGGTTGCCGAATTCGTCGGCGAGACCCCGCTGTTGGCGCACAACGCCGCCTTCGACCAGAAGTTCTGGGATTATGAGCTGAGCCGTATCGGCCGCAGCCGTCGCCAGGCCTTCGCCTGCTCACTGCTGCTGTCACGGCGTTTGCTGCCGGCGGCGCCCAACCACAAGTTGGGTACCCTGACCCGTTGGGCCGGGCTGCCGGATACCGGCACCGCGCACCGGGCCATGGCCGATGCCGAAATGGCTGCCAACCTGCTGCAACACCTCGCCGGCGTGCTACGCCAGGGCCATGGTGTCGAGCAACTCTCCCATGCGCTTCTATGCCGCCTGCAGAAAACCCCAGCAGCGAAAGTCCGCAACACCTTGTCCAGGCTGGTCTGATCGGCGCACTAAAAGTGTGCCGCTCATTTCGCGCGGTTTTGTAACTTATCTTTGCCTGGACGCAGCCCTAAACTCGGTCACCCGAAAACGGATTTCTGAGTTGCCTGCCATGCCTGCCTCCCGTCGCTTTCCGCTGTTGCTCATCGGCGCCTTCATTGCCCTGTATCTGGTCTGGGGTTCCACCTACCTGTTCATTCGCATCGGTGTCGAATCGTGGCCACCGATGCTGATGGCCGGTGTGCGTTTCATCATCGCTGGCGGTTTGCTGTATGGCTTCCTGCGCTGGCGGGGTGTGCCGGCCCCGACCTGGCCGCAATGGCGTGCGGCCGGAGCGATCGGTTTCCTGTTGCTCAGCTGCGGCAATGGTGGGGTGACAGTGGCCGAGCATGCGGGTGTGGCCTCGGGCGTGGCCGCGCTGGCGGTGGCGACGGTGCCGTTGTTCACGTTGCTGTTCGGTTTGCTGTTTGGCCACCGCAACTCGCGGCTGGAGTGGGCCGGTATCCTGCTCGGGTTGCTGGGTATCGCCTTGCTCAACCTCGGTTCCAACCTGCAGGCCAGCCCAGTGGGCGCGGCGTTGGTGGTGTTCGCTGCGGCGTCGTGGGCGTTCGGTTCGGTGTGGAGCAAGAGCCTGCCATTGCCCCAAGGCCCGATGGCCAGTGCCGCCGAGATGCTGGTAGGCGGCGCGGTATTGCTGTTGGGCAGTGCACTGTCCGGTGAGCGCATGACACAGATGCCGACCCTTGCCGGCTGGGGGGCGCTGGCTTACCTGGTGCTGTTCGGTTCGATCCTCGCCTTCAGTGCCTACATGTACCTGCTCAAGAACGTGCGGCCGGCAGCGGCCACCAGCTACGCCTACGTCAACCCGGCGGTGGCGGTGCTGCTGGGTATCCTCTTCGCCGGGGAACAGATCGGCACCGAGGAGTGCCTGGCCATGGCGGTGATCATCGGCGCGGTGGTGCTGATCGGCCTGCCGCAATGGCGCAAGGCGCCAGAGCAGCCGATGAAAGGCGAAATCTGCAGCAAGTAGCCAGGGGCGATGCGGTAAACTTGCCGCCTTCGCTGAACCCCCTGACGGTATTGCCATGAATTTCGCCAAACTCGGCCTGATCGAACCGCTGCTGCGCACCTTGCAGCAGCTGGACTACACCACCCCGACCCCCGTCCAGGCCAAGGCCATCCCCGCCGTGCTGGCCGGCCGCGACCTGATGGCCGCAGCCCAGACCGGCACTGGCAAGACCGCCGGCTTCGCCTTGCCGGTGCTGCAGCGCCTTGCCCTGGAAGGTGAGAAGGTTGCCAGTAACTCGATCCGTGCGCTGGTGCTGGTACCGACCCGCGAGCTGGCCGAGCAGGTGCACGACAACGTGCGCGAATATGCCGAAAACCTGCCACTGAGCACCTATGCCGTCTACGGCGGGGTCAGCATCAACCCGCAGATGATGCGCCTGCGCCGTGGCGTCGACCTGCTGGTGGCCACGCCCGGCCGACTGCTCGACCTGTTCCGCCAGAATGCGGTGAAGTTCAACCAGGTGCAGACACTGGTACTCGACGAAGCCGACCGCATGCTCGACCTGGGCTTTGCCGAAGAGCTGCAGTCGGTTTATGCCGCCTTGCCGCGCAAGCGTCAGACGCTGCTGTTCTCCGCCACCTTCTCCGAGCAGATCCGCATGCTCGCCGGCCTGGCCCTGAACGACCCGCTGAGCATCGAAGTCAGCCCGCGCAACGCCGCGGCGACCACGGTCAAGCAGTGGCTGGTGCCAGTGGACAAGAAGCGCAAGGCCGACTTGTTCATGCACCTGCTGCGCAAGCAGCGCTGGAAGCAGGTGCTGGTATTCGCCAAGACCCGCAATGGCGTCGATCAGTTGGTCGAGCGCTTGCTGGCCGACGGGGTGAATGCCGACGGTATCCACGGCGACCGCCCGCAGGCCACCCGCCAGCGTGCACTGGACAGCTTCAAGGCGCGGGAGATCCAGGTGCTGGTGGCCACCGATGTGGCGGCCCGAGGCCTGGACATCGACGACCTGCCGCTGGTGGTCAACCTCGACCTGCCGATCGTGGCCGAGGACTATGTGCACCGTATTGGCCGTACCGGCCGCGCCGGTAACAAGGGCGAGGCGATCTCGCTGGTGTGTGCCGATGAAGTGCAGATGCTGTCGGCGATTGAAGTGCTGACCCGGCAGACCCTGCCGCGCCATGAGGAACCGGACTTCATCCCTGAGCACCGGGTACCGATGACCGATGCCAGTGGCCAGGTGATCAAGAAGCCGAAAAAGCCCAAGAAACCGAAAGAGAACGGCGCCAAGCGCGGACTGGGGCGCTGGATGGACAGTGCCGAGTCGGCAGTGGCGGAGCCCTCGGTGAAGGCCGTACGCAAGGTACCGAGCTTCAACAGCGGGCCGCGCAAGCGCAAACCGTAAGCAGACACTGTGGGAGCGGGGTCAGCCGCGAGATTTCAGCCAGTCTGCTGCAGCTCGCCCCGCGCGCAAACCACTGGCAAAGCACGCCGTCAGCAGATACCCCCCGGTCGGCGCCTCCCAGTCCAGCATTTCGCCCGCGCAGAACACCCCCGGCATCCGGCGAATCATCAACCCTTCATCCAGCCCTTCGAAACGCACGCCACCGGCGCTGCTGATCGCTTCGTCCAGCGGTCGCGTTCGTACCAGCGCGATCGGCAACGCTTTGATTGCACGTGCCAGCGCCTGAGGATCAGCGAACGTCGCCTGATCCGTCAGCTCCCGCAGCAGCGCTGCCTTGACCCCATCGATCCCCAGCTGACCCTGCAGGTGCTTGGCCATCGAGCGCGATCCGCGTGGTTTGGCCAACGCCTGGGCAATTTTGTCCACAGGCTTGTCCGGCAGCAGGTCGAGCAGTAGTTTGGCTTGGCCCTGGTGCTCGATGGCCTGGCGCAACTGCGCCGACCATGCATATACCAGGCTGCCCTCGACGCCCTGCGCGGTGAGGATGAACTCGCCTTTGCGCGGCGCCATGCCCGGTACGCTGAGGGCAATGTTCTTCAGCGGCGCCCCCGCGAACTTGTCCACAAGCAGCGCACTCCATCCCTCCACTTCGAAACCGCAGTTGCTCGGCCGCAGCGGCGAGATATCCACAGTGCGTTCGGCCAACAACGGCTGCCAGGCGCCGTCGGAGCCCAGCCTTGCCCAGCTGGCGCCACCCAAGGCCAGTACCACGGCATTGGCCTTGACCTGCAATTCACCCTGTGGATAAGCGATTCGCAAGCTACCGTCGGCATTCCAGCCCAGCCAGCGATGGCGGGTGTGGATAACCACATCATTGTCACGCAGGCGCTTCAGCCAGGCGCGCAGCAGCGGGGCCGCCTTCATGTCGGTGGGGAAAACCCGGCCTGACGTACCGACAAACGTGTCGATACCCAACCCGTGGATCCACTGGCGCAGCGCATCGGCATCGAAGTCGTGCAGCAACCCGTCGATTTCAGCTTGCCGCTCGGCGTAGCGCGAAACGAACTGTGGATAAGCTTCCGAATGGGTGATGTTCATGCCGCCGACGCCGGCCAGCAGGAACTTGCGGCCCACCGAAGGCATGGCATCGAACACTTCCACCGCCAGGCCCGCCTGGGCCATGGCTTCAGCCGCCATCAGGCCAGCAGGGCCGCCGCCGATCACGACGGCCAGGGGAGGGGAAGCGGGTTTTTTATCGGGCATGGTAGGCAGCAGGTTGTGGAAAAGATTGCGCATTCTAGCGCAGCCGGGCCAACCCACGTACTGAACAAAAAGTGATCAGTGTTCTACAGCCCCCACCGGTTAAGGGCTGCAGCGCCTTTCCCGCAGGTTATCCACAAGCGGTTCCACAGTCATTGTGAACAACCTATGACACGCGCCGCACTGTGATGAAGAATGCCGTGGCGCCTGGCCAAGGCTTCGCGGTCCTTGCTGTAGCCGCCACCGATGACCCCGACCACCGGGATGTCACGGCCCAGGCAGTGGCGCATCACCAGCTCGTCACGCGCCGCCAGGCCATCGTCGGTGAGTTGCAGGTAGCCCAGGGCATCGTCCTTGTGCACATCGACACCGGCGTCGTACAGCACCAGGTCGGGTTGATAGAGCGGCAGCAGGTAGTTCAGCGCATCGTCCACCACCTTCAGGTATGCCGCATCGCCCATGCCGCGTGGCAGGGGAATGTCCCAGTCGCTGTGGGCCTTGCGTGCCGGAAAGTTCTGTTCGCAGTGCAGGGACACGGTGATGGCGTCCGGGGTGTCCTGGAGGATGCGCGCCGTGCCGTCGCCCTGGTGCACATCGCAGTCGAAGATCAGCACCCGGTGCACGCGCCCGGCTTCGAGCAGGTAGCGGCTGATCACCGCCAGGTCATTGAAGATGCAGAAACCGGCCGGATGGTCGTAGTGGGCGTGGTGGGTGCCACCGGCCAGGTGGCAGGCGATGCCATGCTGCAGTGCCATCTCGGCGGTCAGCAGCGAACCACCCACGGCACGCACGGTACGCCGGGCCAGGGCTTCGCTCCAGGGCAGGCCGAGGCGGCGCTGGTCCTCGCGGGACAGTTCGCCATTCATGTAGCGCTCGATGTAGCCGCGGTCATGGGCCAGGGCGAGGATGTCGTTGGGGCAGATGTCCGGGCGCAGCAGGGCCTGGTCGGTGGTCAGGCCGCTGCCCACCAGGTGGTCGCGCAGCAGGCGGAACTTGTCCATGGGAAAGCGGTGCCCGGCAGGGAATTCCGGGCTGTAGTCGTCGTGGTAGATCAGCGGCAGCGGCATGGGACGTTCGCAATCGGGGCCAGCGCTGATCTTGCCAGTTATTTCCCCACGCTGGCCAATACCCGTTGCCAGTCTGGCTCGTTCAAGCGCCCAAGGATGCGCGCCTTGCCGTTGGCGTCCACCGAGACGAACAGCGCGCTGGCGTAGTTGCTCTCGCGCTCACCCCCGGCCACGCCCTGCTGGCGGGCGAAGTGATCGATGCAGCCATTGTGGGTGACCAGCACCAGGTTGTGCCCAGCACGCTTGCGCGCCAGCGCTTCGCGGGCGAACTGGTTGTCGCAGCTTTCCAGCCAGGCTTCGCTGGCAACGGCCTGGCCAAGGATGAAGTGAGCCGTCTGCAGGGTACGTACTTTGGGGCTGGCGAGCACATCGGCATTGCCCAGGCCCAGTTGTTTCAAGCCTTGGCCGACCCGGGTGGCGGCCTCGCTGCCGGCCACGGTGATGCCAGTGGGGTCGTTCAGGCAAGGGCCGGGCGCGCTGTCGCAACGTTCGGCATGGCGGATCATCACGATCACTGCACCGTCGGCCCAGTCCTGCAGCAGGCCGCTTTCGTTCAACTG
This sequence comes from Pseudomonas urethralis, assembly GCF_021602465.1. Lineage (NCBI taxonomy): Bacteria > Pseudomonadati > Pseudomonadota > Gammaproteobacteria > Pseudomonadales > Pseudomonadaceae > Pseudomonas > Pseudomonas urethralis. The sequence goes on from NZ_BQIJ01000009.1 coordinate 163,502, forward strand.
CCGCTCGTTGCCAAGGTCCACGATATGGGTCCTCGTTGACAGCCAGGTGGTGACCGCTGCGATGACCATGCACAAACCGAGAGCGGCACCAAGGGCTTTGCGTGACATGCGTCGCTTGCGACGGGCGTGGATGGCGGGATGGCCCAAGGTGTTGCTCGGCTGCATGCGTCACTCCAATGGCGCGGCGGTGGTGTGGGGGCATTGTGCTCAGCCGTCTGTCGGGGGCTGGTGAAGGGGTTGTGAAAATTGCATTCCGGGCGCTGCCGGTTGCGTGAGAAACCTGGCCGCGCCTACGCTGTAAAATGCCATCGCGTAAAACCGGAGCTGTTCCCATGACCCCCATCCTCCACCTGGAAAGTGCCCGGCTGGTGTTGCGCCAATGGCACGATGACGACCTGCGCGAATTTGCGGCGATGTGTGCCGACCCGCAGGTGATGCGTTATTTCCCTGCGCCCATGACGCGGCTTGAAGCGGCGGCGCTGATCGGCAGGATCCGCGGGCATTTCAACGAATACGGCTTCGGCCTGTGGGCGCTTGAGCGAAAAGACAGCGGGGCGTTCATCGGCATGACGGGCTTGCTCAATGTCAATTTCGACGCGCCGTTCGCCCCGGCGGTGGAGATTGGCTGGCGCCTGGCCCGGCGTCACTGGGGCCTGGGCTTTGCCAGCGAGGCGGCATGGACCTGCCTGCGTTGTGCTTTCGCCCAATTGCGCGTGGAAGAGGTGGTGTCGTTCACTAGCGAGAGCAACTTGCCGTCGCAAAAAGTCATGCAGGCCATCGGCATGGTCCAGGACGTCGATGGCAGCTTCGACCACCCCCGCCTGCCCATCGGCCACCCGCTGCGCCCTCATGTGCTGTATCGCATCGACCGCGCGCATTGGGAGCAGACCCTGCGCACTGAATGAGCCGCCATGCACGGTGTCGGTGACAAACCTTGTATCATTTACTCATCCCTGAAAGGTGCTCGCCGAAAGATGTTCAGCGCCTGTGAAACCGAGCGCCGCTCAGCGGCGCATCGCGAGCAAGGCTCGCTCCTACAAGGAGAACCCCCGATGAGTCATGTTTTGGACGACCTGGTCGACCTGTTGAGCCTCGAGTCGATCGAGGAGAACCTGTTCCGTGGCCGCAGCCAGGACCTCGGCTTCCGGCAGCTGTATGGTGGCCAGGTGCTGGGCCAGTCGCTGTCGGCGGCCAGCCAGACGGTCGAGGATGCGCGCCATGTGCATTCGCTGCACGGTTACTTCCTGCGCCCGGGCGATGCCAGCTTGCCGGTGGTGTATTCGGTCGACCGCGTGCGTGATGGCGGCAGCTTCAGCACCCGGCGGGTGACGGCGATCCAGAAGGGCCAGCCGATCTTCACCTGCAGCGCGTCGTTCCAGTACGACGAGCAAGGTTTCGAGCACCAGGTGCAGATGCCCGACGTGGTCGGCCCGGAAAACCTGGCGACCGAAGTCGAGTTGGCCAGCGCCCATGCCGACAAGCTGCCCGAACGCATCCGCGACAAGGTGCTGTGCGCCAAGCCGATCGAGATCCGCCCGGTGACCGAGCGCGATCCGTTCAACCCCCAGCCCGGCGACCCGGTGAAGTACGCCTGGTTCCGCGCCGACGGCTCTTTGCCTGACGTGCCGGCGCTGCACAAGTACCTGCTGGCCTACGCTTCCGATTTCGGCCTGCTGACGACGTCGCTGCTGCCCCATGGCAAATCGGTGTGGCAGCGCGACATGCAGATCGCCAGCCTCGACCATTCGCTGTGGTTCCACCGTAACCTGCGCGCCGATGAGTGGCTGTTGTACGCCACCGACAGCCCGTGGGCTGGTAATGCCCGGGGTTTCTGCCGCGGCAGCATCTTCAACCGCGCCGGCCAGTTGGTGGCATCGTCGACCCAGGAAGGCCTGATTCGCCACCGCAAGGACTGGGCATGAGCCTGGCCGAAATCCGCAACTGGGTGTTCGACATGGACGGCACCCTGACCGTGGCGGTGCACGATTTCGCCGCCATCCGCGTCGCCCTGGATATCCCGGCCGAGCACGACATTCTCACCCATCTGGCGGCACTGCCGGCGGCGGAAGCGGCGGCCAAGCATGCCTGGCTGCTGGAACATGAGCGCGACCTGGCGATTGCCTCGACAGCGGCCAACGGGGCCGTGGAGCTGGTGCGTGAGCTGGCCGAACGTGGCTGCCGGCTGGGCATCCTGACCCGCAATGCGCGGGAGCTGGCGCATGTGACGCTGGAGGCGATCGGCCTGGCGGATTGCTTCCAGGTCGAGCACATTCTCGGGCGCGATGAGGCCGAGCCGAAGCCGAGCCCGGATGGGCTGTTGAAGATTGCCAACAGCTGGGGCGTGGCGCCCGGCGAGTTGGTGATGGTTGGGGATTATCGCTTTGACCTGGACTGTGGGCGGGCCGCTGGCGCGCGCACGGTGCTGGTGAACCTGCCGGAAAACCCGTGGCCGGAGCTGGTGGATTGGCATGCAGCAGATTGCCGGGCCTTGCGGGTGATGCTGGGCTGAATTATCTGGCGCCAGTTCCGGCCCTTTCGCGGGCGAGCCCGCGAAAGGGCCCACACTGGCTATGCTGAACCCCAGTCTTTCTCTGAATGGAGCCTCAGTCATGACCAGCAAGGCCATCTATGTGCAACCCGGCGGCGGCTACGACAAGGTCGAGGTCGGCACCTGCGAGGCCCCAGCGCCCAAGGCCGGCGAGATCACCGTGCAACTGCATGCCAGCTCCCTCAACTACCACGACTTCGCCGTGGTCAGTGGCATGTGGGGCCCGAGCGAGCGGCGCATTCCCATGGCCGACGGCGCCGGCGAAGTGGTCGCGGTCGGCACAGGTGTGAGTGAATTCAAGGTCGGCGACAACGTCGTCAGCACCTTTTTCCCGGACTGGCTCGACGGCCAGGCCAACGTCGAAGGCTTTGCCCGGGTGCCTGGCGATGGCATTGATGGTTATGCCCGCGAGCAGGTAACGGCCCCGGTCACTTCGTTCACGCTGGCACCCAAGGGGTTCAGCCACGCCGAGGCTGCAACCCTTACCACGGCCGGCCTCACCGCCTGGCGCAGCTTGATGAGCGATGATCACCTCAAGCCCGGTGACACGGTGCTGGTGCAGGGCACCGGCGGTGTGTCGATCTTCGCCCTGCAGTTCGCCAAGCTGGCAGGGGCCACGGTCATCGCCACGTCGTCCAGCGACGCCAAGCTCGAACGCCTGAAGGCCCTCGGCGCCGACCACCTGATCAACTACAAGAGCACCCCGGCCTGGGGCGAGAAGGCCCGTGAGCTGACTGGCAATCGCGGCGTCGATCATGTGATCGAAGTGGGTGGGCCGGCGACCCTGGAGCAGTCGATGATCGCCGCGCGCATTGGTGGGCATGTGTCGCTGATCGGCATTCTGACCGGTGTGGCCGGGCAACTGCCGCTGGTGCAGGCACTGGTACGGCAGATCCGCCTGCAAGGCGTGCTGGTGGGCAGCCGTGCGCAGCAGCAGGCGATGGTGCGGGCGATCGATGCCAACGGCTTGCGGCCAGTGGTGGACAAGCATTTCGAGCTGGAGCAGATCGTCGAGGCGTTCCGCTACCAGGAAAGCAACCGGCATTTCGGCAAGATCTGCCTGACCTGGTGAAGCGGCAACGACAGCGGCCCTAGTCCGGCAGCAGGCGATCGCGGCTGTTGGACAGGTGCAGGCAGATCGCCGCCCGCGCCGCGTCCGGGTCTTGCCGGCGGATGGCATTGAGGATCGCCTCATGCTCCAGGTTGGCCAGGTAGGCATGCCGCGCCAGGTTGGCGCCGGCGCGTTCGGCCAGGGCCATGCGGTTACGCGGGATCAACCCGTTGCCCAGTTGCGCCATCATCTCACTGAAATACAGGTTGCCGGTGGCCTCGGCGATCAACAGGTGGAAGCGCCGGTCTGCCTCGATGCAGCTGTCACCGGCAGCCGCCAGGTCCTGGTAGTCATCCAGCGCCTTGCGCATGCGTGCCAGGTGCTCGTCGTTGCGGCGCACGGCAGCGAGCGCGGCCGCCTGGCCCTCCAGGCCGATGCGCAGCTCCAGCAGGTCGCGCACGCTCGCGGCATTTTCCGCCCCCACGCGCAGACCCGCCTGGCCCTGGCGCTCCATCACGAAGGTGCCGATGCCATGGCGTGGCTCCACCAGCCCTGAGGCCTGCAATTTCGACAGCGCTTCACGGACCACGGTGCGGCTGACGCCATGCTCGCGCACCAGGGTGTTCTCAGACGGCAGTTTGTCCCCCGGCTTGAAAGTGCCCAGCAGGATTTGCTGGGTCAGGCTCGACACCAGGTCGTGGGCGCGGCTGTGGCTGCGTTTGGCTGGAATATCCATGAGGAGTCCGGAGCTGATTGTCTTGTATGACAAGTTAATCAATAAAAATATTTTTTGCCCGTATTTTCGCTGCACGGTGCAGGGCTGTTAATCGATTTCTAAGCATGTTAGACGCTATTTGCTGGTTTATCAGCTTGTATTTTGCCATTTAGGCGCAATTCGACATCTTGTCGTACAACTTCGCTGCGCCTATGCTCCGTTCCACTGTCATGTCAGACAACCTCGACCCGCACAAAAACAATTAGTGGGAGATATACCTGTGAACGACACCCTCGCTCCGTCTGCCCGGAATGAAGGCGACGCCTTGGCCAGTGCCGTGGCCAAGGTCAAGCGCCACGTCCTGCCGCTGTTCGTCATCATGTTCATCGTCAACTACCTTGACCGCGTCAATATCGGCTTCGTCCGTCCGCACCTGGAAAGCGACCTTGGCATCAGTGCCGCCGCCTTCGGTTTCGGTGCCGGGCTGTTCTTCATCGGCTACGCGCTGTTCGAAGTGCCCTCGAACATGCTGTTGCAGAAAGTCGGTGCGCGGCTGTGGCTGACCCGCATCATGTTCACCTGGGGCCTGGTCGCCACCGCCATGGCCTTCGTCCAGAACGAAACCCAGTTCTACGTGCTGCGCTTCCTGTTGGGCGTGGCCGAGGCAGGCTTCTTCCCCGGCGTGATCTACTACTTCACGCGCTGGTTGCCGGCCGCCGAGCGCGGCAAGGCGATTGCCATCTTCCTCAGCGGTTCGGCATTGGCATCGCTGATTTCCGGGCCGCTGGCCGGCGCGCTGATGCAGATCCAGGGCCTGGGCCTGCATGGCTGGCAGTGGATGCTGTTCATCGAAGGCATGGCCTCGGTGGCCCTGTGCTTCTTCGTGTTCTTCTGGCTCGACTCCAAACCGCAGGATGCCAGGTGGCTGAGCCCGGCCGAACAGGACGCGCTGGTGGCGACCATCGACCGTGAACAGCGTGAGCGTGAAGCCGTGGGCGCAGTGAAGCCATCGGCCTGGCGCCTGCTCCAGGACCGCCAGATCGTGCTGTTCTGCCTGATCTACTTCTGCATCCAGCTGACCATCTACGCCGCCACCTTCTGGCTGCCGAGCATCATCAAGCGCATGGGCGACCTCAGCGACCTGCAGGTCGGCTTCTTCAACTCGATCCCGTGGCTGATCTCGATCATCGCCATGTACGCCTTCGCTGCCGGTTCCACGCGCTGGAAGTTCCAGCAGGCCTGGGTTGCCGGTGCCTTGCTTGTCGCGGCCATCGGCATGTTCATGTCCACCACGGGCGGCCCGGTGTTCGCCTTCGTCGCCGTGTGCTTCGCCGCCATCGGCTTCAAGTCGGCCTCGTCGCTGTTCTGGCCGATTCCGCAAGGCTACCTGGACGCCCGTATCGCCGCGGCCGTGATCGCCTTGATCAACTCGGTCGGCAACCTCGGCGGCTTCGTCGCCCCCACCACCTTCGGCCTGCTCGAACAGCAGACCGGGTCGATCCAGGGCGGGCTGTATGGCCTGGCCGTGACCTCGGTGCTGGCGGCCATCGCCGTCTTCTTCGTACGCATACGCCCAAAGGGCGCTTCCTCTGACCAGCACAAGGCGCCTTCGGCCTTGGGCCAGACCCACTGATGACTGCGAGACAACGACCATGAACATGCAGACCAATCCCGCCGTACACACCAGCACCCCAGTGGTCACTGACCTGCGGGTGATTCCCGTGGCCGGCCACGACAGCATGCTGCTTAACCTCAGTGGTGCCCATGGCCCGTACTTCACCCGCAATGTCGTGGTGCTGCGCGACAGTGCCGGCAACACCGGCCTGGGCGAAGTGCCCGGTGGAGAGAAGATCCGCCAGACCCTGGAAGACGCCCGCAACCTGGTGGTTGGCCAGCCGATCGGCCACTACCAGCGCGTGCTCAATGCCATGCGCCAGACTTTCGCCAACCGCGATTCTGCAGGCCGCGGCCTGCAGACCTTTGACCTGCGCATCACCGTGCACGCGGTGACGGCCATCGAGTCGGCGCTGCTCGACCTGCTCGGCCAGCACCTCAACGTGCCAATGGCGGCACTGCTGGGTGAAGGCCAGCAGCGCGACGCGGTGAAGATGCTCGGTTACCTGTTCTACATTGGCGACCGCCAGCAGACCGACCTGGCCTACCGCGACGAAGCCGACGCCGATGACGACTGGTTGCGCCTGCGCCATGAAAAGGCCCTGACCCCGGAGGCGGTGGTGCGCCTGGCTGAAGCAGCCAGGCAGCGCTATGGCTTCAGCGACTTCAAGCTCAAGGGTGGAGTGTTGCGCGGTGAGGAGGAAATGGAGGCCGTGACGGCCCTGGCCGAACGCTTCCCGCAAGCGCGGATCACCCTTGACCCGAACGGCGCCTGGTCGCTGCAAGAAGCCATCGCCCTGTGCCGCGACAAGCACGATGTGCTGGCCTATGCCGAAGACCCGTGCGGGGCCGAGAACGGTTATTCGGGCCGTGAAGTGATGGCCGAATTCCGCCGTGCCACCGGCCTGCCGACCGCCACCAACATGATCGCCACCGACTGGCGGCAGATGGGCCACGCAATCCAGTTGCAGTCGGTGGACATCCCCCTGGCCGACCCGCACTTCTGGACCTTGCAGGGTTCGGTGCGGGTGGCGCAGATGTGCCATGACTGGGGCCTGACCTGGGGCTCGCACTCGAACAACCACTTCGACATTTCGCTGGCGATGTTCACCCAGGTGGCGGCGGCGGCGCCGGGTGAAATCACGGCCATCGATACCCACTGGATCTGGCAGGACGGCCAGCGCCTGACCCGTGAGCCGCTGCGTATCATCGATGGCCATGTGCGGGTGCCGGAGCGGCCGGGGCTGGGCGTTGAACTGGATGAAGACCAGCTGGCCAAGGCCCATGAGTGCTACCGCAACATGGGGCTGGGGGCGCGGGATGACAGCGTGGCGATGCGGTTCCTGATCCCGGGCTGGAGTTTCGACAACAAGCGGCCGTGCCTGGTGCGTTAAGGTATAGGGCCTCTTCGCCGGTAAACCCGCTCCCACAGGGAATGCATAGGCTTCCAGGCTTGTGCAGTACCTGTGGGAGCGGGTTCACCCGCGAAGAAGCCACCACTGTTCATCCTGCTTCAAAGAATGCCCGCGCCATCGCCACAAAGCCCCCCAGCACCGGGTTCGGGTTATCCCGGCAAAACGCCAGAAAGATCTCCGCCTGCTGCTCCATGCCCACCAACGGCTTGAACACCACCTGCTCCAGGCGCAACGCCTGCGCCGAAGCCGGCACCACCGCGCAGCCCAGCCCGACATTGACCAGGCCCAGGATCGAATGGGTCTGCCCCAGCTGATGCCGATACTGCGGCTGCACCTCGTGCCGGGCGAACAGGTTGGCGATGCGGTCATGGAAATAGCGCCCTTCGTTGGCGCTGTACATCACGAACGGCTGCCCAGCGAAATCGCTCGGCCTGAGCCGCTCGCGTGCCGCCAGCGCATGCCCGGCGGGCAGGGCGGCGACGAAGGGTTCGCGGTGAATCGGCAGGTACTCCACGCGGGCGCTGGGCAGCACCTGGCGCACCAGGCCGACATCGATCAGGCCGGCCTCCAGGTCATGCACCTGGGTGGACGAGACCCGTTCGCTGAGCAGTAACTCGATGTCGGGCAAGGTCTGGCCGGCGTGCACCAGCAAGCGCGGGATCATGCTGTAGGCGCCGACGGCGGTGAAGCCCAGCGTCAGGCGACCTGCTTCGCCATGGGCGATACGCCGTGCCGACTGGCTGGCCGACTCGGCGACTTGCAGGATACGCCGGGCATCTTCGAGAAAACTCTGCCCGGCCAGGGTCAGGCGCGCCTGGCGATTGTTGCGCTCCAGCAACAGCACCCCCAAAGAATGTTCCAGCAGCTGGATCTGCCGGCTCAGCGGTGGCTGGGTCATGTGCAGGCGGATGGCGGCGCGGCCGAAATGCAGCTCCTCGGCGACGGCGACGAAGCAGCGCAACTGGTGCAGCTCCATGATTCAATTCCTGAATTATTCGATCCAGCATCTATATTAGACCTGTATCAAATGTGGACCTAGCATCGAGTCATGTCTTTGAACTGCCGGATGCCCACGATGAACAACGACGCCATCGACGTGCTGCTAACCCAGCCCGTACCCGAGGCCATTGATGCCCAGCTGGTGAGTACTTACCGGGTGCATCGGCTGTATCAGCATGACCACCCGCAACAGCTGCTGGCCGAGGTTGGCCCGCGCATTCGCGCGGTGGTCACTGGCGGCGCCAAGGGCGTGTCGAACGCGCTGATGGACCAGCTGCCCAGCCTTGAGATCGTCGCCATCAGCGGCATCGGCACCGACGCCGTGGACCTGCGCCACGCGGCCAGCCGCGGTATCCACGTCACCACCACGCCGGGCGTACTCACCGCTGATGTGGCGGACCTGGCGATGGGCCTGATCATCAGCACCCTGCGCCGCCTGGGCGAAGGGGAGCGGCTGGTGCGTGACGGTTTGTGGGGTAGGGTGAACCTGCCATTGGCGCGCAAGGTCAGCGGCATCGAACTGGGTATCGTCGGGCTCGGCGAGGTGGGCAAGGCCATCGCCCGGCGCGCCGCTGCATTCGACATGCGCATTGCCTACAACGGGCGGCGCGAGCAGCCGGAAACCGGCTACCGCTACGAACCCGATCTGATCGAGTTGGCGCGCTCGGTGGATGTGCTGGTGGTGGCGGCTTCAGCCGATGGCGGCCGGGTGCTGGTAACGGCGCAGGTGCTCGATGCACTGGGGCCGGAGGGGTACCTGGTCAATGTGGCGCGGGGCAAGTTGGTCGATGAGCACGCGCTGGTCGAGGCACTGCGCGAACAGCGCATCGCCGGGGCCGGGCTGGATGTGTTCGTCGATGAGCCATCTGTGCCGCCGGCCTTGCGTGACCTGAATCAGGTCAGCCTGCAGCCGCATCGCGGCAGCGCCACGCTGCAGACCCGGCTGGCGATGGGGCAGATGGTGCTGAACAACCTTCAAGCCTGTTTTCGAGGCGAGGTGCCGCCGAATCGGGTGATCGACCTCTAGGGCCCTTCGCGGCTAAAGCCGCTCCTGCAGGGACATCGCCGTGTGTAGGAGCGGCTTAAGCCGCGAAGGGCCAGATCAGGCAACACAAGGCCCCAGGGCCACACCTTCTCTGTACAAAAACAATCGCTTCCACCGAGAAGCAAGAGGGTCCACATGAACAGCAAATCCGCCGTCGCCCCATCGCAGGCCGTGGCCGGAGTCGGCCGCCACCGTTTCCTGGTCCTGGCGCTGATCTTCGTCATCACTGTGATCAACTACGCTGACCGCGCCACCCTGTCGATCACCGGCACCGAAGTACTCAAGGACCTGGGCCTGGACCCTGTGATGCTGGGGATGATCTTCTCGGCGTTCGCCTGGGCTTACGCCCTGGGCCAGGTCCCCGGCGGCTGGCTGCTCGACCGCTTCGGCGCGCGCCGGGTGTATGGCTTCAGCCTGGTCCTGTGGTCGCTGTTCACCCTGCTGCAAGGCACCGTAGGCTGGCTGGGCCTGGCCGGGTTTTCTGCGGCGGTGGCGCTGTTCTCAATGCGCTTCATGCTCGGCCTGGTGGAGTCACCCGCGTTCCCGGCCAACTCACGCATCGTCAGCTGCTGGTTCCCCACCCGTGAGCGCGGCACGGCCTCTGCCTTGTTCAACTCGGCGCAGTACATGGCCGTGGTGGTGTTCACCCCGCTGATGGCATGGATGACCCACAGCCTGAGCTGGGAGCAGGTGTTCATCTGGATGGGCGTGCTGGGGCTGCTGCTGAGCGTGGTGTGGTTCCGCCTGTATCACGAACCGCACAGCGCGCCAGGGTTGAGCCGCGAAGAGCTGGACTACATGCGCGAGGGCGGCGCACTGGTCGACCTGGAAAAGGAGCGCAAGACCGCCAAGAGCAAACCGACCCGTGCCGAGATCGCCCAGCTGTTCACCAGCCGCAACCTGTGGGCGGTGTACCTGGGGCAGTACTGCATTACCGCGCTTACCTACTTTTTCATCACCTGGTTCCCAATCTACCTGATCAAGGGCCGTGGCATGACCATCATGGAAGCCGGCTGGGTCGCTGCGCTGCCAGCCATCTGCGGCTTCACCGGCGGCATCCTCGGCGGCTTCGTTTCGGACTGCCTGATCCGCCACGGCGTGCACCCGTCGAAGGCACGCAAGACCCCGTTCGTGATCGGCATGGCGCTGTCCACCAGCCTGGTGCTGGCCAACTATGTGGACGGCAACGCGGCGGTGATCGCCCTGATGACCCTGGCGTTCTTCGGCAAGGGCCTGGCGGCGGTGGGCTGGGCGGTGCTGTCGGATGTGGCGCCGAAGAAGATGGTCGGCCTGTGTGGTGGCGTGTTCAACGGCATCGGCAATATTGCGGGAATCGTCACCCCGCTGGTGATCGGTTACGTGGTCGCCAGCACCGGTTCGTTCCACAACGCACTCTGGTTCGTGGCCGCCCATGGCGTGCTGGGGATCTTCGCTTACCTGTTGCTGGCCAGGCGTTTCGAACGCACTGGGCAGGCGTAGGCAGACGCCTGAGCAACAGAGGCCCCGGGGAACCGGGGCTTTTTTGTGCCTGCTGAAAACACATCCAAATGAAAAACGGAAGCTTCAGATGGCCCGCTGGCGTGATCGGGCATGCCATTCGCGACATCTGGCGCTCAGGGAAATGCCCTGTCGTGATCGAACAGTTCCGAGGCGTTCTCGTGTAATTTCCCACAGCCTTACGGGGCTTAAATGAAGCCCGAACCACACCGGCATCTTGCTCTGTGACGTGTGCCAAAGATCAACAACAGCGCACCCGCAACGTGTCGACTTCCTGATTTGAAAGGAGATATTTTCGCCTACGCCTGCCCGTCCTTCCTTGTGTCAGCAAAAAGAGAACAAGATCAATGAACACCGTGGGATCTGATGGCAACCTTGCACAAGGTTTCAAGCCACGTCATGTAACGATGCTGTCCATCGCCGGCATCATCGGTGCCGGACTTTTCGTAGGCTCCGGGCACGCCATCGCGGCTGCCGGGCCAGCCACCATACTTTCCTACTTCGTGGCCGGGACCCTGGTGGTACTGGTCATGCGCATGCTCGGCGAAATGGCCGTGGCGCATCCGGACACGGGATCTTTCTCCACCTACGCTGACCAGGCCATCGGCCGCTGGGCCGGCTATACCATCGGCTGGTTGTACTGGTGGTTCTGGGTACTGGTGATCCCGATCGAGGCATTGGCGGCAGGGCACGTGCTCAACGCCTGGTTCCCCGATATCCCCAGCTGGATCTTCGCCCTCGCCTCGGTGCTGTTGCTGGCGGGCACCAACCTGTTCAGCGTGGCCAAGTACGGCGAGTTCGAGTTCTGGTTCGCCATCCTCAAGGTCACCGCCATTCTCGGCTTCATCGGCCTGGGCTTCGCTGCGCTGCTGGGCTGGCTGCCCGAGCGTCAAGTCAGCGGCCTGAGCGGGCTGATGGCCGAACATGGTGGCTTCGTGCCCAAAGGCTGGTCGGCGGTGATCGGCGCGTTCATCACTGTGATGTTCAGCTTCATCGGCACCGAGGCCGTGACCATCGCCGCGTCCGAATCCAGCGACCCGTCGCGCAACATCGCCAAGGCCACCCGTTCGGTGATCTGGCGGATCAGCACCTTCTACATCCTGTCGATCTTCGTGATCATCTCGGTGGTGCCGTGGAACGATCCACAGCTGGCAGTGGTGGGTTCTTACCAGCGTGCGCTGGAAATCATGAACATCCCCAATGCCGCTTTCATGGTCGATCTGGTGGTGCTGGTGGCCGTGACCAGCTGCATGAACTCGTCGATCTACATCGCCTCGCGGATGATGTACTCGCTGGCCAAGCGCGGCGACGCCCCGGCGCTGCTGAACAAGACCTCCAAGGTCGGTGTGCCACGCGCCGCAGTATTCGGCAGCACCCTGATCGGCGCCGCCATCGCCATCCTCAACTATTTTGCACCCAAGGGTGTGTTCGAGTTCCTGCTGGCCAGCTCCGGCGCCATCGCGCTGCTGGTGTACATGGTCATCGCCATCTCCCAGCTGCGCATGCGCCGCCGCCTGGAGCGCGAGAACACGGAGCTCAAGTTCCGCATGTGGTTGTTCCCGTACCTGACCTGGGCGGTCATCATTTTCATCTCCGGCGCGCTGGCCGTGATGATGTACACGCCTGAACACCGGGCGGAAGTGAGTTCGACCTTGAGCCTGGCGATCGTGATTTCCTTCCTGGGAATCGTGACCTCCCGGGGCCATGCGCAAACGGTGGGGGCGCGGTCGATGGGGTGATTGAGTTCACCTTGCAACAAAGGCGAGGGCACCCAGTGGATGGGTGCCCTTTGCTTTTTGAAACACTTGATCGGTGCTGTTGGCAGTTGGAGGGTGGTTTGGTGGGGGTAGACTTCCTGCGCAATTCATACAGGGAGTCGAGGCATGAGCGCGAAACAACAAGACGCCAATGCGCCAGTGGCTTCTCCGTCGGTAAAGGATGACCGTTTCGAGGAAGTGCTGGCGTTGATTCACGGGGCCCGGCAACGGGCGGTGCAGGCAGTCAATACCCAGTTGATCGATTTGTACTGGCAGGTGGGGGGCTATATCAGTCGCAAGCTGGAGCAAGCGGAGTGGGGCGATTCGGTGGTCAGCCAATTGGCCGCACATCTCGCCCAAACGCAGCCGGGGCTGCGAGGTTTCACCCGCGCGAATCTGTTCCGGATGCGTCAGTTCTACGAGTCATATCAGGGTGACGAGAAAGTCGCACCACTGGTGCGACAATTATCCTGGAGTCATAACCTCATCATCATGGGGCAGTGCAAGCAGCGCGATGAGTGCCAGTTCTATGTGCGCATGGCCGTTCAGGAGCGGTGGTCGAGGCGTGAGCTTGAGCGACAGTTGAAGGCAGCGTTGTATGAACGCAGCATCGCCAGTCCGGCAAAAGTCTCAGCAGCGCTGAGACAGAATTATCCTGCTGCCATGGATGTTTTCCGGGATGCCTATGTGGTTGAGTTCCTTGGCCTGCCTGGAGGCCATGCCGAAGCTGATCTGCATCGCGCATTGATGGATCGGCTCAAAGAATTCCTGATCGAGCTGGGCAGAGACTTGTGCTTCGTCGGCTCCCAATACCCATTACAGGTAGGCGGCCGCGACTTCGCTCTGGACCTGCTGTTCTTCCACCGGGGTCTCAATTGCCTGGTGGTGATCGAGCTCAAAGTCGGTCGCTTTGAGCCGGAATACCTGGGCAAGCTCGATTTCTATCTGGAAGCCCTGGATCGCAATGAGCGCAAACCTCATGAAAACCCTGCCATCGGTGTATTGCTGTGTGCCAGCAAGGACGACGAAGTGGTCGAATACGCGCTCAACCGCAGCTTGTCACCCGCTTTGATTGCGGAGTACCAGACACGACTGCCAGACAAGGCACTACTGCAGGCCAAGTTGCACGAGTTCTACGCCTTGGGGGCTACTTCTGATGACGGCGCTAGAGCTCGGTCAGACCATCGCGCCCCTGGCGTTCGCTGAGCTTGTCGGTGCGCTGCTGAACCGCTCGCTGCCCACCTGGGTGTTGAAGACAGCGCGCAGACATGGCCCATTGCAACTATCTTTCCCGTGCGCTACAACTATTTGAGTGTGAAGATGTCATTCTCAACAGGCTGGCGCCCACCAGGGATGCCGGCCTTAACGCACAGGAGCGAAAGGCACATGGCAGCATTGCAAGGCAGCACGTTGGAAGCGATCAAGGCAAACCAGGCTCAGCTGATCAATGAGTGGCTTGCGGCCCTGGAAGCCAGCGGCGCCACACGCAACATCAAAGAGCAGACGCTCAACCAGGAAGCCCGCGAATTCCTCCAACTGCTGTCGCAAGGCATGCAATCGGATGGCGACAACAATGTCGCTACGGGTGAATGGGAGGAAACACGGCGCTTTTTGGAGAAGTTGTCTGCCAGCCGTGCCCAGCTCGGTCATGATTCGCACCAGACCGTCTATTTCATCTTCGCCCTCAAAGGCCCGTTGTTTGGCTTGCTACAGGCCCATTACAGCGATGAGCCGGCGCGCCTCGCCGAGCAGCTGTGGTGCATCTCCGAACTGCTCGACAGCCTCGGCATGCACACCATGCGTACCTACCAGAAAACCCGCGAAGCGGTGATCAAGCGTCAGCAGGAAGAGCTGCTGGAGCTGTCCACCCCCGTGGTCAAGCTGTGGGACGGCGTGCTGGCGCTGCCGCTGATCGGTACCCTGGACTCGCAACGCAGCCAGACTGTGATGGAATCGTTGCTGCAACGCATCGTCGACACCGACTCGGAAATCGCCATCATCGATATCACCGGCGTGCCGACCGTCGATACCCTGGTCGCCCAGCACCTGCTCAAGACGGTGACTGCTATCCGCCTGATGGGCGCCGACTGCATCATCAGCGGGGTGCGCCCACAGATCGCCCAGACCATCGTTCATTTGGGGCTCGACCTGGGCACGCTGACCACCAAGGCCAACCTTGCCGACGCGCTGAAACTGGCCCTGTCACGCCTGGGTGTGAGCCTGGCCGAGCGGGGATAAGGCCATGGAACGCATACCGATCCTGCAAATGGGTGAATTCTTGCTGGTGACCATTCAGGTCGACATGCATGACGAACTGGCCATGCGCCTGCAGGACGATCTTACCGACCGTATCAGCAGTACCTCGGCCCGTGGCGTGCTGATCGACATTTCCGCACTCGACATGGTCGACTCCTTCATCGGCCGGATGATCGCCGACATCGCCAGCCTGTCGCGGCTGATGGATGCCCAGGTGATGGTGGTAGGCATGCAGCCAGCGGTGGCCATCACTCTGGTGGAGCTGGGCCTGAACCTGCCCGGCGTCAGCACGGCACTGAACGTCGAGCGTGGCATGCAGCGCCTGCGCCAGACCGTGAGGCGCGTATGAATGCCCATGACAGTGGCAGCCTGCCGGTGCGTATCGAGCAGGACGTGGTGCTGGCCCGCCAATTGGCCCGCAAGCTGGCCGGCGAATGCGGCATGCGCCTGGTGGACCTGACCAAACTGGTGACGGCGGTCAGCGAGCTGGCGCGCAACACCGTGGTCTACGGCGGTGGCGGTGACATGGACTGGCAGGTGCTGGAAGAGGCCGGGCGAACCGGTTTGCGCCTGGTGTTCCGCGATGAAGGCCCGGGCATCCCCGACATCAACCTGGCGCTGACCGACGGCTGGACCTCCGGCAATGGTCTGGGCCTTGGCCTGACGGGAGCCAGGCGGCTGGTCGACGAGTTCGAGCTGGACACCGCGCCAGGCGAGGGCACACGAGTGACGATCACGCGATGGGCATGAACATCCATGCCAGCCTCACGCTGGTGTTGCCGCTGGAAGACAGCAGCCAGGTCGGCCACGCCCGGCGCATGGCGCAGAAGCTGGCCGAGCAACAAGGCTTCGACAGTGAGGATGCCGGGCGCGTAGCCCTGCTGGCGACCGAACTGAGCAGCAATGTGCTCAAGCATGCACAGCGCGGCGAGCTGCACCTGCGCGCCATACCCGGCGCCAACGGCTGCGGCGTCGAACTGCTGGCCGTGGACCGGGCGCAGGGCTTCGATACCGCCACCTGCCTGGCAGACGGTTATTCCACAGGCGGCACCCAAGGCATTGGCCTGGGTGCCATTGCGCGCCTGGCGCAGGTGTTCGACGTTCACACCGATGCGCGGGGTTCGGTGATCATGGCGCGCTTGTACCGGCGCCAGGACGCCGGTCACGATATCCGTATCGGCGTGAGCCATCACGCCTTGCATGACGACCCGGCCTGTGGCGACACCTGGCACGTGGCGATCGACGGCAACCGCCTCAGCGCGTTGCTGGTGGATGGCCTGGGCCACGGTCCGGATGCCGAGGCGGCCGCGCAGGCAGGCGCTGTGGCCTTTGCCGCCGATGCGTTCATCGACCCGTTGCAGCTGATCGGCCGCCTGCATCAGGCGATGGCAGGCACCCGCGGTGGGGCCGTCGCCATCGCCCAGCATGATGCCAGCCAGAACCGCCTGTCCTTCACCGGCGTCGGCAATATCGGCGCCAGCCTGATCCAGGGCACCCAGGCACGTGGCCTGGCCTCGCTGCCAGGCATTGTCGGCGGCCAATACCGCAAGGCGCAGGCCTTCGACTACGCTCAGGTAAACGGCAACCTGCTCATCCTGTACAGCGACGGCCTGCAATCGCGCTGGAACCTTCAAGACTACCCTGGCCTGGTGCATCGCCATCCGGCCGTGATTGCGACCGTGCTGCACCGTGATTTCTGCCGCGGGCGGGATGATGTGACAGTGCTGGTCGTTGACCTGGAGCCCACCCATGGCTGAACCCTTGACCGACCCAGTGGCACTGGTCGCCCGCCTGCAGGCCGAAAACCAGGCGCTGCGCGCCGAACTCGACGAGACCAACCAGGGCGTGCTGGCGCTGTATGCCGAACTGGACATCCAGGCTGAACAACTGCGCCAGGCTTCGGACCTGAAAAGCCGCTTCCTGTCCTACATGAGCCACGAATTCCGCACACCGCTGGGTTCGATCCTGAGTATTACCAGCCTGCTGGCCGACGAACTGGATGGCCCCTTGTCCGAAGAGCAGCACCGCCAGGTCGCGTTCGTCAGTACCGCCACCCGCGAGCTGTCGGACATGGTCGACGACCTCCTCGACCTGGCCAAGATCGAGGCCGGGCGCATCACCATTTCGCCGGCCTGGTTCGACATGCTCGACCTGTTCGCGGCCCTGCGCGGCATGTTCCGGCCAATTGTCGACGCCAGCGCGGTGGACCTGGTCTTCGAAGAGCCGGTCGGCCTGCCCAGGCTCTACACCGACGACAAGAAGCTTGCGCAGATCCTGCGCAACTTCATCTCCAACGCCGTGAAATTCACCTCGCGCGGAGAGGTGCGCGTTTCTGCCCGACTGCAAGGCGAAAACAAGATCCGCTTCGCCGTCAGCGATACCGGCATCGGCATCCCTACCGGGCTGTTGAACACCTTGTTCGAGGATTTCGCCCAGGTCGACTCGCCGCTGCAGAAACGCCTGCGCGGCACCGGCCTGGGGTTGTCGCTGTGCAAGCGCTTCGCCACGCTGCTGGGCGGTGAGGTGGGCGTGACCAGCGAACCAGGGATCGGCTCATGCTTCTTCGTGATCATCCCGCTGGCCTTGGCCCAGGAGCACGCCGATGAAACCTGATGTCCGCCTGCTGATCGTCGACGACAACGCGGCTACCCGCTACGCCTTGCGCCGGCGTTTGGGCGTGCATGGCTATGAGGTGCTCGAAGCCGGCACCGGCGGCGATGGGCTGGCGCTGATCAGGGAGCAGCAGGTGGATGCACTCATCCTCGACGTCAACCTGCCCGACATGAGCGGTTTCGATATCGTTCGTCTGCTGCGCCAGGACCCGGCCACAGCCCTGTTGCCGGTGATCCACGTGTCGGCCGCATCGATCCAGAGCGGCGACATCATCACCGGTCTCAACGCCGGTGCCGATGCCTACCTGATCCACCCGGTCGACCCGGACGTATTGCTGGCCACCCTGCGCACGCTGTTGCGGGTACGCGACACTGAACGTGCGCTGCGCGAAAGCGAGGCGCGTTTTCAGGAAATCTTCCGCAGCGTATCGGCGCCTATCGCCGTGCTCGACGCCGAGTTCAAGGTGCATGAATGCAACCACGCATTCGCCCACCTGATGCAGGACAACCACGACCCGCAGCAACTGCGCGAGTGCTTTGCCGAAGGCCAGGCACTGGTGCTGGAAGAGCTGCGCGAGCACCTGCGCGCCGGCAAGCGCTGGCGTGGCAACCTGGGCATGCGCCTGCATGGCGAGCCGCGCGATACCGAATGGCAGTTGTCACCGTATCGCGCACCTGGGCTTTGCCTGGTGTTCATCGAAGACATCACCGAGCACCGCCATCGCGAACGCTCGCACCTGGCGCGCCTGGACGATGCCACCACGCAGTTGGCCAAGGAAGTCGCCGAGCGTGCGCGCACCGAGGCCCAGCTGTTGCAATTGCAGAAGATGGAAGCCCTGGGCAGCCTGACCGGTGGCATCGCCCATGACTTCAACAACCTGCTGACGGGCGTGATCACCAGCCTCGAACTGATCCGCAAACGCGTCACCGAAGGCCGCACGGAAAAGGTGCCGAAATACGTCGATGCAGCGCTCAGTTCCGCCAACAGCGCCGCCGTGCTGACCCACCGCCTGTTGGCCTTCGCTCGCCAGCAACCGCTGGACACCCGGCCGGTGGACGTCAATCAGCACGTCAGCTCGCTGGAGGAGCTGCTCACCCGCACCATCGGCGAACGCGTCTCCCTCAGCCTGGATTTGTCTACCCATCCTGCCATCGCCCTGGTCGACCCCGTGCAGCTGGAAAGTGCCGTGCTCAACCTCGTGATCAACGCCCGCGATGCGTTGCCCAAGGGCGGGCAGATCTGGGTCAAGACCTGCACGGCGTTGGTCCATGGCGACCCCAACCTGCAAGACGGTCCCTATGTAGCGGTGACGGTGCGTGACAACGGCAGCGGCATCGAGCCTGATGTGCTCGACAAGGTTTTCGACCCGTTCTTCACCACCAAACCGCTGGGCCAGGGGACCGGTTTGGGGCTGTCGACCATCTACGGCTTCGCCCGGCAGTCGGGCGGCCACGTAGTGCTGCGCAGCGTATTGGGTGAAGGTACCGAAGTGACCCTGATGTTGCCCGCCACCGAGGATGTCGCCGTGCCCCCGCAGCGCGAAGTGGCAGAAGATGCCCGCGGCAATGGCGAGCATGTGCTGATTGTCGAGGACATGGCGTCGGTGCGCCTGTCGGTGGCCGAGGCACTGACCGATGCAGGCTACCGCTGCACGCTGGCATCGACGATCGACGAGGCGCTTTTCCATCTGCGGCACGAGCCAGGGCCGGATTTGCTGTTGACCGATGTGGGGTTGCCGACGCTGAGCGGGCGCGAACTGGCGGATATGGCCAGGGTCTGCAGGCCAGGGTTGCCTGTGGTGTTCATGACCGGGTATGCCGATGAAGCGCTGGACCGGCAGGCGTTTCTGGGGGTGGGGATGGATATGCTGGTGAAGCCGTTTCGGTTGGGCGAGTTGCTGGACAAGGTGAGGCGGGCGGTGGGGCGCGTTTGAACAGCCGCCCTCAAGAGCAGAGCGGCTTGAAGTTGTTTCAAGGCGTTGTGTAGAAGCCCGGCCTGGCAGGCCAGGCGGAGCATGCTGCGGGTCAGTGCAGCGTCTGCGGATCGATGGGTTTCTGAATCCAGACACAAAAAAAGACGCCCTAGGGCGTCTTCTTTTTTGGAATTTGGTGGAGCCGGGGGGATTTGAACCCGCAGCCAAGCCTTTATTCTCAGGGCCTGCAGCCTGATTGCTGTCATTAAGCTGTCATTCTCCGAAAATCTGCTTCAGTGTGAGTTTCGAAGTGACTGGTGGCGGAGGTAGCACGGTGCCCCTTGCTACGATGATCCCGATCCGGCGAAGACGAGTGACGAATCGACCGGTATCAAGGAAGTAGTTCGGATACGCCTTCTTGAGTGCGGATACCGATTGGGCTGCAACTAGTACGACTTGGACACTATCATTACCCTTCGCAGCTTTTTCCCTTTCCAAGTAATCCGATGTGGCTTTTGGAAGCTCTTCTCGCGAATACCCGTTCACAGTTACATTTCTGTCTTGGGTATTGAGCTCTAATAGGTAGTAGTGGGTTTTTTCATCTTGAGTGTGATGAAGCTCTTCTACTATGGAGTTGTAGACTGTAAGTTTTTCAATCACCTCAAGTTCTTCCGCGATCTCCATGGTCTGGCTTAGAATCTCCATCTTGCTAAGATGGCGATGTGCGGCAAGAACTTCGCAGTCCTCCATTAAGGCAAAGCTAGAGGAGGCGAATTGAAAGAACTCAAGCCAACGAGCATTGCCCATGCTCGACTTCAGCGCCTGGTTTAGAAAAACTCCGGCCGTTTCCACCGCAGTAGCCCAAGCGTGCTGAACTTCGTTGCGGATTTGGATTTCAAGCTGCAGACCTTCGTAGTCTTTTGCGGCACCCTTCCGATTGTTATATTTATAAACTAAATGGATGCCCCTATACCCTGAGTCTTTAGGGTCTTTAATGTAGTCGTACTCAGAAACAAGGATATGATCCCATTTGCTTTGTAGGTAGGATTCCCGCAGGCGGTAAATAGCCTTTAGACTTGGTACTACAGCACGTAATCCGCCAATGTCTTGCATACGTGCGAGGCTCATGCCAGGGAAACGCTCAAGTTTAGCTACGATTGACGGAATACGCTTTAGGCGCTGGGCTACAAGGCCATTGATTCCCAGCGATTTGAGTTTGTTTCTCAGACTTGCTTGGAAAGTGTTAACTGGATAGCTGTGGCTTGAGCGCCAGTTGTTGAGAATTAGCAATGCTTCCTCAAACGCCTCATCAGTTGCATTTTCATCAAACAGGGTGGAGCCTGCCTTCATGACTTTTTTCTTGCTGTACTGTGGGGTTACCCAAGCCATTTTTGCCTTCCATGGAAGCATTTAGGAATCCTCGATGATGGCACCTTGCCCAATCGCGGGCAATGGATCGTGCGTGGATTTCTGATCCCACATGTCTACAGCTTTCGACCCCATCTGCCCCTCATCGTTTGGCATCCATCTCCCGTACACCCTCGCAATCATCGTCCAGTCGCTGTGCCCCATCTGCTTCGCTACCCACATCGGATGCTCCCCGGCAGAAAGCATCATCGAAGCGTAAGTGTGTCGAGTCTGGTAGGGGCGCCGGTATCGTACGCCGGCCTTTTTCATTGCTGGATGCCACATGGTTTTGCGGATCGGTTGATCACCTGCCCAGCGCTCAAGCGTCCGCGGGTTTTGAAAAACCTCTGCATCAGCCAAGAACGTGTGCGCCTTCTGCGCTGTCAGCGCTTCAAGTGCGGGTCGCAGCAGCTTCACCGATCGCCGGCCCGCGGCAGTCTTCGTCACCTCAGCCTCTCCACCTGCAGCCTGGGTCATTGCCCGGCTGATCATCACTTCCCCTCGGACCCAGTCCACATCTCCCCAATCCAGCGCGACCAGTTCACTTGTCCGGAGTCCTGTCCACAGCGCGAACTGGACCATATTCCTAGCCTGTCCGCTCAAGGCGGCCAGAATCGCCCGCTGTTCTTCAGGCGTGAACGGATCCACGTCATCCTCTCTCGGCGGTGCTTCCTTCCGGGCGTATGTCCAGCCTGCCAGCGGATTCGTATCCAGCAGCTCCTCGTCGACCGCATCGTTCAGGGCCGACCGCAGGCAACTCTGGATGTTGCTCAGCGTCTTGTTGCCGACCTGCACCTTGTCCAGCCAGTCCTTTATCGTCTTCCGCTTGAGGTCTAGGACAACATGGTGGCCCAGGGCAGGAACGAGTCGCAGCTCGACAATCTTTCGATAGCCTTCGAAGGTGCTGCTGGAAATATGCTTCTTCTTCGCCTCCAGCCACCTGGTCAGGTATCCACCAACCGTTTCCTGGCTGGTTTCCGGTGCGAACTTTGCGGCCCGCGGAGAGCCGGGGAACGTGACGGAATAGTCAAACGTCCCCTGTGCAATGGCGTGTTCAATCGCCGCCTTGTGCTGTTGTGCCTTTTTCAGGTTAGTGGCGGTGGGCTTGAGCGAGACGCGCTCGCGGCACCTAACACCCCGGAACATGAACGTGATCTCGATGCTCGAGTCTGAGACTGCCCTGACCCCGCTCCCGCCTCTACCCATGATTCATATCCTTCCATGTCAATCAGCGTCCGGCCATCCGGCGCTTTTAGCCAAATTTCACCTAGCCGCCAGATCCCGTCGCGGATCTTTGAGCGGATCGCGTCCTCGGTGTAGCCAGACTCGCTGGCGAATTTTCTGACGGTCATGTAGCGCATTGTCTTACCCCGCCTGACGCGTCAGGTTTTCGTTTTCACGCTGATCTGTCACAGCAACCCCCGAAAGTGGTCGGCCAGCACGCGCCGTCCGTCCAGACCGCAAGCGGCTGACAAGTCGATCACTTGCCCGAAGGTGGTGTCGCGCTGCTGCAGGGCATCCCACAGCAGTAGGAGCAGGCCGGCTTGGCTCATGGCTGCCTCTCCTGCACCACCTGCTGCGTGGTGAGGTGCCGGATCGCGGCGTCGATACGCTGGTCCAGATCCTCACCTACACGCAAAGTGCCGATACCGCCTGCTCTGTCGAATACGGCAGGTGTGTGCCCGGAGTGAGTGGAAAGTGCTTGGTCGCGTAGCCAGCGGTACCGGCGTGCATCAGCGGCCATGCGGACATGCTCGTCGATGTTGAGCGCTTCACGCTCAAGTGCTGGCGACACCAGGTCGCCTTGGCTGGCGGCTGTGATCACAGCTAGCCCGCGACCCACGGATACCAACTCCCCAAGCTTCACAAACGGCAGGATGCTCGACAGGGGCGCCGCCTCGCATGCGCGTAGCACCAGGGTGATGCGGTCAGGTTGCGTCATGTTGGGCTCCTTGGGTCGTTGCAGCCAGTGTCAGCGCATCCAGCAGAGCGTTAGCGCGCTTGTTGCGGTCCAGGTATTCGCGGATCGCCTTCACGATCAGGCTGTTCATGCTGCGGTCGTCGGCATCTGCTGCGATGGTCACTTGTTCGCGCATGCCATCTGGCAGGCGAACAACGAATTTGTCAGCGACGCGTGAGCCGTACTCAAAGGCCATGGTTCACCTCCTGTGCCTGAACAGCCTGTTCCTGGGCCAGCAGCTCGCGCCATTCGGCTTCCGTTCGGTTGGCGTAGAGCGGTTCGCTCTCTTGGCTCGTTGCCTCAACAGTGATCGCTGCTGGCGCGGGCATTCCGGCAGCCTTGCGCTCGGCGATTTCCTGGCGGTCGACTGACACGCCCTGTGGCGCCTCGATGCCAAGTCGGACTTGGCTACCTTTGATGCCCAACACGACAACGGTGATGTTGTCGGAGATCTTGATGGATTCGCCTACACGGCGTGTGAGGATCAACATGGTGAAGCTCCTTTTTCAGGCAAGCCGAGGGCCTGCCGCGGTTGATGGCTTTCGCAAAAATCAGGGATGGATCAGGTCAGGCGGCTGGCGTCACGCCACCGCCAGGGCGCACTCGGCGCGCCGGGTTGCAACACGCATTTCAACCTTCCGTTCACCGCCGTTACCGCCACGGCGGATGCGCATTGCCTGGTCATCGCCGATCATTCCGTGGATGGCCATCAGCAGGGCCAAAGCGGTTGCTGCCGGGCTGATCACGCCGCGGCGGAAGGCTTCGGCCACCAGTGCAGCGCGACGGGTGACGCCCCATTTTGTACCAAGGGCGATCAGGCGCTTCTTGACGCCATCCTCGCTGATGCCCAATGCCCGGGCAGCCTCTTTTCCCGAAGCGCCACTAGCAATCGCCAGCAAGCACTCCAGTTCGCGTGGAGCTGCGCCGTGACCGAGATAGCCCTGCCAGTTGCCGACGGTGATCGAGTTTGCCGTTGTCATCGCTGATGCTCCATGCGTGGACTTGATGCATATAAAATTACCTGTAGGTTACCTTTGTGGTCAACACCTCCAGGTAAATTTTTCTCCAGGCGAAAAAAAACCGCCAAACGGCGGCTTTCTCGAGATGGCTATGGTTACCTGGCGAACATTCCCCACCAGAACACATGACCGATTAGGGTAAGAGCTTGATCCTGGACGTCATCGAACGTGTAGTCCTCGTCGGGGTGCTCATCACGATTGAAGCTTCGGAGCCTGATGCCCATTGGAGTGCGATAAACCTGCTTAATCCTAAGCTGGCCATTGTGATTGATGGCGTAGATGTCGCCATCAATGATGTCGCCGAATGAATTTTTGGCTACGTCCACACCTACGATGGCTCCATCTCTTAATACCGGAAGCATACTGTTCCCGCGTACCGTGACGCACCGAGCGGAATTGAACTGAACTCCGTTCTTTCGGAGGCTGCGCTTTCCGAATCTCAGGGTCGACCCATCGGATTGCTCAATTGCAAATCGGCCAGAGCCAGCTGCCAGCTCGACCTCGTGAAGATAGGGGACGACCACCTCATCATCTTCGATCGGAGATTCGTCATCCCATATCGAGAGATCTGCCATCTCCGGGTGCTCAGCTGGATGGGTGGCTTCTCGATGGTGATGCTCACTGGTAACGGAAGCCACATCGAGCCAGAAACGTGGAAGATCAAGTCTGTCTTCAATATCCCTGGCCAGGGCCTCGCCAACCCTTTTTCGATGCTCAGGTTTTCCAGATAGGCAGCGGGAGAGGTAGCTCGGGGCTCGCTCAATTGCCTCAGCTAGCCCTGCGATGCGGCCGTTGAAGCGCTCGGTGACGAGCTCTCTAAGGTTCTGGCGGCGTATTTCATAGATATCCATTCGTCAATTGTCCCTAATAGTTATCTATGGGTAAATTCCCTGTAGGTGTTGCCGGTAGGTAACCTCTGGGTTATCTTCTATGCATTCACTCGAAGGGCTGGCTATGAAAATGAAGCTCCAGCCGTTGCTTGCCTGGCTCAAAACCGCTGATGACAACGGCGTGTCGGAGACTGGCACGACAAGGGCTTATCTCAGGTTGATTGGCTACGGCCAAAAGACTGCATCTGCAGGTATGGCAGTTGGCATTGAGCGCGCAACCAGCGGATCTGTGACTAGACAGATGCTTCGTCCTGATGACTGGCATCGCCTCTGGCCGGAACTGGCAGATCGCTCGGCAACCTTGCAACAAAATATACCGGCCAACAGCCATCAGCGTAACTCCACTGCGGTGGCTGTTAATCCATCCAGTGCTTCGCAGGCCGCCTCATGATCCGCATGTTGGCTGTGGTGGCATCTTGGGCCGAGCGGAAAAACTATCTGCCTGCCCTTGAAAGGCGAAACCCGGCCGTTAACCTGATTGATTCATATAGGAAAAAAGCGCGTGTTGCGCTTTCGAAGGAGCGTGATATGCGCATGCAATTAACTATTCCGCCGACCCGTCCAGGGTAGGCCCTGACCCTCTCGGGGGAGGGGGGTTGCAGTTTTTGTGTTCCATGGATGATGGGGGTTACCCAAATCCAGGGCACAAAAAACCCGCCGTAGGAAGCGGGTTTCTCTAGCCAGTCCACGCCAATGGACTTTTTGAATCTTCGTTCTGTAGGAGGACGAGATGCACCCAGAAAATACCACCGCGCCATCACCGGCGCAACTTCCTCTGCTTCGCCCAATGGACTTCGGCTCAAAAGAGTTCGAGAGGGACTCGGTGTTCCGCATCATTGGCGACGCCGGCCTCATGGATGGTCTGAGCTTGGCCGTCAGCTTGACAGAGGGCATTCACCAGCTCGCCCATCGTCTTGAGCTGGCGGCGAACATGGGGGAGCACATTCGGACTAACGAGCTCCGAGCCCTGGCGTTCTTGGCCGATGCCGCCAACACCCTTAATCGAAGCGCGCAAGTTGCTCTGGAGAAGTGGGAGGTGAAGCCATGATCACGCCTCTCTTAACCGTCTCGCACCAGTTCAACAAGAATGGCCAAGGACACTTCTTTGCAACCGTGCCCGGCGTCAGTTGTGCCGATGCGTTCAACCTCGCCAGCGCCAACCTGAATTCGGCCGAAGACCTGTTGGGTCAGCTCGTCCAGCTCGACGAAAGCTGCCACTTGGCTTTTGCGATCCGGGCACTGGTAAGTCAGGCGAAGGCGTTGGTCGACTCAGGAGTTGTCGCAGTCGAGCTGGCAGAAGATCCGATCCCTCGGTTCGGTGGCAAGGAGATCTCGGCATGAATAGCCAACTCCAAACTCTTGCCTGTCCATTCGCTACCAGTGGGCTCCACGATGTGTTCGAGGCCTCTGGCGAGATACCCGTCCACGAAGCTCTCGATGCCGCAACTGATCGTCTGGAGGCAGTGGTGGCGGGCCTGGCGGATTTGATGCAAGAGCCGGCCGTAACTCACCGTGCCACCTTGATCTTCTACGCAGCCGAAGCGGCGCTGGCGCTCGTCTACGCCTCTCACGCCGGTGTAGACCCGGCGCAAGGAGGTGCAGCATGAACGTCGGCCTCTGCAACCCCCACGATTTGATTGCCCGCGAAGCCGTCGACCAGTTGGCTGCAGCGGTGCAGACCATCCTGCAGCTGGAGGAACTGTTGAAGGCCGCCCGACCAGGACTGGGCGAGCACACCGGACCCGCACGCTTGATCGAGCTCGGCATTTATGCGGCGGGCGACCAGGCCAATGGCTTCGACTGTGCCCGGGAAGACTTACTGAAGCGCTTGCAGGCGTGCGCGCCACAAAAAGCCAGTGTTCCAGTTCGTGGCGCGGGAGGTGCGGCATGAACTTGGTCCTCATCAAGGACGGCGAAGCCGTCACCACGACTACCGTAATCGCCGCCGGTACGGAGAACGAGCACGCCAGTGTCATTGCGCTTGTGCGTAAGTACCAGGCAGATTTCGAGGAGTTCGGAAGGGTGCGATTTGAAATCGAACCCTTTGAAACGTCTGGCGGGGTTCAGTCGCGGGAGATTGCTCTGCTGGATGAACCCCAGGCAACCCTGCTGCTGACCTTCATGCGCAACACCGAGATAGTGCGTGCCTTCAAGAAGAAGCTGGTCCGCGAGTTCTGGGAGTTGGTGCAGGAGCGCAGCCGGGCCAAGTCATCCATGCCAGAGAACTACATCGAGGCGCTGGAGCACCTGCTGGCCTCGAAGCGTTCTGAACAGCTGGCGCTCGAGCAGCGTGATCATGCGATAGCCACCAAGGCCGAGATTGGTAGCCGGCGTGAAGCCACGGCGATGGCCACCGCATCCGCCGCGGTGCGCAAGGTCATGCACCTGGAGAACGAGCTGGGCCGTGGTTGCCAGCACGCCACCGTGACGGCGGTGGAGAGGGCCGCTCACCGGAGCTTCGGTGGCCAGGGTTTCCGGCCGCTCAAGAATTGGTGCGACAGCCATGGGGTGTCCGCCCCAAAAGTCCAAGACCCTCGATTCGGCTGGGTTCGCTCCTGGCCTGCTGCCGCCTGGGCAGCCGTCTACCAAATTGATCTGGCCGATCTGTTCGGCGCTGCTGGAGAACACCAATGACCCTCATCAAACTCAAGGTAGCCGAGAAGCTGGCCAAGATTGCACGGAAGCCTGACCACTCGCCGAGGGCCATGTTGATCCTGACTCAGCGCATGGTGCGCATCAGCTTGTCCAGGTTGTCTGAGATCCGTGCCGAGCGCCGTGTCTTCAGACGCGAAGCGGCAACGCTGCATAGTTACCCACACACCCAGCGGCAGATGGACAAGCTTCTAGAGAAATCCCGCACTCATCGCGACGATGATATCCGTGACATCAAGCAGGGTCTGATCGGGATGGGTTACCACCTGATCAAGGATACGGACAACAGCTACGACGCCATTGGATTCGACAGCTTGTGTGACCTGCTGAGCATCAACCCGGTACACCGCCCGGCGATCCCGAGCGACGAGCGAGGCCTTGCGGGCCTGATCTGCGTCGCTCGGCTGGAAAACAGCGTCAGCCCGCAGTCCGAAGGCTGGGGTGAGGGTGGGCCTTTGTTCGAAGCGTGCTTTATGGCCATGGTGGATTGGATCAAGACAGCCCCTGAAGGCGACCTGCCTGATTTGTTCGGCCAAGGCTCACCATTCTCTGGTGTTGAGCTGGTCCAGGCCAATCCGGCGCCGGCTACTACAGGTCCCTCATCGGAGACTCTCCAATGACTACCACACCAAACCCCGCCCAGGCACTCCAGCAGCGCGCTGGCGCAGTGATCGTGCCGAGTGGATGGCCTTGCTGCGATCTGTTCAAGCTGTTCCCTGAAGGCG
Organism: Pseudomonas urethralis; assembly: GCF_021602465.1. Lineage (NCBI taxonomy): Bacteria > Pseudomonadati > Pseudomonadota > Gammaproteobacteria > Pseudomonadales > Pseudomonadaceae > Pseudomonas > Pseudomonas urethralis. Next base: position 191,577 of record NZ_BQIJ01000009.1, read on the forward strand.
CCCGCTGGCAGTTCTACGAGTGGGCAAAACAGCAGCGGGCTTTTCTTGAGCGGCATGGCTGGATTTTCGAGGAGTCGTACGACCAGTACGTGCGCCGCATTTGTGAGGAGCTGCAGCTGTGAGCATCCAATCCATGACCTGGGCGCTTGAGCAGCGCGTGGTCACCGATCCCACCTGCCGGCATGTGCTTCTGTGCCTGGCCAACTATGCCGACAAGAACGGGCGCGGGGCGTTTCCATCAGCTTCGAGCCTATCTGATGACACCGGGCTTTCCGAGCGCACCATCCGTTACAAGCTGGACGCCCTGGAGGCCGCTGGGGTTATCCAGCGCGGGAACCAGGCGATAGCTGCTGCCTACATTGATCGCTATGACCGGCGCCCGGTGGTTTACGACATGGTTGAAAATCGGGGTGCACCAGCTGCACCCCGCGATGACGAGGAAGCCGAACGGGGTGCAAATGAAGACGCCACGGGGTGCAGCTCACAACAGAACGGGGTGCAAATGGCGACAGAACGGGGTGCAGCAGCTGCACCCAATCCGTCATCTATCCGTCAGTTATCCGTCAATAACCCAAAGAAGCGTGCAGGCAAGCCTGCTAGGGAGAAGTCAGCCAAGTTTGATCCTCTGAGCGCGAAGCCTGAGAACGTATCGGTTGAGACCTGGGCTGACTGGTGTCAGCACCGCAAAGAGATCCGCAAGCCGCTGACCGCAACGAGCTGCAAGCAGCAGGCCGAGGATCTGGCCAACCACCCAAGCCCCGATGCCGTGATCAAGTTGTCGATTGGCAAGGGGTGGACAGGGCTCTTCCCTGAAAGCGCCATCCCTGCTCGGGCCGGAGCACAGACCACCGCAAGCGCAGTTCTGCAAGTGCCTGCACATCACCAGGAGATGTACCCTGATGACCTCATCTAAATTCAGCCCGGTCCCTGCCGAGCGGGGCGTCGGCATTGCTAACTGCGAAATGCCTGGTCATGGCCAGTACGAGGTGAAGCAGGTCGAGCAGTTTGGCGGCGACTGGAAAGCGAATGAGTGCCCGCGTTGCCGTTGGGAGGCTTTGAACCTCCAGTGCGAGAAAAGCGTGCGGGACGCTGCGTACGCCGACAAGGAAGCCGACGAGCTCAATCGTGACCTGTTCGCCACCGGCATCACGCCGCGCTTCCGTGGGTGCACGTTCGACAGCTTCATCACCAATGCCGAATCGGCCAAGGTCCGCGCCCAGTCCATTTGCCGGCGCTACGCCGATGAGTTCGAGGGTCACTACCGGGCTGGCCGCGCATTGATGCTACTCGGCGAGGTCGGGAACGGCAAAACCCACCTGGCATGCGCGATCTTGCAGCACGTCGTACGGGAATACGGTGCCCGGGGCCTGATTGTCACTGCCGAAGCGATCATGCAAGCGGTGACTGACAGTTTCCGCAGCAACGCCGGGCCTTCGAAGTCCGACTTGTTGGCCGAGCTGGCGGCTGTCGATCTGCTGGTCATCGACGAGGTTGGCATGCACACGCCGCGTCCAGGCAAGGACTTCATGCCCAGCCTGCTGCATGAGGTGATCGACCGACGCTATCAGCTTGTTCGTCCGACGATCTTGATCAGCAATCAGGACCGCGAGCAGCTGCCGGCCTACATCGGGCCGCGGGCCATGGACCGCCTACGCGAGAACGGTGGCCTGCTGGCGCCATTCACCTGGTCGTCGGCACGTGTCGGGGGTGGGGCATGATCAGTCAGGAATATCTGGACTGCATGCAGGGTGAATCCCGCTTGCACAGCCCCCAATCGGAGCATGCGCTGATTGGGGCAATGATTCACCAGCCGGCGCTCATCGATGACGCCAAGCTTGAGGTCGGTGATTTCTACCAGCCTGACTGCGCGGAGTTGTTCGAGCTGCTGCTGGCGCTTAAGGCCAAGGGGCGCCAGATCGACGTGGTAACCCTGTCCGACGCCCGCCCGACCTTGGCAGACGGGCGCGGCACGTTGGCAGTGGCTGCGCACATCGCCCACAACACCCCCAGCGTGGCGAACTTCGCCGAGTACGCCCGAATCGTGAAGCAGCGATCAGTGGCCCGCCGGGTGATCGCCGCCGCACACATCATGTCGGAGCGCCTGAAGGGTGGTGATTCACTGGACGAGGTGCTGGCGCAGGGGCAGCAGGCCTGGATCGCTCTTGAGGCGGAAGGGCTGGATTCGCGTAAGCGGTATCGCTTCATCGGCGAGATCCTGCCAGAAGCGATCGATGGAGTTGATCGCCGGTTCAATCGCGAGGTGGTGCTGGGCTTCGACACCGGTCTGCCATCGCTCGACAAGTTCATCCCAGGTATCTGCCCGGGGCACATGGTCGTGGTTGCTGGCGCCCCGGGTAGTGGCAAGACCACCCTCGGCCTGGGGATTGCCGAACGCATCGCGTTGGTCGCCAATTCGACTTCGCTGGTTTTCAGCCTGGAAATGACCGATGTCGAATTGACCAACCGCTCCCTGGCATCGGTGGGCAGTGTGCAACTCAAGCACATCACCGAGGGGCATTCGATGGACGACAGCGACTGGCCGGGCCTGACAGCGGCGGTCAACAAGCTCAACAAGGCACCGCTGATCTTCTGCGATGACGCCTCCCTGACTATTCGGGATATCCGCCAGATCTGCAGGACGGTTAAGCGGGAGCACGGCCTGGGTTCTGTCACGCTGGATTACATCGGCCTGGTCAACGGCGAGAGCAAGTCTGCCAGCCGGTATGAGCAGGTAACCGACATCAGCAAGTCGATCAAGCGTTTGGCGAAGGAGCTTGGCGTACCAGTGATGGTGCTGGCGCAGTTGAACCGCGGCCCCAACAACCGCGCCAACAAGCGCCCCACGAAGAGCGACCTGCGTGACTCAGGCCAGATCGAGGCCGACGCCGACGTAGTGGTACTGGTCCACCGTGACAACGACTCCGAAGAAGGCCAGTCGGGAGTCACCGAGCTGATCGTGGACAAGAACCGCCACGGTGAAACTGGCATCTGCCGGGTGCAACACCAGGGCGCCTATCACAGATTCGCCGAGCTGGTCGGGTACCAGCCAAGCAACGAAGAAGTCGAAATGGGCCGGCCCTTTGCCAGCCGTCACCGTTCGAGAGGAGCGCACCATGAAACTTTCTGATTTTTGGCCAGGCCACAAGCCGCCAGCCCGCACCCCGGCTAGCCCTGTTGTTTCTGTGGCGGTGACCAAGCGTGCTGGCGCTGAACAGGCTGTTGCCACTGTCGATGACTCGGCATCCAGCAATGCCCCGCGCGGTCCGGTTCAGCTGCCCGCCACCCTGGCCGAGTGCGAGGTGCTGGAGGAAACCCTTGCCCGCGATGCCATCCGCCTGGAGTGTCAGATCGGTGTGGCTGAGGGCACCGCCAAGGCCGAGAAGCGCTATGCCGACCCGGCCTGGTTCCACCGCGCCAAGGCCGCGCTCAAGTACATCAACCGTGACCGCCAGCGCCTCATGGTGCACATGAAAGCCCTGCGCATCGAGGTTCGTCGCAACTGCCCGGCCTGGCAGGCCCGCGATAAGGCGATCCTGCGCGAGCTCAATGCTCGGGTGCCGAAGGAGGTGTTCGACGAGTGCGTGCGGGTGGTGGACGAGGATCTGGAGGCGATGCGATGAACCTGCTCAAGTTGATTGCCAGAGCGCTGGCTCCTGTGCGCGAGCCGGCTGGGTATCAGCCAGTCGTCACTGATGGGGTGGCGGTGCTCCCGCCAGGCGCTGATGTGGTCCATATCAAGCGCTACCCGGAGGCAGAGCGCATTGCCGCTTCGCTGCGCGATTACCCAGGCGACTGGTGCTGGCGCGTGAAGGGCTATGAGCTGGAGCACGCGCCCACGGGCTTCGTGATGTGGGTGGCAAATGAGAGCTACGGCCTGGCCGAAGTCTTCAGCGGCCACCAGTCCAAGTTCGAGCCTGGAGAGCAGGAAGTGATCTGGCCAGATGTTCAGGCCTGGCTCTCGTCGCACAAGGTCGGCTTCACCGGTCGACTGCCAAAGGTGAAGATCTGGCGATACGCAGGCTCTTGGCGGTGCATGTCCGAGCAGCACCCGTGGGCCGGTGCTGGCGACACGCCGGAGCAGGCATATCGCTCCTGGGCCAGGGCCGTATCGGTGGAGGCGCGCATCGATCAGCGCCCTGGTGAGATTCTGCATGTATGGAGTGCCGCGCAATGAGCAATGCAACCGCGGCGATGCCGCGCAGGATGCTGGGTGACTTTCAGCCGGTGATCTACCAGGGCGTGATGGCGGCAATCGTCCGAGTTTTGGCGGCCGATAGCACCAGCAACGCCACAAGGCAGAGCTGGCAGAAGCTGATCGACTCAGGGCCACGAACAGGAGGGTTTAGGGCGCTTCTTTCGGCCCGGGACCAGTTCGATTACGACTGCATTCTGCATGCCTTGCTGCATCGAGCGCTCAGCCCAGCGCACTGGGATGTACTGGTGGGCAGATACTCCACGCACAAGGCAAACAGGGTCAGTTCCATCGCTCGCATTATCCCACGCATCAGTTCGCCAGCCCCGGCCCTGTTTATCTACAAGGCCACGACGGTCTGGTTTATACCCAAGATGAAGGGCAAGCAAGGCAAGCGTTCGACCGATGTAGCGGTTCTGCCAGACGAGTTCTACGACATGAACACATGGGACGTGGATGCTCGGCCTGACTCAACCCGCACACGCTGGCGCCGGGGCATTCACAAGTCACTCGATGAGTTGGAGGAGGGCGCGGTCGTGCATGTCACCGAGATCTTGGAGCGTGAACAGCTGATCGAATGCTTCGCTTGACAATAGTGAGCGAATGAGCGAAATTGCCAACCATCCTCAGATCCCTGCGCGTAAACGGGATTGAGCAGAAAAGCCCCGGCCAGCAAGCCGGGGTTTTTTGTTGTTTTTTAGCGATCACTAAGGATGGGTGTTCAATGCCTAACGGATACAAGATTGTCCAGGACGCTGATGGGAAGTGGCGCCTGAAATGCAACGAGAGGCTTCTTCCAGATAAGTATGAGTCCAAACTTGAGGCGCATACAGCGGCGTTAGGTAAGGCGCCATGCGAGGGGTCTGGAAAGCCCGAGCAGGTATTAACTCCGGAAACCAGGCCCGACAAACCTAAGCCAACTGAGCCAACCCCAAGCCGACGTCGCATTACGCCAAAATGATGGTTTTTTCTTTCAAAGCCCAACCATTGTGTTGGGCTTTTTCGTTCATGCGGATGACGCGCCCAGGCAGCTGATCTAAGTCGGTAGTGCCGTCGATCAAAGCCGTGCGCTCCCTGGTCGTCTACGCAATGAGAGTCTGGGATACGTGACCCAGTAATCCTAACCAACAAGCCGGGAAGCTCCGGACCTACGAAACTATTCACCTGGCTAGGGAATCCCGGCAGTTCTGGCCAGAAGTTGTATCCCGATTGAGATGGCTTGGTTCATCGCCTCTTTCGCCGCTCCGGTAGCACCACTTTTCGCGGCGGTTGACAGCCGGTCTCCTAATGTTTCGCTTCCCAGAGACGGCGTCGGTACGTGCTTGAGTGCCTGCAGGCCGTATGAAGTGAGCACATACTTGGATTGGAAGTGACCACCATCCTTTTTGAGGATGAAACCAGAGTGAGTCAGCCACGCCAAACTTGCTTCGAAGAACTCAGTCTCCGGGTCTCGCTCCCCACGCGTAACTGAGTCCTCGCTCCCTGGATCGTTACTCAGGACTTCAAGTTCTGGGAGCCCGGCGACCTTGGGGGTCACAGGCGCGGGTATTGGGAAAGCCTGGTATAGGTGCGCCAGTATGTCCGCGCTGATTTCATCGAAACGCTCAATGTTTGTTTTCGCCATGGTTCCGTCCTTTGGATGTTGTTGAGGCTTTGACGATAGCACGGAGCCATTTGCCGCCATGAGCGGCTTTCTCTTTTCTGTGGAGCACCTATGGCCGAGCCAAGTACCGGCGCCCTTGCAGTGACCGGCGTACTTGCCAGCGTCGGCTTTTGTGCTGCGAGCGCTCTATACGTTGCCCTCAATGCGCACATCCGAAATGCCCAGATCGGCGACCGCAATTCGCAGTTGATCATGTGATAAACGATGCGGCGCACGCATCTCGGATAGGGTGTCAGCGGGAGCATGTAGGCGGAGGAGAGCGGTAAGCACGTTGTCTTCGCTCGGGCTAGTAGACCAGTCGCAGATCCAGAATCTGCTATGGCCTTTGAGGTTGTAGTCAACGCGGTATTTCATAGATTGGCTGACCTCCGCCATTGGACGTCGGTTATCCCGAAGCGCTCAGCCGCGGGTCGAGAGACCTTCTTGATATCCGAAGCGGTGAATTTAGGAATGACTCCTACACCAGCTTCGCAGGCCGCCCAGTGCCAAGCCTCGGCGTCATCCATCCGCTCGGCGCGGACTATGAATTCACGGCTCTCCCCGTGGAGGCTGTAGGCGATGACGTAGATGTTCCCAGCGGACATTCTCTAGTTCCTTCTAGCGCGTCGAAATGTGCAATGTTTCTTTGTAATCCGTACTCGGGACTTGGGCAAGCATCCCCGTTCCGTTACTACCAAGGTCTACAAGCGGCATTGTGGATATAGATTTTCCTTGTAACAAATGGTTTTTTGATAGCACTATGGTTCTATTAGCTTGCTAACAAACATGGAAGATCCTAGTGATGAGAACCTTCATAACTGCTGCAGCGTTTTCCCTTTTCGCTGCGTCCGCCGGAGCCGCTGAGCTTTCGGGGGCGCTCGGAGCGACCGGTCAAGGCGGCCTCACAGCGCGCGTAGGCTTTGGCTTCAACTGGGACAAGAGCTGGTTTGAGTCCAGCGTTGGCCGTCTCACCGGCTACTGGGATGCTGGGTATACCTATTGGGAGGCAGGAGATGCTTCCAGTGGCGCTCACTCGCTCTCGTTCGCTCCCGTGTTCGTGTATGAATTCGGTAGCGGCGATGTGAAGCCATTTGTTGAGGCCGGTATTGGCGTTGCGGTGTTCTCCGGCACCTCCGCTGGTGATCAGGACCTTGGCTCCGCCTTCAACTTCGAGGATCGCATCGGTCTTGGCCTAAAGATTGGCGAGACCCAGAAGGTGGGCATTAGAGCCATTCATTACTCCAACGCCGGCATCAAGCAGCCGAACGACGGCATCGAATCCTACTCGCTCTTCTATAGCCACCAGATTTAACCCTTTCTGCGTAGCTCCCTTGCCCGCCCAGTGCGGGCTTTTTTGTCTCTGGAGATTTGGATGGACCCGACCGACTTCGGCCCAGGCACAGCCACCTGGCTGGGCGGAACGGGCACCGTCCTGCTGGGCGGCTTTCTGTGGCTGCGCAAATTCCTGTCGAAGGATGCAGCCGATCGCGCGATGGACAACGCCGACATCGGCACAGTCCGGCGACTGAATGAACTACTCGACTCCGAGCGCGAGGCCCGCAAGCTGGCTGAGGCCCGAGCGGATCAGTTCGCTAAAGAGCGCAACGAGCTCGCAGCAGCAGTGGGCCGGATGGAAGGGAAGATCGAGGCCCTCACCAGTCAGGTGGGCCAGCTCACCGAGAAGGTGACCAGTCAGAGCGCCGAGATTTCCCGGCTTCGCTCCCAGCTTGGAGGTACCGCCTGATGGACAAGTGCGCGTTGGAATTCATTGCTCGCCGCTGGTGGCGTCGCGCGGAGGTGTGGGTCATTGCTGTGGTGCTGATCGCTGGCGGCGCGGTGCTGGGTTGGCAGTCTGCCTACTGGGCCATGGCAAGTACCCAGTCCCATCAGGTGGACGAGATCCGCCAGGCCTACGATGCCGCGATGGCTGAGCGTGACAAGCTCATGGACGAACTGACCAAGCGAACCGACAGCGCTGCGGCTAAGGCCTCGAAGGCAGCGACTACTGCCACCCAGGCGGCAGACAAAGCCGATGAGGCTCTGAACCGAGCGATTCAGTAATGGCCTGCAGCGGATGCGCCGCCCGGCGCGAATGGATCAACAAATGGACAAAGGTGGCATATGAGCGAGCACGAAAACTTCTCTCATCAGATCGAGAAGCTCAGCCCGAAGAAGGGCGACCTGTTGGTGGTCAACGTTCCGTTCCCGATCAAAGCCGAGGTGCGGGACCGACTGACTCAGCACCTGGCGGGAGCGGCGGATCGACTGAGTTGTGAGCTGATTGTGCTTGAAGCGGGCATCACGGCTCAGCTGCAACCCAGCTTCAGCGACGTGCTGGCCGAGCAGCAGAAGCAGACCGCGCTACTGGAGCAGATCGCGACCCAGAACCTGGCACTGATCGAAGCCCTGGCAGATGAGGGTGACGGCGATGCCCCGCCCAGCACCTACTTAAGTGGCGCTCCATGCCGCTGAGGCCGCAGCGACCGTGCCGGGCCCAAGGCTGCCGCTCACTGCATCGCAACGCCAACGGCTACTGCGATGGTCACGCCGACCTGGCTGCCGAGCAGGCCAAGGCATGGGCGACACGCAAGGGGTCAGGCCGTGGTGGCCGCCCTTGGCGGCGCAAACGTGAGCGAATCCTGAAGCGAGATCAGTACCTGTGCCGCTGTGACGACTGCGCCAAGCTCGGCCGCATCCGCGAGGCACATGAGGTTGACCACATTGTGGCCCTGGCCCACGGCGGCACCGACGTTGACAACAACCTGCGGGCGATCAACCGCGACTGTCACAAGGCGAAGACGCAGCGAGAGTCGAAGTCGATCAAAAAATGATCGAAAACTGCGAAAATGAGACGGAATCTCGTCTATGGGGAGGGGGAGGGTCAAAAGTTCAGGCCCTTTCGCTCGGACACCGCGCCCTCAGCTTTTTTTCCACTTCCGCAAAATTCAGGTTTTCAAAATGGCCCGACCGCGCAAGCCGACCAACGTGCTTGAGCTGACCGGTGCGTTCAAGAAAGACCCCCAGCGTCACCGTGAGGATGCCGAACCGGTGGGTGAGCTGACCGCACCGCCGGCTCACATCAACGGAGCAGTGCTCCACGCCTGGAAGGAGATTGCGAAGTACGCCCCGCGGGACGTGCTGACCAACTCCGACCGACTCAGCCTGGAACTGGCCGCCAACCTACTGGCCCAGTTCCGCAACGACCCACTCGATTTCCCTGCCGCCAAGCTAGTGCGCCTGGAGGCCATGCTCGGCAAATTCGGCATGACACCGGCTGACCGGTCTAAGGTGGGCGGGGGTAAAAAAGACGCGCCGAAGGGCAATGCATTCGCGGAGCTGTGATGGCCAAGGTGAAATTTCCGCTGATGAAGGCGGCCGAAAAGTATGCCAAGGATGTCGTCGCCGGTAAGATCCTCGTCTGCAAATGGATCCAGCTGCTGGCCCAGCGTCACCTCGACGACATGGCCGCCTCAAAGCGCAAGGACTTTCCGTACAAATTCGATCCCGCCAAGGCGGAGAAAGTCGCTAAGTTCCTGCAGCTTCTGCCGCACACCAAGGGTAAATGGGGCGGAAAGAAGCAGCTGATCAAGCTGGAGCCCTGGCAGCTCTTCTCGGTTTGCTTGCCGTTCGGCTGGGTACGCAAGAAGGATGGTACCCGCCGTTACCGGACGATTCTGGTGTTCGTACCAAGGAAGAACGGCAAATCGATCATCGGCGGCGGCGTGGGTCTGTACATGTTCGTCGCCGACGGAGAGTTCGGCGCCGAGGTCTACTCTGGCGCGACCACGGAGAAGCAAGCCTGGGAGGTGTTCAGGCCGGCCAAGCTGATGGTCGAACGGACTGATGACCTGCGAGAGCACTATGGCGTCGATGTGAACGCCTCGAACATGGTCGTCCTGGCCGATGGGTCGCGCTTCGAACCGGTCATTGGCAAACCTGGCGACGGCTCTTCACCGTCCTGCTCGGTGGTCGACGAGTACCACGAGCATCAGGATTCGACGCTCTACGACACCATGGAAACCGGCATGGGCGCCCGCGAGCAGCCAATCATGCTAGTCATCACCACTGCGGGTTCCAGCATCGGCGGGCCGTGCCACCAGCTGATCCGCGACTCCGAGCGGATGCTGGAAGGGGTCATTGAGCGTCCGGATCTCTGGCCCGCGCTCTACACCATTGACCATGGCGATGACTGGACCAGCGAGATCGCGCTGCGCAAGGCGAATCCGAACTTCGGCATTTCGGTCGGCGAGGACTTCCTGCTGGCCCGCCAGCGTGACGCGATGCAGTCGGCAACCAAGCAGGCCACCTTCCGCACCAAGCACCTGAATGAGTGGGTAGGCGCCAAGAATGCTTGGCTCAACATGCTGCGCTGGAAAGAGGCCCCGGTCAGGAAGAGTCTTGCAGAACTGGAGGGCCGTCCGTGCTACGGCAGTCTCGACCTGGCGAGCAAGATCGACATTGCTGCGAACCTGCTGATCTTCCCGCCCTATGGCGACGATCCGTTCTGGCATATCCACGCCAGGTACTACCTGCCAGAGGCGCGGGTGCTGGAGGAGCTGGACAGCAACACCGCGCGGTACCGCGAGTTCGATGCTCTCGGCCTGCTGACCCTGACCGACGGGGAGGTCACTGACTTCGAAGTCATCAAGGAGGACATGCGCGAGTTTGCCGGTCGCTTCGACATCCGGGCCTACGCCTACGACCCATGGCAGGCCACCCAGCTGGCTCAGGAAATGGACGCCGAAGGTTTGCCGATGGTGGAGCTGCGCCAGACAGTGCAGAACTTGAGCGAGCCCATGAAAGAGGTCGAGGCTCTGGTGCTGCAGCGCAAGCTGGCCCACGGTGACTGTCCGGTGCTGACCTGGATGGCCTCCAACGTGGTGGCGAAGCTGGACGTGAAGGACAACATCTACCCCAACAAGGAGCGCCCGGAGAACAAGATCGACGGCATGGTGAGCCTGATCACCGGCTGCGCCGTGGCCATCAAGCTCGGTATCGACGACTCCGGCCACTTCGATGACTTTCTTGCCAGCCCAATCGTGGTTGGTTAACGGGACTACCTATGAAAACTGGCCTGATCATCTTTCTGTTGCTTGCCGCCGGCGGCTTGCTGCTGGGCGTCGCTGGCGTATACGTGCTGGCCGGCCTGGGTTACGCGCTGCTGGCTGCGGCCGGCTCGCTACTGGTCGCCGCGGGCTTCATTCGCAAGGGGTTGATCGGTGGCTAAATCACTCACTCAGATCCTCGGCCAGGCCCTGGTGAAGTCGGCCGAGCCGGGAGTGGCATCGAGCCTGGCGGGCTGGGCGGGGCGCAAGATCGGCCTCACCGACTCCGCCTTTTGGAACACCTTCTACGGCACCGATTCGGCATCGGGGAAGGTGGTCAGCCAGCAAACGGCGCTCCAGCTTTCTACGGTATGGGCCTGCGTGCGCTTGATCGCTGAAACCATCGCCACACTGCCGATCGCCTTGTACGAGGACAAGAACGGTGCGCCAGTGGTGGCCAGCTCTCACCCGGTCAACTTCGTCATCAGCCAACAGCCGAACGCTGACCAAACTCCGGTGGAGTTCTGGGAGAACGTAATGGCCAGCCTGCTCCTGCAGGGGAACGCATTTTGCGAGCCCCACCAGAGCGGCCGGACGTTAACGAGCTTAGAGTTCCTGCTGCCGCAGAACATGTCGCCCCCGCGGCGCCTGGCGGACGGCTCCATCGAGTACCGCTACACCGACAACTTCGGCAAGCCTCACACGCTTACCGAGGATCAGATGGTTCACGTTCGAGCCTTCGGGGTGGACTCGCTTTGCGGCCTGTCGCCGCTGGCCTACGGGCGGCAGGTACTTGGCTCGGCCATGGCCGCTGATGAGTCGGCGGCGAAGATGTTCGCCAACGGCATGAAGCTGGGCGGAGTGCTGTCCACCGACCAGATCCTCAAGCCGGACCAGCGAAAGGACATCCGCGAGGACATGATCAAGCAGTTCTCCGGCGCGACGAACCACGGCAAGACGATGGTTCTCGAAGCGGGCATGAAGTACCAACAGGTATCCATGACGCCCGAGGATGCCCAAATGCTGCAGACCAGGGCGTTCAACGTCGAGGAAATTTGCCGCTGGTTCCGCGTGCCGCCCTGGATGGTCGGACACACGCAGAACTCCACCAGCTGGGGTACTGGCATGGAGCAGCAGATGATCGGCTTCCTGTCCTTCACCCTGTTGCCCTGGATCAAACGCATCGAGATGTGCGCCAACCGGCGCCTGCTGCGCCCAGATGAGCGGCGGCGCTTCTACGTGAAGTTCAACCCGGAGGGGCTATTGCGCATGGACAGCGCGGCGCGGGCGGCCTTCTACAGCTCGATGACGCAGAACGGGATCTACACCCGAGACGACTGCCGGCGCAAAGAGAACCTGCCGCCTGAAGGTGGGAACGCGGCAAAGCTCACCGTGCAATCCAACATGCTGCCGATCGACAAGCTGGGCGAAGACCCCGGCGGCGCCAACCAGGCTAAGGCGGCGCTGCTCGACTGGCTCAACGACCAGCCAAGAGGTAATACCCCATGAGACACAAGGATCGACTGGCGGCGGTCAAGTACCGCTCCTTCGACTATGACGTGAAGGCTGTCGGCGACGACGGCCTTTTTTCTGGCTACGGCTCGGTGTTCGGCGTGGTCGACAGCTACAACGAGGTGGTCGCGCCTGGCGCCTTCCTTGAGTCGATCGAGGAAGCCAAGGCCAAGTCGCGAACCTTCCCGGTCCTTTGGCAGCACCGAACCGGCGAGCCCATCGGCAGCTGGGACATCAGCAGCCTCAAGGAAGATGATCGGGGGCTGTTTGGTGCCGGCGAGCTCTGGCTGGAAGACGCGCCCTATGCCCGTATCGCGTATCGCGGCATGCAGACCCGCTCCATCACCGGCCTGTCGATTGGCTACTACGTCCGCGAATCGAGCTTCGACGAGAAGACCCGCATTCGCACCCTGACCAAGCTGGACCTGATCGAGATCTCCATTGTCACCGTGCCCGCCAACGACGAGGCGCGCACCGACACCATCAAGTCGAAGCTGGCCCATGGCGGCCTGCCATCGATGCCCGAATTTGAGTTGCTCCTGCGCGAGGCAGGCTTCTCGAAAACTCAGTCTACGGTGATTGCCAACCGTGGCCTGCAGCACCTGCTCCGGAGCGAGTCCGAGGGCGACCTGGCAGCAATCGAAATCGTCGAGGCGTTGAAGTCGCGCCCGGCACTTTCTCTACCATCGTTTTGAGGATTCATCATGCATAACGCCATGAGCAACCAGGCTCGCTCCGAACACCGCCAGTTCCAGCGCAAAGAGCACGCCGAAGACAAGCTGCAACTGAAAGCGGTCAACGATCTGCTCGATGAGCGCGACAAAGAGATCAAGGCGTTCGCCGCCAAGGCCACTGAAGAGATCAAGTCGCACGGCACAATCCTGGCCGATACCAAGACCATCCTCGATGGCCTGGTGAAGGACGGCCTGGGCCTGCAGGACCGCCTGCAGGAGATTGAGCAGAAGATGGCCCGCCGCTTCTCCGCCAACGATCCGGTCGACTTCAAGTCGGCTGGCGAGGAGCTGACCGAGTGCGACGACTTCAAGTCGCTGCAAACTCGCGGGCGCGGCATCGTCCGCGTGGGCCGGAAGGCCGTGACCAACATTACCAGCGCTACCACTGGCACCGGTGGCGTCGGCGTCGGCATCCAGCCGACCCGCGTGCCCGGGATCGTGGTGGGTCCCGAGCGCGAGTTCACCATCCGCGACCTGATCATGCCAGGACGCACCGGCTCGAACGCGGTCGAGTTCGTGCAGGAAACCGGCTTCCAGAACATGGCCGCACCCCAGGCGGGTGAGGGGGCCGCGAAGGCCCAGTCCGATCTGTCCTTCGGACTGAAGACCACCAACGTCATCACCATTGCCCACTGGTTCCGCGCTTCCAAGCAGGTGTTGTCGGACATCCCGCTCCTGCAGAGCTACATCAACGGCCGCGCGATCTACGGCCTGAAGTACAAGGAAGAGGAGCAGCTGCTGGCCGGCGACGGCACCGGGCAGAACCTGCTGGGTCTGATCCCGCAGGCCACCGCCTTCAACGAGGCGCTGCGCAAAACCGGCGACACCAAGATCGACACCCTGCGCCGTGCAATTCTGCAGGTGCGCGTTGCCGAGTACCGTGCTTCGGCCATCGCGCTGAACCCTGTGGACTGGGCAGACATCGAGCTGACCAAGGACGCCAACGGCTCCTACATCTGGGTGAACGTCCAAGAAGGCGGCGTCCAGCGTCTGTGGAAGCTGCCGGTGGTGGACAGCAACGCGGTGCCAGAGGGCGAGTTTCTGGTCGGCGCGATGAACATCGCGGCCCAGGTATTCGACCGCGAGGAAGCGGCTGTCGAGGTCTCCACCGAAGACGGTGACAACTTCCGCACCAACATGGTCACCATCCGCGCCGAGGAGCGCCTGGCACTGGCGGTGTATCGCCCAGAGTCGTTCGTGCACGGTGAATTCGAAGCCACCCCGTAACCAGCTCAGGAGCGCGCCCGGGAAACCGGGCGTTACCGCACATGCCAGACGTCAAAGTCAAAACCATCAAGGGTTTCAACAACGGTGGCGAGTACGTCAAGCGCAACCGAGAAATCACCGTCGACGAGCTGCGTGCTCGTGACTTGCTGCGCAACGGCCTGATCGAGGAGTACGCCGTGAAGAAAGCCGAGGAGCCAGAGAACAAGAAGGCACCGGAGCCGGCCAATAAGGGCGGCAAGGGAGCGGCCACCAAGCCCAAGGAGTGATCCATGTCCGTGATCGCCATCGACGTGGCCATGCATCATCTGCTGGCCGAGCCGGAGGATCAGGTGCTGGTCCAGGCGCAGCTTGATGCGGCAGAGGAGGCGGCCATGCAGTTCCTGAACCGCCGCTTCTACCTGGACCAGATATCACTCGACAGCGCCCGTGCCGGCGTATCTGCTTCCCTGCAACAGGCCAAGGAGGCAAACGCCGCGGCTGTCGCTGCAGCGGAGGCTGAGCAGGACCACTCGCTGCGCTGCCGACTGCTCGACCACGCCCGCCAGGCTCTGGCCGATGCGTATGGCCAGGCCGACGCCATCGCCTACGGCATGGTGCTCAACCCCTCTATCCAGGCGGCTTGCCTGTTGAAGCTTGGGCACCTGTTCGCCAACCGCGAGGACGTGGTGACCGGCACCATTGCCACCGAGCTGCCGCTGGCCTCGCAACACCTTCTGATGCCATACCGCATCCGGATGGGTGTGTGATGCAGGCCGGGAAGCTCCGGCACCGGATCGATATCCAGGAGCTGGTGCCAGTGCGCGATCCGGTGACCCTGGAGTTCGGCGAGCCTGAATGGGTAACTCGATGGCCAAAGTGCCCGGCGCGCGTAGAGGATCTATCGGCGAGAGATTTCATCTCGGCCCAGGCCGGCCAGGCACAGGCCACTGGCAGGATGGTAATCCGGTACCGACCAGGTGTTCTTCCAACCATGCGCATCCTTTACCGGGGCGATGTGTACAGCATCGTCGGGCCACCTCTGGCCGACGACAAGTCCGGCCTCGACTATCTGACGATCTTGGTCGAGAAGGGGGTGAAGGATGGCTGACGGCGTCGAGTTCAGCATCACCGGGCTGGAAAGCCTGCTGGGCAAGCTGGACGCCGTCAGCTACGACGTTCGCCGCAAGGGTGGTAGGGCCGCGTTGCGCAAAGCCGCCCAGGTGGTGATGCAGAACGCCAAGGAGCGCGCCGAGCGGATCGACGACAAGGCCACTGGGCGATCCATCGCTGACAACATCGCCCTGCGCTGGAATGGACGGCTGTTCAAGCAGACCGGCAACCTGGGGTTTCGGATCGGCGTGCTGCACGGCGCCGTGCTCAAGGATGGCGGCGACCTCAGCCCGAACGCACCGACGCCTCACTGGCGCTTGCTCGAGTTCGGTACCGAGCACATGGCCGCGGTCCCGTTCATGCGACCGGCCCTGGCCAACAGCATCAGCGAAGTCACCAACACCTTCGTCACCGAGTACGAGAAGGCGATCGACCGCGCTATCCGGCGCGCTGCGAAGAAGGCTGCATCCTCATGACACCACCCATTGAACGCGTTTGCGCGGCTGACCCTGGTGTCACCGCGCTGCTGGGAAGTGGCGTTGACCTGCGCATGTACCCATTCGGTGAGGCGCCTGAAGGCGTGGGCAAGCCCTATGCGGTATGGCAGTTGGTGAACGGCAGTCCAGAGAACTACCTGGCGGGCCGGCCTGATGCCGATGGCTTCACCCTGCAGGTCGACGTGTACGGCACCACCAGCAAGTCAGTGCGCCAGGTGCGCGATGCGATCCGCGATGCAATTGAGTTGCGTGCCTACGTCACCCGCTGGGGCGGCGAGTCCCGCGACTCAGCGACCAAGAATTTTCGAACCAGCTTCGACGTGGACTGGATAGTCCGCCGTTGAGCCAACCAGGCCCGCCAATTGCGGGCATTTTTTTGCCCGACAGGAGACCACCATGTCGATTTTGACCCAAGGCACCCAGGTCTTTGCCCTGGTACCGCCAACCTCTGGCACCGGTCCAATGACCGTGATGGAAGTGGAGTGCGCAACGGCTTTCAACCCCGGCGGATCGCCCAAGGAGCAGATCGAGGACACGTGCCTCAGCTCCAACGAGCGCACCTACAAACCGGGCTTGCGTACACCTGGCCAGGCCTCGCTGACCATCAACGCTGATCCGGACAGCCCGAGCCACATTCGTCTCCATCAGCTATCCGAGGCCAATGGCGACACCACCCTGCGCTGGGCCGTGGGTTGGTCCGATGGTCCCGTGGACGCGGAGGGCAAGCAGACATCCTTCCCCACGGTGGCCACGGCCGGCGACGACTTCGAGCTGCCCGAGGACCGCACCTGGTTCGTTTTCCAGGGCTATGTCGCCGACTTCCCCTTCGACTTCGCCGCCAACGCTGTTGTTAGCACCGCGGTATCCATCCAGCGCTCGGGAGGCTCCGCCTGGATTCGCAAAACTGCCTGAGGTAGCCCATGAAGCTCAATATTGAAACGCTGCAGCAGGTCGGCTCGTTCACTGGCCGGCCCGTTGAAAAGGAAATCACCTGGCGCCAGGGCGGCGAACAGCTCACCGGTACAGTATTTGTGCGCCCTCTGGGCTACCAGACAGCCGTCAGTGATGTTCTGGCTGCAGCAGGCCACCAAGACAGCATCGCCGGTCGCATTGCCGCAGCGATCTGCAACGAGGAAGGGCAGCCTGTCTTTTCGGTCTTGGATATCACCCATGGCCCTCTGGATAAGGCTGAGCTGGCGAAAGACCCGAAGAGCACCAAGCGCCTTGGTGCCTTGGACGGCAACCTCACCGTAGCGCTGCTCACCGCCATCCATGAGGTGAACAACCTGGGAAAGACGACGAGCTCACCGACCTCGACGAGCTCTGGCACGAACTCGTCCTCGCCGGAGTCGGCGGCCGCACGATCGCGGAAGCGCAAGAAAACCTGAGCCTGCGCGAATTCCATTCCTGGGTGAAGTACCAGAGGCGTCGCGGCTCGCTTCACGTGGGAATGCGCGTGGAGCGAGGTGCTGCATTGCTGGCATCGATGCTGGCCAACCAGGTCCGTGACCGCAAGGTCCGACCAGAGCCTTATGCCCCCGATGATTTCATGAGGCATGGGGATCAGGTAGCCGCCAGTTTGGACCTGGCTATGGCGACGTGGACCTGATGGTTTTGGTCATTCCGCGAGGAGGTGGTAGATTGCCACCCTCTACGGCAGGGAGACAGGGAGCCCAGGTCATGTCCGCAAATTCAGCACCATTTGATGCAGTGCCAATGCTTATAGGGATGGTTGTACTGTACTTCCTTCCATTCATCATCTCGGTAGCGCGCCGCCATCACAACAAAGTACCGATATTCTTTGTGATCTTACTTCTCGGCTGGACCGGTATCGGGTGGATTGCAGCCTTCATTTGGTCTGTGAGCGCGGTAAGACATCCGGACTCACAGCAGTCTGTGATCCAGTCAAAACCCGAACCATCTGAGCAGGCTTCCTATCAGGAGCTTGAAAAGTTGGCAGCATTGAAAGAGCGCGGTCATCTTACTCCTGAAGAGTTCGAGGCCGCGAAAGCCAAAGTCCTCAGTAGGTAGTTACCGCCTCAACATAAGCCCGCTTTGCGGGCTTTTTTTTTGCTCGGAGAAAGAGATGGCCTCAAAGTCATTAGGCACTTTGACTCTGGATATTATTGCCCAAGTTGGCGGTTTCGTAGCAGGGATGGACAAGGCCGAGCGAAGCTCTGCAAAGTGGCGCAAGGAAGTTGAGAAAGGAGCTAAGGCTGCAGGAATTGCCGTTGGCGCTGGGGTTGCGGCTGGTGTCGCAGCACTGGCAACTTTTACCGTTTCCACCGTGCAGGCTGCTGGAGAAATCACCCGATTCGCTTCGGTCGCTGGTAGCACCACGACAGAATTTCAGAAGTACGCCGCTGGCGCTAAGGCAGTAGGCGTCGAAAATGACAAGCTTGCCGACATTTTCAAGGACGTCAACGACAAGGTCGGCGACTTTCTGTTGAATGGCGGTGGCGAGCTTCAAGATTTTTTCAAAACAATCGCCCCCAAGGTAGGGGTCACCGCTGAGCAGTTTCGCAATCTGTCTGGCCCTCAGGCATTACAGCTGTTCGCAACTAGCCTGCAAAAAGCTGGGTTGAGTCAGGCCGAAATGACGCAACAGATGGAGTCGCTGGCAAACGATGCGACCCTACTACTCCCACTTCTGCGGGACAATGGGGCCGGGTTTGCGGTGCTGGGCGACGCAGCTGAGAAAGCCGGCGCCATCATGGACGAGAAGACTATTGTCGCCACCCAGAATTTGGCAGCAGCTGGATGGCTAGCCGAACAGTCCATGGCGGGGATAAAGAACCAAGTTGCTGCTGCCCTGATGCCTACCCTTGCTGATTACTCAGGCATTTTATTTGATCTGAGCCAAGACACCGAGTCGGTAACCGCGCTTTCAGAGGGCCTGCGCGTTATCTTGGACATCAGCGCCAAATCCGCCTTGGCTGTGGCGTATGCCTTTGAACTTACCGGGCGATCGATCAAGGGGCTTGTTACGATCATCGGTGGTGCTTTTGACGGGGTTGACCTGTCAAAGCCTACTGAGGTAATCGGAAAGGTCAGGGAAAACTCTTCGAAGCTCGCAGCTGGTGTAGCTGACGATCTGGACAAAATGGATGCCCGCTACAACAAATTGTGGGTGAAAATCGACCAGGCTGGCTCCTCCAGTCAGGCTAGCGGCAAGATCAAAGAAATTGCTGACGCTCTCGCTTTATTGAATAAGGAGGGGGCTCGCGGAACATTTAAGGCTCCGACTGCCGACGCGCAAGCTGCAGCTAAGGCCGCTGCGAATGCTGCGAAGCAGCTTCAGTCCCAGTTTGAAAGCAGTGAAGAAGGCTATCGCCGACAAATTGCGCTCATTAATACCGAGGTGGATAAACGCAAAGACGCAACGGAAGTCGCTAAACTGCAGTTTGAAGTGGAATCCGGCAAGCTGAAGGGCATCACATCGCTGCAGCAGGTCAAGCTGAAGGGCCTGGCCGAGGAACTGGACAAGCTCAAGCAGCTCAAGATCGCGAACGAGGAGAATGCCAAGGCCGCGTCGTATGCCTCGACTTTGGCCGCGGCCAATGCGACAGCTCAGTCTGGTCTGAATATGGAGTTTGTAGGCGCTGGCATGGGGAACAAGACCCGCGAGCGCCTGCAGGGCATTCTTGAGATACGCCAGGAGTTCGACCAGAAGTACGCCGATCTACAGGCCCAGCGCAACTCTGGAGACATCAGCGAGAGCCTGTTCAAGCGGGAAACGGAATTGCTGCAATCCTCGCTGGAAGAGCGCCTGTCGATGCAGGTCGACTACTACAGCAAGCAGGATGAGCTTCAGACCAATTGGCTGGATGGCGCCAAGGACGCCTGGCAGGACTATGCCGATCACGCGCGCGACTTGTCATCGCAGATGTACGACGTGACGAGTAACGCGCTCGGCAGCTTGGAAGATGAGCTGGTCGGGTTCGTAAAAACCGGCGAGTTCAACTTCAGCGACTTCGCAGAGGGCATCGCGGATGACCTGCTGCACATGCTCGTGAAAGTCGGTTTGCAGATGGCGGTCAATGCGGCCATCGGTGATGCGGCTGCGGCGTCGTCCGCCGCCTTGGCCGCAGCGACCGGTACTGCCATGGCGGCCGCCTACGCTCCCGCGGCTGCTATGGCCTCCCTGGCGTCGTTCGGTGCCAACGCCGCGCCGGCTTCTGCTGCCATCACCAGCACCACCGGCTTGGCCAGCAGCTTGGCCCTAGTCGGTATGGCGCACGATGGTATCGACAGCGTGCCGCGTGAAGGCACCTGGTTGCTCCAGAAGGGGGAGCGCGTTACCACTGCTGGGACGAGCGCCAAGCTCGACCGCACCCTCAGTGACATTCAGGCATCCAGCAGTGGCCAGGGTGTCAGCAGTTCGATGCCGCCTATCCAGCAGCATATCGTGGTGCAGGGCTCTGCCGACGACGCAACGTTGTCGCGGATTCAAGAGGCGGCACGTCAGGGCGCCCAGCTCGGCTATCAGATGGTCCTCAAGGACTTCCGCAGTAACGGTCCTGCGCGGCAGCAGCTGCGCAAGGGCTGATACACAGCCAGGAGAACATGAATGGCTCAATGTCAGAAGGACACCGATAAAGCCGCTGCTGAGGCGCTGCTGCTGGCGCGTATCCAAGAAGCGGCACGTCAGGGTGCGCAGCTCGGCTATCAGATGGTCCTGAAGGACTTGCACAAAGGCCCTTCTCAGTAACCAGACCGATCACCAGGAGTACCTACATGGCAATCGCATGGCCGGAAGGCCTGTGCCCGAGTGAAATGACCTGGGGCGTCGTCTACAACAACCGGGCGTTCACTTCGACTCTGTCGAATGCCCAGCAGATCGTGGGTTACCCGGGGGCTTACTGGCAGTGCCAGCTGACGTTCTCCGCGTTGTCCCGGGATGAGGAACGAATCTTGACGGCGTTCATTGGCCGCCTGCAGGGCATGTTCAACACCTTCAACTTGCCGGCTTTCACCCGTACGCGCACCGACTCGATTGGAGAGCCCGTGGTGGTCGCGGCCGTTGCCCAGGCCTCCTCGATGCGGCTGGGGGGGGTGACGCCGAACAAGAAGGTGTTCTCTATGGGCGACTACATCACCATCGGCGGGGTCATGTTCGAAGTCATCGACGATGCCACCTCTGACGCTGCCGGCCAGGTGGTGGTCAACGTGAACAAGCCGATCCGCAAGGCCATCGCTGCTGGCGCCGCAGTCGAATACAAGGCGCCGTATGCCGAGATGCGCAGAGCCAGTGACACGCATTCGCTGACGCTGCGCCCTTTGGTGGCCAATGACGCACTCGAGTTCAGGGAGGCTTTCTGATGGCGGGTTCATTCCCCTTCAGCCAGCAAGTGGTCGACATCATCGGCCAAGGCCGCTTCATGGCGGTCTACGCATGTCAGTTGGATTTCCCCGACGGCATGGTGTTCGCCCATACCGGCACCGGTGACCTGGTGCTGGACGGCATCACCTACCAGGGTGTCGGCACCTTCGGCGAAGTTGGCCAGGCCCAAGAGAGCAGCAGCTCTGGATCGCCAATGAGCGTCGAACTAACCCTCAATGGACTGGACGCCACAATCATCAGCGAGACCAGCCTGAAGGGCTGTCGCGGGCGAAACGCCAAGCTGCTGTTCGTGGTGATCAACCAGGCCGGCGAGTACGCGGCCGACATTCTGTTCAGCGGGCGCATGGACGCGGCCCAGTTCGCCTACAGCGGCAACGGCAGTGACGGCAACGCCATACGGGTGCCGATCATCGACCGCATGGCCGAGTGGAGCCGAATCGCCACCGAGCGCTGGACCGATGAGAACCACCGCGCCCGCCATCAGGATGACCGCTTCTTCTTTGCCGTCGCCCAGATGGCCGACTGGCCCATCTACTGGGGGGCCAGCAAGGACGCACCTTCCTTCAGCTACGAGTAGACCATGCGCAATCGAGACTGGACCACCCAACTTGCCCACACGATCAAGGCCGCCACTGAGCGGCCTTTTTCATGGGGCGAATTTGACTGCTGCCTGTTCGCTGCCGACTGCGCGGTGGCGGTTTGCGGTACCGACCCGGCCGAGCAGTACCGGGGCCGCTACACCACCGAAACCGGTGCGAAGCGCCTGCTGAAGAAGATTCACGGCTCACTCGATGGCGCCTGGGACGCGTGCTTTCAGCGCGTCAACCAAGCGTTCATTCAGCGCGGCGATGTGGCGATGTACGACGGCGAGAACGGCCGCGGCGTGGCGGTGTTCTGGGCCGGCGAATTCTGGTCGGTGACCGAGGATGGGGTAGGGCGTATCGCCTGCGAGCCCCTGGTTGTCTGGAGAGTTGAATGAGCAAGGCAGTCAGGAAGGTTGCGCTGGTCGCCGCCGGCGCAGCGCTAGGATTCGTCACTGGCGGCATTGGCTTCGCCATCATCGGCGGGGCCGTGGGCCTGTTTGTCGGCTCTCAGCAGGATGCCGCGCTAAAGGGTGGCAGTGTCAGCAGCGAGCCGTCGGCACAGACTGTGCGCTCGTCGAAAGCCCCGGCTCGGTTCATCCTCGGGCGAGCAAACACCGGTGGCGTTCTGGTCTGGGCCCAGGAGCAGACTGGCGATCAGACCGATGGCGAGTGGGTGCACCTGGTGTACGTACTCAGCGAGGGCGCAATCGCTGGACTGGATGGCATCTATCTGGGCGAGGAGGAGATCGCCACCTACGGTGAATATGCCTCCTACGAGCTGCTGGTAGATCCATCCCAGGTCAATGCCTTCCTGAGGGCGAACTGCCGCGACTGGCGCGACACTCAAATCGGTCGGGGTCTGTCGTTCGTTCGGCTCTCGCTCAAGCACAATGCCGAGAAATTCCCGTCGGGCATCCCTGACGTGCGCTTCGTAGTGCGCGGTCGAAACGATATCTACGACCCGCGCACCGGTATGACCGGCTACAGCGACAACACGGCGCTGCACATGCTCTGGTTCCTGCGCGCCCGGTGCAAAGTGCCGGATGACGAGATTGTTTTCGAGACCTTTGCCAGCGCTGCGAACGTGTGCGACGAGGCCGTGGCCAACGCCGACGGCACGGCGGGCATTCGCTACCGTACCGGTTGTGTTATCGGCGCCGACGAGCAGCGCACCCAGGTTATCCAGAAGTTGGAGGAATCCTGCGCAGGCCAACTGATCCGCGTCGGCGGCAAGTGGATGATGCAGGCCGGTGCCTACTACGGGCCGTATGACTTCGAGATCACCGAGGACATGATCGTCGGCACGGTCTCGGGCACCACCGAGGTCAACAACGACTCTGCGATCAACATCGTCACCGGCACGTTCATCGATCCCTCGCAGACCTGGGCCGAGACCGACTTTCCCGAAGTGCGGATTCAGCAATGGGTGGATGAGGACGGTGGCGAGGCAGCCGAATCGATGTCGCTCGGGTATGTGACCGATGCCTACCAGGCGCAGCGCCTGGCCAATATCAAGTTGCGCCGGGCGCGTGCCGGCGGCTCGCTCCAGCTGCCAATGAACTTTGCTGGCTACAACTGCAGGCCGGGGCGCGTAGTGCGCGTCAATCTTCCGTCCCTGAACATCATCGGGGAGTTCATCGTCACCGACTGGAACATGGCCGCCGACGATGGTTGCACGGTGACGGTCTCCCAATATGAGCCCGCGATCTTCGACGATGCCGTGGGCCAGCCGTACAACCCCATCGGCTTCATCAGCCTACCGGCCGGCGGCCTGGGCAGTCCTACCAATCTGGCCTGGGTGCCCGACGAGACTGCCGAAGTCACCCAGGGCGTGCTGAGCTGGACGCAGCCGGCGGGCATTGTCACGGGTTATGCGGTCACCATTCGTCAGGGCAGCACTGCGGTGCAGGCCCAGCAGGTGCCCGAGACGACTTTGCAGCTGCCGATTGCCGGACTGTCTTCGGGCAACTACACGATGAGCGTTGCCGCGCTGGGTCCGCTGACCAGGTCCGGCGAGGCCAGCATTACCGTGAACATCGACGGCCCGCCGATTCCAGAGGCGTGCACGGTGCAGTCCACGATCGACACCATCACGCTGTTCCCGAGCAACGTGCAGCACGGGCTGAACGGAGGCACCTACGAGTACTTCTACAGCGAAGACCCGCAGGCTCCCGCTGTGCAGGCGACTTACCTGGGGCAAGGCCTCAGCCTGACGCACACCGGCCTGGCGTTCTTCACCAACTACTTCTACTTCATCCGCTCCCGCAACGCCTACGGTGTCAGTGGCTTCCTCAAGATCGCCGCGTCCACCTCGAACGACGTCACCGCCATGCTGGCAGCGCTGTCGGGCAAGATCACCGAGAGCGAACTTGGCCAGGACCTGCTGGAGGAAATCCAGAAGATTCCTGGCCTGGAGGAGCAGATCGCCGCGCTGGATGGGCTCAAGGCCTACGACAAGGATGAGGCCTACCAGAAGGGCCAGATGGTCGTGGTTGATGGCCGCATCTACCAGGCGCTGCAGCCTGTTCCAGCAGACGCCTCTGGTGCGAATGCTCCACCCAATGCCGCGCTTTGGGGCGACGTTGGCCAGTCTCTCGAGACTGCCAATGGTCTGGCCCAGCAGGTGGCCACCAACACCGCCGACATCGCCGAGGTCGACGGCAAGGTCACTGCTACGGCAGGCAGCCTGCAGGCGCTGCGCGCCTCGGCCCGTGATGACGACGGGGAAGGGGAGCTGCTGGATGCGCTGAAGGGCTGGGACAGTACCGCCAGCTACGCCCAAGAGGTCAAGGTGCGCGCAGAGGCCGACTTTGCACAGACCCAGCGGACCACGAATCTGGAGGCCCGCGTCGGTGGCAATGAAAGCCGCCTCACCACGGTTGAAACGACGGTTGCGACCAATCAGCAGGCCACGGCCACGGCGATACAGCAGCTGAACGCCTCGGTTGCCGACAACTCGGCAGCGATCCAGCAGACCTCTTCGGCCTATGCCGACACCGCCGGCAAGCTGACCACGATGTGGACCGTGAAGATGCAGCTAAATGCCCAGGGCCAGTACGTGGCGGCGGGTATCGGGCTGGGCATCGAGAACGGACCGGCCGGCCTGCAAAGCCAGTTCCTGGTCAGCGCCGACAGGTTTGCGGTGGTGAACGGGGTGAATGGGACGCTCTCTTCGCCGTTCGTGGTGCAGGGCGGACAGGTCTTCATCAACCAGGCGTTCATCAACTCGGCCTACATCCAGACGATCGTGAACAGCGGAACGCTCAGGTCACAGGCCGTGGACGCTCAGGGCCGGCCATTGATCGAACTGAACATGGTCACCGGCGTGTTCACCTTCCGTGGCCAGGATGCCAGCGGCAGCGTGCTCATCAACAACGGCGGGATCTACGTTTATGACGCCAACGGCATCGAACGCGCCGCGCTGGGGAGGATGACCTGATGGCTGACATTTATGGGCTCCGGACGAAGGATGCGTCTGGGGCCATTACTCTGGACACGACCATTACACCGATCCGGTCTCTGAAGATGATGCAGGTCGTGGGAAACAACGCGTTCGACCAGTACATCGCGATACCAGAAATCCAAGCGGCGTCCTTTGTCGTGGTTGACGCCCTGTTTGACGGCGGTGACAACACCTGGAGCCCGCCCGCTTGGGCAACTACCGGACAGCTGCAGCTGCGACAGCCAGGCACCAGGACCTGGCAGGTGATGATCCTGTCGCAGGGTGGCGAGCCGTTTTCGGCAGCAGGCAGTTATGGGATCAGGGCCGCAAACAACAATATCCGCACGCAGATCGACTCGATCAACCGGGTGCTCAGCGTCCGGTACAACGGACGCATGAACATAGGGTTCCAGGGGGCTGGAAGCGGAACTCAAATTCAATACGGAACTGTGACGTTTCCTCAGCCTGTCACCACTTATGAGCGTCCGCTGATCTTCCTGAATGCTGACAACTACATGATGGTCGGAAACTTCTTCGTTACGGGATCCCCCGGGAACTGGACCGGGTTCCGTATCAAAGCCTACAACAACCAGCCAGCACACGGCAGCGTTGCGTTGAACCCGATGATGATCAACTGGTTCTGTGCTAGCTACATGACGCCGAACACACCAGTGGATGCTTACGGAGCTTCGGTGCGGGACGCGGCAGGCAACAGGACATTCGTCACGTCGGCCAACTTGGCCTTGCTTAACAGCCAGCCAGCCAACAACTCATTCGCGACCGCAGGAACGCCCATCACCGGTGCAGGTTATTACGCCTCGCCCGCGCAAATGGCTTGGACCGGAAATTATGCTGACTACGTCCTTGCGAACGCGCTGTTCTCGGTGACAAACGTTGTGCAAACCACCCAACCATTCAGGGCGAATTTCGGAGGATTTCTGCCTGGAAGGCGCGACGTGCTGCAGATGTACTGCGAGAACTTCGACGGTATCAACGCGCTCAGCGTGAACGGTCGAACCCTCTTTGCATCCCGCCCAATGAAACCCCTTTGAAAGGAAACACGCATGCCATGGTACAGATCAGGCACGGTCGCGATCACGGCCGGCCAAACATCGGCGGTCGGCACGAATACTGACTTCGCCGCGAATGCCAGGGTGGGGGATGCCTTCCAAGGGCCTGACGGCCGTTGGTATGAGGTGGCCAACATCGCGAGCGCTACGGTGCTGAGCATCCTGCCGGCCTACCAAGGGGCTACCGTATCCGCTGGCGGGTATGGCCTCGCTCCGATGCAGGGCTACGTCAAGGACTCGGCCGATGCGTTGCGGGCCATCGTCAACCAGTACGGCACCAAGCTCGCCGCGCTGGGCACCACGGGCAACTACGACATCTTGCCAGTAGCAAAAGGAGGGACTGGCGGCACCACTGCGGCAGATGCTCGTGCTGGGTTGGGACTTGGCTCTGTCGCAACAGAATCAATCCTACCAGTTGCAAAAGGTGGTACGGGAGGTGCCAGTGCCTCGGCTGCCAGGACTAACTTAGGCTTAGGTAGCGCAGCCGTAGCGACCCTCACGACCTCTAACTACGATTCCACTGTCGGCAGCGTACTACGAGTAGGGGACTTTGGTCTGGGTGGGCCAGGCGGCGGCGTCATTAAGGCGCCGAATTTGACATACGTCCCTGGATTCTCGCGCTTTAACGGTGAAGAAGCAGGCGTTCCGCACCCAGGAACCGGCGGATCGGTCCTGACAAACACCCTGGGTGGTTCCTATATCCAGCAGATTGCCCAGGACCCATCTGCTGGTATTTACAACCCCTACGTAGCGGTTCGGCATTTCTCCGCACAGGGCAGCCCAGGCC